>JBDHHP010000161.1:0-8422 GCA_039589275.1 Gemmatimonadota bacterium | reverse complement strand
TAGGTGTTAGGCGGCGTCCCTGACTAGGGCGAAACTGACGCTGTGACCACCGGAGAGTCGGGGCGACACCTCCCGTCGAGAGGCCACCGCAGAACGTCAGAAGCTTACTAGTAGAGCGGGAATGTTGCTGCCAGTGGCGCGAACTCTCCCACCCGGGGAAGAATGATGCGGATTCGATCCCGATGGCCTGCTAGCCCCGCTACCAGCTCACGCACCGCGCCGTCCTCCAAGCCCGCTATGCGGGCCAGGTCCAGTACCACTCGATCCTTGCGGCGTGACAGGGCAGCTCGGAGATCCGCAACGAACCGTCCGGCTGCCGCTGCCGTGAGCCGTCCTTCCAGGAGCACCCACACGGTGGAGGCGGGTCGGCGCTCCACCCGGATCGAGTGCCCAGCGGGATCCTCAGAGCGCAACCGCCCCCAAGCCCGCCCGGCACGAGCGTCCGACATTCTGAACGTATGCCTTACCAGCGGCGGGTGCTGGAAGAGGCCCAATCTGAGCGTAAGTCCCGTCCAGAGAGCCAGGCCTACGGCGGCAACCGACTGGAGACGCTCCTTCCAGGTCGGACTTCCTAGCGCCACATGGATCCGCTGTTGCAGCTCGCCAATCCAACGCCGTACCTGCGCTGTCGGGCCAAACAGCCTGCCCACCAAGAACAGGGGATAAGCTCTCCTGAGGTCGGCCGCGATCAGCTTCGCCTTGGCACGGAGGAGCGCGCTCGGCGACTCCCGCAGTTTGAGGTATCCCTCCAGCCATCGCTCGACCGAACGGTGCAGCACCGGTCCCAATCTCCGGAAATCTTCCTGGTAGCAAAACTCTTGGGCAGCCTCGATCTGGCCGGACGTCATCGATGGATGGCTGACCATTGCGTGGAACCCACTCCCCCGGCGATAGAATAGCTCTGGATCCTCGGCCACCTCTGGAAGCACTGTCCCTTCCCGGACGACTCGGTCGTAGAACGGCGTTCCGGGGCAAGGACCGTATATCAGGAACTGCGCGAGCACTGGTCGCAGCGCGAGGAGGCCCGAGAGTTCCTGTTCGATGATCTCGGGCGTCTGGTAGGGAAAGCCCACGATCATGGAGGCCAAGATGCTGATTCCGTGCTCGCGGTACTCGCGGAAGATCTCCTCGACCGGCCGGCCCGACTGTTTCGCATAGCCTGAGCGCGTTCCCTCGTAACCGATCCACATCCCATCGATCCCCATCTCCAGAATCTCGGTCACCGTGTACTTGCTCACCGCCCGGACGCTGGCAAAAACAAAGATGGACAGTGGCTTTCCACCCCGGAGGACTGCGTCCCGGAACTCCATCGCTCGGCGACGGTTGAGCAGAAAATCCTCGTCCAGGATCAGAATGGTGAGCTGGGGATCAACCTCGAGGTAACGTTCGATCACTTGGTAGAGGTCGGCCCCCGTAGGAAGCAAGCGGATGTGCTTGCGCTTGAAGAAATGAGAGGTGCAGCAGAAGTCGCACCCGTTCGGACATCCCAGGCCGCCGAACACTATCCCTGTGCGCGAGGCCTCCTTCCCGAACACCCGGAGCGGGTTGATGATCAGCGGGTGCCGGTACGGCATCCGGATCTCAGGTTCGCCCAAGAGGTGCCGCATGTAGCCTACTCCCTCCCCGCGACAGATAAAGTCGCTGAAGGGACGAAGCATCTCGTCAGGCGCCACCGTCCCGTATCCGCCCAGCACGATCTTCGACTGCGGCGAGTATCTCCGGACCAGAGCCACAAGCTCCTTCATGCGGTGGTACGTGGCCAGGACGAACGCTACACCCACGAACTCGTACCCACGCTTGAGCTCGCGGACGAGTTCCCTTCGAGAGGGATACTGGAGCACTGTCGTGGGAGCCTCGAGGTTCTCCGCGATGTACTCCAGCGAGAACTGGATATGGTGAGAGCGGGGGCTGAACAGACCCTGGGCGCGGGTCACCTGTTCGTGCAGCAACTCGTACCCAACGCTCGGGGAGTCGCCGTGGCGGACCCCAAGGGGACGGCAGACACTCGTGAGCAGGACTTGGTGCATCAAGCTTCAGTAGTGTACTTCAGTCGCGTCATCCGCGCCACGACGGAGGAGGCGGAAAACGAATCTGACGGCATCTGTCTGTTCGATGATGAAGCTTCATTGCAGGGCTATCTGGCAGGGCCGCTCTCGGCCTACGTGAGAGATCAGCCGGCGTTCACCGATCAGTTGCCCTGGGCTGATCTGCAACCCACGCCGCTTCTCCTATTGCATATATGATAAATGCATATATCGTTAAGCTATCTCCCGTACCCGGAGTCTGCTGTGATCCCAATCAAGCGGGTAGCAACAGTGTGACCCGCAAGGATTGAGGAGGGTGTCATGATCATGTCGCCGAGTTCTACGGGATGGGTGACTACGCGGTTGGAATTCCTCGTGAACTGGGCGCGGTCCAACAGTCTCTGGCCGATGCCGTTCAACACTGCATGCTGCGCCATCGAGTTCATGGCAACCTACGCGTCACGGTTTGATGCCGCGCGCTTCGGCATGGAGCGGCTGGGCTTCACGCCTCGGCAAGCTGACGTCCTCATTTGCAGCGGGCGCCTGCCTCTGAAGCTAGCTCCAGTGATCCGTCGCATCTACGATCAGATGCCTCAACCAAAGTGGGTGATTGCGATGGGCGCGTGTGCCTCAACCGGTGGCATTTTCGACACTTATGCTATGGTCCAAGGGATCGACATCATCCTCCCGGTCGACGTCTACGTCCCGGGGTGTCCACCTCGTCCAGAGGGTCTCATTTACGGTATTTTGCTACTCCAGAAGAAGGTGCGCGGCGAGAAGCTTGGAGATTCGTCGCTCCGCCAAGAGCGCCCCCTTAACCCAGGCGCTCTGCGGATCCCGCCTCCGCTAGTCGACGAACTGTCGGAGCCGTTCGGCAACTCGATCCACCAGACGCGGTCGGAATAGCGATGCCGGTGACTGTCGCCGACTCCCTTGACGAGAGTCTGTGCACGCGTCCCAAAAGCGTGTTGACGGTGACAGCCTGGCGAGCAGATGGCACATGTCATGAAATTGGTTTTGGGCGGCGGCTGTCAAGAGCGTGAAGTACGATGGCTTGCGGGCCACGCACTGCTTGCATTGGTGCAACGGATCGCCCCCTTTTCCGTGACAAGCGTGCTACCTTACCATATGAATACGGGTAAAAGAAGCGCTTCAGTGTCTTGTTATGTTGGCAGTTGGACGCGTCATACGCGAGGCAGGGGAGGGTGAGACTACAGACGTACCTGGGATGGGCCACAGTGACGCTCACATTATCGGCAGGTGTGGCACAGATGCGTGCCCAGGAGCCAAGTCTGAGCACGATTGTAGGAACGGTCCTGGACGCAGATACGCGGCAGCCAGTGGCCGGGGCGCTCGTGCTGCTCGATAACGGAGCGACTACTGAAACAACTGCGAGTGGTCAGTTTCGTCTGCAGCATGTGCCGGCTGGGAGCTACCGCATTGCTGGGGTTTCTCAAGGTTGCCGGGTCGCTGTCGGATCTATCGACTTGAGCGATCAGTCAGTAGTCGCGGTGCGACTGGAGGTTATGCACCCAGAAGACGAAGGACTGCCATCCATCGTCCGACGACAGAATGTCGGATCGAGTGGCTCCCCGATGAAGGTTATCACTGCCGGCGACATTAACAGGATGGGTGGGCAGACACTGCTCGATGTGATTCGAGCGGCTGAGCCACACATGGTTGGGGGGCGACAATCCGGATCTGCCGGAGGTGCAGCTCCGCTCTCCGGCCGCGGCAACAACAGTGCGGTGATGCCTCAGACCCCGGTGGTCTTGCTGGATGGCCATCGCATAGGTGATCGCCCAGAGTTTGTGCTCCGCGACATCGATCCGGGAAGCGTGGCCCGAATCGAGATTCTGAAGGGGGCTGCGGGTGGCTGGGTCCATGGTGAGGGTGCTGCCAGCGGTGTGATACGAGTATATACCAAGAAGGCAGAGATCCTGAGTGATCCTGGGACCAAGCCTGAGGATTGTGGGTTCTCGTTCGGACCGAGACGCCCGTAAACGTGGAGTGCGCCATCTCAGCCGGTCTAGAAACGGCCAGCATCTAGTGAAGGCAAACCGGATCTTAGGATTGATTCTTCTCCCGAGCTGTCTGATGACGCAGGCTTCCTGCGTTCGCTACATATCGGTGCCAGCATCCGAAGTTCTCGTCGGCGATGACATCAGGGCGTTTCTATCGGCCGAGGGGGTGGCCCGCGTCATAGAACAGGCTGATGGTGAAGGGGGCGGTGTCGGTGGACGGACGGTGCGTGGAGAGATCCTACAGTCCGATACAGAAGAGATTCATCTTTCGGTACCGTGGGTAAGGGGGGCTGTCCAGGACGCCTCCCGTACCCTGAGCCAGAGGATCATCATTCGGCGCAACGATATACTGCAGATGGAACTGCGACGGACGGACTACTTGAAGACCGGAGGCCTCGTGGCCTTGATCACGGCTGGAGTAACAGTTGTGGTAGCGAGGTCGGTTGGAGGCAACACCGGCGGTGGCACTCTACCAGGTCGAGGTGGTCGGGGCGACGATAACGTGACGTCTGGGGCGCATCAACCTCCTCCGTAAGCTCAACACCAGCCAGACGGAGACTCTCCCCCGCACCTCCAGGTGGCGCGATGGAATGGTTACCTATGCTTCAACAGCTATGTTGCCATCGCGAATGATCTGCTCCTCATCAAACCAAACGGATGGATCGCGGATGATGGCGTCGAAGTGGGTCTTGGCCTGGACGTCGCCGCCGAGGTTGGCTGAAGTCCCGATGCCAATGTGTATCGTGCCGTTCACGCCCTCGTCGTTCAGCATCTCCCCGGTGAACTCTCGGCATTCCGGGTTCAGTCCGATGGCGAACTGCGCGACGTTGTATACCCAGCGGTCGTTCTGCGCCGCCATTAGATCACGCAGGAAAACGGCCTGATCCCCCCCTTCAATCGAGCGTACGAACCCCTCGTGTATCTCGAATCGCACGGGCTCCGCTACCGGGCCGATTCCGTAGTACGGAATGCTTCCATCTGCCACCAGGACACCCTCGGTTGTGCCCTCCAGAGGCGATGTGTTGGCCTCTATGTTGGGCACGGCGGTGAACCCCGGTCCTTCAACGATGCATGCGTGACTGTTACCCGCACGACCTTTGACACTCATCGTCAAGTCGGTGCCCGCGGGATTGGTGACTCGGACGTTGTCGGCGCAGCGTATTAGCTCGGCGATATGATCGCAGAGGGGCCTCCTACTGCGGAAGTCGGTAAAGAGCCCACCCTCCCGCATCTGTCGTTCAGTGAACGCTGACATTGATACCACCCGAGCGCCCGCCGCGATGGCCTCTCGTGTCGCGCACGTATGCGATAAAGCGTGGGTTACGGGGAGGAAGATCACGGCCGCGGCTTTCATGGCGGCTGCGACCGCAGGTGCAGGTTCCTCGTTGTCTATGCTTCTCGGAGGTGAGATGACCACGACCGCCCGGCCACCAGCAGTCGCTGCCTCACTCTGAACTGCCTTGGCAATCCGTAGGCGTTCGTCGTCGGTCACGACCACAACGTCCTCGCCCGCGACTACACCGGCACAAACGTTGACGAGAATCTCAGCTCCGCGTTTCATGTCCTTGCCCTCCTATTGCGTTTTGCCAGTACAGGCCGAAGCCCATTGTCAACAACTGGCAAGACCTCACTCCGATTCTCCCAGCGGCTCGTCGAGGCGACCTGCGTCGGGCGCGCCACCCTACACCATCACGTCTCGATTCTGCTGCACGACCATCCCATCGATGGTGATAGTCGGTTCCCACATGAGTAGATCGTAGTGTGAGGGTGCCACGACATTGCCACCAAGTGTATGACTGGTGCCGATCCCTATGTGGATCGTGCCGATCACTCCTTCATCGTCGAGCATCCGTCCTGTCAATTGCGCGTTCGGGTTGAGGCCCACGCCGAGTTCCGCCACGTTGAAGCAGTTGGGATCACCATGAGACCGCAGTGTAGACTCTAGTTTCTCGGCTTCCGCTCCACCCACCATATGTGTTATGAACCCGTCCGCGACGGTGCACGCAATCGGTTCCTTGAGCACGCCAATTCCCAGATAGGGCACACTGGCGTCAGCGACGAGATGTCCTTGGGCAGTTCCTTCGAGAGGAACCACGTTCACCTCAATGTCGGGTACGGGAGCCAGTTCGCCTGGCTCTGGCACGTTAGTGAGGACATTCGCACTGCGGTCGGCGATTGAGAAACGGAGATCGGTGCCTTTGGGTGAGGTAAGGTGAACCTCGTTTCCAGCCGTAAATGCGGCGCCGAGACGGCGACAGACTGCTGCCTGGGTTGCGAAGTTGGTTTCCAGTAGGGCGGCGCTTGTGAGGACCTCGTCTGTATAGGCGGTCATCAGGATCGCTCGGGCACCGGCGTCCAGGGCAGACCTCATTGCCTTGGTGTGTGTGATCGACACGGCAACCGGTGAGAAAATGACGTGTGCTTCCTTCATAGCTGCGGCCACCGGTGCGGGCGGCTCTTGGCCATCTCGCGCGCGAGATGGCATTGCGCAGGTGACCACCTCCGCGCCAGCAAGTGTAGCGGCGCTAGCCACCCGTTCGGCCATCTCACGCATTGTCTCATCGGTGACCACCACAACGCGCTCAGCTGGTCGCACGCGTGCGTTCACTTCAACGAGTTTTCGAGCACCCTGCTCGAGTAGGTCGCTATTCATTCCGATCTCTCCCAATGGGTTGATTGTCAAAGGAAGCGGACCCTAGTTCGGTATCCAGACCCATCAGCGATCTCTCATCACATTTCTCATCGTCCGGGCCATTGCGCGTACGGATTCCTGCAACTGGGGTGGGTTCCAACCGGCGTAGCCCAAGACGAGAGCGCCCCGAGTTGGTGGTCGGCTGAAGAAATACGAGATGCTAGGGGCCATGATACCGTTCTCGGCAAGGTGCCGCGTGATTTCGCGGTCGTCGACGCCGTGAGGTAGCCAGCCCAACACGTGTAGCCCAGCGTCTTGCGGGTCTACCTCCAGTAGGTCGGGAGCCTCGTCGAGGATTGCGGTCGTTAACACATCGCGGCGCTCAGCGTAGATGGTCCGCATCTTCCGAATATGCCAGCTGAGATGGCCTCCATCGATGAAATCCGCCAAGACGGCTTGGTCGATAAACGGTGGGCATCGGTCCACCAATGAGCGGACAGCCCTGAACGGCTCCACCAAGGCCTCTGGGATTACCAAATAGCCGAGGCGAAAGGCCGGCGTGAACACTTTGCTGAAGGTGCCCATGTGGAGCACTCGTCCAGCGGTGTCCAGCCCCTGCAATGCTGTGAGTGGTTTGCCCTCGAACCGGTACTCGCTGACGTAGTCGTCCTCCATGATCCACACGTCGTGCTGGCGGGCCCAGTCAAGCAAGGCGAGTCGGCGCCGAAGGCTCATCGTATAGCCGAGTGGATACTGATGGGATGGCGTGATGTATACCATCCGCGGCAATACCCCAAGGGCCTTCCCCTGCTCGAGGTCCAGACCTTCCTCGTCCACGGGTACGGAAACAAGACAGGCTCCTGCAGAAGCCAGAGACGCTTCGGCTCGATGATAGCACGGATCCTCGATCCACACCGGGTCGCCAGGGTCGGCGAGAACCTGAGCAGCGAGCATTAGACTCTGCTGTGTGCTCGTCGTGATGATGATCTGCTCGGCCTCACATTGCACTCCCCTGGAGGCGCGCAAGTAGGAGGCCAAGGCCACCCTGAGCGGCTGGTGACCCATGGAGTCGAGGTAGGAAAGTGACCGGGGCACTACGTTACGCCATTGGCGCGCGGAGAGCTTTCTCCAGAGGGCGACCGGGAACGTACCCAAACCCGGGACGCCGGGCCGAAATGGGCATGGTTGATCCGAGAGCTTGCGGCGCGTCTGATACTGATCCCACACTAGCTGACCCCGCCTCGAAAGCTCAGCCCTTGAGTCAGCTTCGCGCGTGGCCGGGCTCAGGCCCCTGAAGTTGGTCTCATGAGTGTGACGGACGGTGCTCGGTATGGACGAGCTCACGAACGTGCCTGCACCAACCCGAGCGTCTAGATACCCTTCCGCGACCAAGTGATCGAACGCATGCACGACCGTGGAGCGGGACAGTCCCCACTCCTCCGCCAGCACGCGAGTGGGAGGCAGGCGAATGCCCGGTGCGAGCTGACCGGACAGCACGCCATTGCGCACTCCCTCGTAGATCTGGAGATACGTTGGGCGTCGTGACGACGCGGACAGGGTTATTCCGCCGAGCTCTAGTACAGAAGAAACAGCTGACATACAATTGGTCTGGTCTAATAGACCTGAATTGGACGTTGTCACCATACAAATCGCGCTGCATAATAACATCAAGCGTTTCGGCACGCCATCCCGGCGAGCACGAGGCATCAGAGTTGGCGAAGATGAGCTGCGCCGCTCTTCCG
>JBDHHP010000160.1:0-17785 GCA_039589275.1 Gemmatimonadota bacterium | reverse complement strand
TATTCGCTCGTGCACGACGACTTACCGTGCATGGACGACGACGACTTGCGGCGCGGACGCCCAACCACGCACCGACGGTTCGATGTCGCGACCGCCGCCGAAGCTGGATTCCGGTTAGTCCCGGTCGCGTTGCAGGTGCTTCAAGCTGGTGCACGTAGCTTGGGCCTCGCAGCTCCAACTACGAGCGCAATCGCCCGTGAGCTGTTTCAGGCGGCCGGTGCCGCCGGCATGATCAAGGGACAAGTTCTGGACCTTGAGGCCGAGGGGTGCGAAGTGACGCGCGACCAGCTCGTAGCGATTCACGAGTGCAAGACGGGAGCACTGATCACGGCGAGTGCGGTAATGGGGGCCCTGGCTGCTGAGGCAGACGGGAAGTGGGACTCGCCTTTCAGGTAGTCGACGATATTCTCGATGCGACAGCAACTTCTTCTGAACTGGGAAAGACGGCGGGTAAAGACGCGGAACAGAATAAGGCGACGTTCGCTACGATCGTCGGTCTCGATGCGGCCAGAACCGAGGCCCAAGCGCATGCCGGCAGAGCCATGGACCACCTGGCATCGGCCGGACTAGATTCAGGACTGTTAGGGGCACTCGCGCGCTACATCATCGAGCGAGGCTACTAGCCGTAGGGGAGCGACACTCCACTAACTCAGCTGAGTGAGAATGGCACTTCTCGAGTCGATTCGGGGACCGGAAGACATCAAGCAGCTTCCCAAAGAGCAACTTCAGGAGCTGGCAGACGAGGTACGCCAGAGACTGATTGATGTGGTTTCCGAAACAGGGGGCCACATCGGAGCCGGTCTGGGCGTCGTTGAGCTGACGGCGGCCATCCTCTATGGGTTCGATCCCCCGAGAGACAAGATCGTGTGGGATGTGGGCCACCAGGGATATCCCTGGAAGGTTATGACAGGGCGTAATGACCGGTTGCCAACACTGCGTCAGAAGGATGGTCTGTCGGGTTTTTTGCGTCGAGTTGAAAGCGAGTACGACGTGTTTGGCGCTGGCCACGCCGGCACATCCGTTTCTGCCGCGTTCGGAATGGCGGCGGCTCGCGACCTGAAGCAAGAGGATCACCATGTTGTGGCAGTAATCGGAGACGGGTCACTGACCTGTGGCTTGCCCTATGAGGGATTGAACAACGCCGGCCACTCTGGACGTGACTTCATCGTGATCCTGAACGACAACGGTATGTCCATCGCGCCCAACGTGGGGGCGATGAGCAAATACCTCGGCTCGATAATAGCGAGCCCGATCACGAACCGGCTCCGTGAACGGCTGAAAAGCGTGGTCGAGCGCACCTCCAAAGTCGTCGGGGGTGCTCGCATGATCGACCTGGCCCGCAATATCGAGGAGAGCATCAAGAACCTCTGGTCTCCGGGGATGTTGTTCGAAGAACTGGGGTTCAGGTACTTCGGTCCCATCGACGGGCATGATATCGAAGCACTGCTCAAGACGTTCGAGCTCCTGAAGGGCCTTGGGGGTCCGCGGATCGTGCACGTGATCACGGAGAAGGGAAAGGGCTTTCCCGCAGACGAGCCGGATCTCGAGAAGTTCCACGCCCGCAGTCCCTATAACCCTTCAACGGGTGTCCTGAGATCCAGTAAGGGCAACGGCCCGCCGTCCTGGACCAAGGTGTTTGGAGCCGCGATCGCAGAACTTGCGGAGGAGTATCCGGATCTGGTGGCAATTACGGCGGCCATGCCATCGGGCACGGGCACGAACATCTTTCAGAAGAAGTGGCCGGACCGGTTCTACGATGTCGGCATAGCGGAAGCGCACGCAACCACGTTTTCAGCGGGTCTGGCCACGCAGGGTCTGCGACCCGTGGTAGCCATCTACTCCACGTTCCTACAACGAGCATACGACTGCATAATCCACGACGTCGCCATCCAAAGGCTGCCAGTGATCTTCTGTATGGATCGGGCGGGGATGGTCGGGGCCGACGGACAGACGCATATCGGTTTGTATGACATCGCCTACATGCTGTCCGTGCCTAACATGACAGTCACCCAACCCCGAGATGCGGCAGAACTGGTTGGTCTACTACGCTGCGCGTTGGAACATGACGCGGGACCCTTCTCGATCCGATACCCGAGAGACAACGTGCCCGAGGCCGCACCGCCGGTGGGTGATGTTGCCGCCGTGCCATACGGCACGTGGCAAGTCTTGCGCAGTGGCAGCGACTGCGCCGTGTTAGCGGTGGGGCCGATGTGCGAGCTCGCGCTCGCAGCCGCAAAGGTAGCGGAGGCAGAAGGCGCAGAGCCTACAGTAGTCAACTGTCGTTTCATCAAGCCGCTCGATGAGGATATGCTCGATGAGCTGGTGGCGAATCACAAGCTGTTGATCACGGTTGAAGACGGCACGGAGGTCAACGGGTTCGGTGCCAACGTTGCGGCAGCCGTTGAGGCACGAGCGCCGGAGGTGCGAGTTGTGGTGATGGGTGCGCCGGATCGCACATACGAGCACGCGTCGCGCCAACAACAACTGGAGATGGCCGGGCTCACGACCGAGGGAATAGCCTCACGCCTGTTGAGTTGGGTGGCGCGGGAGAGCCTCGTCTCGAAATGAGAATCGGGGTCATAGGCAACGAGCGATACGAAAACTTGGCCGAGTTGTTGGGCTGGCTCCAATCGCGCGCCGGGGACCTGGGTCTCGAGCTGGTTGGTGAGGCCGCCCTGCGCGAACTCTGGCGCGTGCCTGTGGCCGAACTCGATGGTCAAGCACCTGAATTGGATCTACTCATCACGTTCGGTGGTGACGGGACGCTTCTGCGCGGTGCCCGACTCGTAGCCTGCCTCAACGTCCCGATCTTGGGCGTCAACATCGGGCGCGTTGGGTTCCTGACCAGCACTGCGCCGGATGACATGGAGGAAGCCCTCGAAGCCGTCGTCGAGGGACGATACGCTCTCGAGAAGAGGAGCGCTCTCGAATCCCGTATCGAAGATGGCGACAACGACGAGCGGGCGCGTTCAGTGGTCCTCAACGACATAGTCGTTCACAAGGAAGGCGTCGCTCGTGTCATCCGTCTTAGCGTATGGCTCGACGACGAAGAAGTCGGACAGTACAGTTCCGACGGGATAATTGTGTCCACGCCGACCGGCTCGACCGCCTATTCCCTGAGCGCCGGCGGTCCCATGGTGATGCCGGCCGTGGATGCGCTCATAGTCACTGCCATCTGTCCGCACACTCTTGCGATCCGCCCGCTCGTGGTATCGGGTGATTCGGAAATCGTGATCCAGCAGGCACCCCCTTGGAGAGACAAGGTGCTCCTCTCCTATGATGGGCAGCTGGAATCCACCTTGGGACCGGACGACAGGGTCATCACGCGGCGGCTGCGAGACGCAGTGCAATTGGTACGTCTGGGGAAGAAAGGGTACTTCACCCGCGTACGTGAGAAGCTACAATGGGGTGATCTGAGCGATCGAGAGAGACCCTAGATGCTCACAGAACTCCGCGTGCGCGACCTCGCGGTCATTCAAGACGTCACACTTCCACTCGGGCCCGGCCTCAACGTGCTCACCGGAGAGACCGGGGCGGGCAAGTCGATGCTGGTCGACGCCCTTTCTCTCCTGCTCGGTGAGCGAGCGTCGAGCGACATCATCCGACCCGGGGCTGAGCGTGCGGTGGTGGAGGCGGCGTTTGAACTCGATGCGGTTGCTGACCTCGACTCACTGGCCGACAGAGCTGGCATCGATGTGGATGATGGGCGGTTGGTGGTGCGCCGCTACATCAATGCCGAGGGTAGGAACCGGGCCTGGGCCAACGGCAGTCCCAGCACCGTGGGCGCGTTGGCAGCGGCTGGCAGAGACCTCGTGGATCTTCATGGCCAGCATGAAGCCCAGTCCTTGCTGCGCGGGTCGGCACAGCGGGATATACTGGATGCCTTCGGTGACCTACTCGACGTCAGACGCAGCGCGGCGGACGCATTTGCACGTTGCTCCACGCTCAAGGCGCGAGAGAGCGAACTGATCGAGAAACGAGACGAAGTGACCAGGAAGGCGGACTACCTGCGGCACGTCGTCAAGGAGATCGCGGACGCCAAGCTCCGTCCCGCGGAGGATGAGGAACTGGAAGTTGAAGCGAAACGGTTGTCGAATGTCGAGGATTTGACCCGCAGTGCGGAGGGGCTGCTGGAAGTGCTCGACGGCGAAGAGCATACCACTCTGGCCAACCTCGCGCATGCGGCACGCGCTGTCAGTCAACTGGAGCGGATCGACGAGAGCGTGGGCACGTGGCGCGAGCTGCTCGACGCCGCTGAGGCCAACGTAGCGGAACTGGTTGATGCCGTGCGCGAGTACGCGGCCGGCATAGAGGCGGATCCCAGGCGGTTGGCTCAAGTCGAGCAGCGGCGGGATCTGATATATCGGCTGAAGCAGAAATACGGGCCCGATCTGCCCGACGTCGTCCGAACCGGAGAGGAATCAGCGCGCGAACTCGACTTACTCGATACGGCAGATCTCGATCTGGCCAACATTGTGGAGGAACGCGAACGCGCTGAGGCGGAGTTCACCGAGATTGCGCAGCGGCTGACCCGCGGTCGCAAGAAGACAGCTGCCAGTCTGGACAAGGCGGTAGGATCACTGTTGCCGGGGCTGGGTTTGAAGAAGGGAAGGTTCGCGGTATCGATCAATCCTGCCCGCGCTCCATCAGCGGCTGGGAACGACTCAATCGAGTTCCTGGTCACTCTGAACGTGGGGATGGAGCCGCGGCCGTTGTCGCAGGTGGCAAGCGGCGGCGAGCTGTCGCGCCTGATGCTTGCGCTCAAGGTGGTTCTGGCGCAGCACGACAAGATCCCGACCCTGGTGTTCGATGAAGTGGACCAGGGCATTGGGGGAGAAGTGGCTGTTCAGGTTGCTGACGCGTTGTCTCGGGTGTCGAATACGCGGCAGGTGCTCATCATCACCCACCTACCCCAGATAGCAGCTCGTGCCGACCGTCATATCCGCGTTGACAAGCCGGTACGGGACGGGATGCCCAGCACCGACGTGCAGGCGCTCAACGACTCCGATCGTGTGGTGGAGCTGGCGAGGATGTTGGGAGACGGTAACGATCCTGTGGCCTTGGAACACGCGCGAGAGATGCTGAAGAGGGGATCGGGAACAACTGGTGCGGCAGGCCGACGTATCGGGCAGTCGGATGCTTCGTCGGCGAAGCGGGACAAGGGGAGGGCGTCGGTAGGGTAAGGGGGCAGCGCCGCGCTTTTTGAGGTCGCTGTTGCAGGCGGTGTTGTGGTTGGTGTTGCAGGCGGTATTGTGGTTGGCGTTGCAGGTTCTTGGTTAACCCCGCGCTCAAGCGCGGGGTTAGTGTTTGTCGCATATGTCTGGTCATCGAGCATTCCAGTTGTACGCTCACATCACGTGGCATACGTGGCGACGGGTCGGCTGCATCGACCGGGAAGCGGAGTCCAACGTGAGGGCGGCGATCTCCGAGGCTGCTGAGCGGTGCGGAATCAGGGTGTTGACGGTGGGGGTCCTGGCTGACCATGTCCATTTGCTTGTCAGTTTCCGGCCGAGCACGCGACTCAGCGAGTTCGTAGGCTACGCGAAAGGCCTCTCGGCGTACCGGGCAAACCGGCATGTAGTAGGAGGCGTGCGATGGAGCCGCGGTTACTACGCGGGTTCAGTTAGTAAAGGAGACCTGGATCTAGTGCGGAGCTACGTCATGCGGCAGCACCAGAGACACCCGGACCTCGTACCGAGGAGGCGGGCTAACGCAACCTGATCCCGGGCTTCCAGCCCGGGGAGATCAGGTCCCAGGCGGTACCACCTCCGCCGCTTCCTCCGCCGGCTCCTCCACGGGAACTTCTTCCGGTCCACCGAACAACCTGAAGAACAAGCGCAAATAGAAATTGATGCCCCGGACCTTCTGCGTTTGTCCTCCGGAGCCCTGGTGCGACACCTGATACAGCACGCCGGCCTCGACCGGAAGGCTCCCGGGGCGGCGGCCGGTTGACCGATAGTGAATTCCGCCACCCACATTGAGTTGTGTCATGCCGGTTTCGAACTCGAGGTCCTGAACCGCCGGCCCCGTACTTGATGGTGATGGTGCTCCGACGAAGCTGTACTTGTCCGAACCCTTGTGGTAGTAGTCGATCGAGCCATAGGCTGCGAATCCCGGTGCCAGCCGGACCGCTGGAAACGCGGCGATACGATACGCGTCGCCCAGATTGCGAGACACGTTGAGTTCGTAAGCCGCGACCCGGATAGGCCGTTCGTGTGAAGTGACGCGACGCGGCAGCTGATCGCCTAGCTGCAGGTTGTAGTAACCGGTCAGCGCCAGACTCACGATGCTGCCGGGTTCGAAGGCCGCGTCCAACCCCACCTGTAGATCGGTCTGTCTGTCGCCCGTGCCAATGTCGGTGAAGTTCCCAGGCTCGTCTCGAAACCCGGTGGGAAGTCGCACGATGGTCGAGAGCACCGCGCGCATCGATTGACCTTGTGCCAGCCCCCAGCGCAGTCCCAGTTCGATATCTCCCAACTTCTCTTTGTACTTGACGAACCCGAGCGGATCGGCGTCGTAACCGAACAGCGGATCGGTCAGCACCGAGTCGATGGCCGACGTGCCGATTGCATCGCCCGGCAATGGTAGGGTGGCCGCGAGTGCAGGTGCGCCAAACGATTGCAGATCAGTAGAGAATCCCTGGATCAACGCGAGGATCGAGGAGCCGGCACCGGACGATGCCAGTGGAGCGAACGGTGGCAACGCGGTTACCAAAGTGCCGTCACCGAACACGCCCGTCATCAACACCAGGTTGTCTCGGAACGACCGAGCTCTGGTGACCAGGTCTCGCGCACTGTTGCATTGCGGTCCCGTAGGGCAGTCGAGCCCACCACCCGAGATGATGGATTCCAGCGCACTAGCCGAACTGCCCAGCTCGCCGATCAGGCTCGCAACCTCCTGGCGACCGACATCGGTAGCGGCAGGATTCCAACCCATCTCAGACGTGGTACTGTCGACGGTGAACGCCACTTGAGAGCGCGTCGTGACCACCGGGAGCGAGGCCGCTATCGTCAGCCGATCAGAGAGCCCGAGCTGGAAGTTGAAGGGGTACCTGCGGACATCTGCCTCGCGTATCGTCTCGAAGAATCCTGCATTGATTCGATACGTTGGATCGTCGAGTATCGCCCGTATCGCGTCCTCAGTCGGCTGCAATGACGGAAAGAAATTCACGCCGGCGCTGTCGAAAGTGAGATTCACTCCTAGTGGTTGCTCCTCACCAGCAGCATCAAACTGTTTCATGGCGTTCATGTAGAACGGCTCGAAGCTCACTCGCAGGGCACCCTTGGGGATGGTGTAGGTGTCGGGGTACTGTGCGGAAACAGGCAGGGATGCTACGAGAAGTGTCGATGCGCACGCGAGGAAAGCACGGCGGAACGTCGGAAGGTCGGAACGTCGGAAATGGCGGTTCCAGCCAGGTCGTTCCGCCGGTCTGCCGTTCCGCCGTTCCGTCGACGCGGGGTGTGTTGCGGTGCCGTCCGCCGTTCCGCCCTTCCGCCGTTCCGCCGAGTGTGCTGGGTGGTGCAGGGGGGCAATCATCGTCGCGTCAATCTAAACACAAGCGGGAGGCCGACCAAATCGACCCCCCGCTGGATTCACTGCGTACGTCGCAGCGCGTTATGGGATCTCGGGGATCCCCGCGCCGTACTTGGCGTTGATCGCAGCGATCAATGCGTTCGCGACTTCGCTGTGCGCCCTTGAACTCGGATGCACACCATCGAGACTCAAGACCCAACCGAATGGTTCAGTGGCATGCTGCGGGTCGGTTGAATCGAACGCCGGGAATGCTCGGATGGCGCTTGGATCTGTCGCTATAAATCCCCTCATGAGCTCGTTGGGATCGAGGTAGATCCAGTCCCGCGCCGTGGCCGCCGCCTCGATTGTGGCATTGTAGGCCGTCACGGTGCTGACAAGATTGACACCTTCGGTCACGGTTATGGCATTGGCGACCGAGCAGTCCAGTTCAACGGTCTGAAGGTTCTGCGGCAGCAACAGGCCGCCTTGCACCGAGTCGATCCTCGCGTTCGCCAGGCCCAACAAGGGTGCTCCCAGGTGGAACGGCACCGACGCCCATACCGTGTCCGTTGCGCTCACCGGTTGATTGGCCAGGCAGTTCAAGTTCACGTCGAAAGCGTTGAGCGGCGCAGTGAGCAGGTCGAACTGCTGCTCGAAGCCAAACCAGGCGCGACCCTGGGTAACGTACGGTGCTACCCCGACCTGCACTGCGCCTATCAGCACACCGTCCTCCAACTCATCGATCTCGTCCAGCTCGCTCATCATAGCGTTGTACCGTGTCGCGAAATCCAGAGGGTCGGTCAATAGACTGGCATCGCCGGCCATTATCGTGTCGGTGATAGCATCTAGCGCGTCGCCACTGCCGATCCATACTGTCACGAAGGTCGCCTGCATCTCCTGCGCCACTTGGGTTTGCGTGCGACCGCCCAGTATGAACGTCGTGAGCGCGTTCGGATTGGCGTTCGGGTCCAGGTTGTTGGTTGGGTCAATCGCCTCCGCGCCCGGCACGGCCAGGTTGTTGAAGTACTCTGGAACTGGCGCCAGCCGCGCGAAACAGTCAGTAGAGGTAAGGCCCATCACCCGTTCCTGGGTGAAGATGTTCGTGTAGGGCGGCGGGCAGCCGGGGTTGTTCACCAGGGGAACGTTGAACTCGGTGCCGATATCGAGTCCCATTTGTTCGGCAAGCAGCACCGGGTAGGCGTCCATCTGCATTGCTGGGGTAAAACCGCCGGACTGGAAGCCTGCCGTGACGCTGTTGCCCAGAGCAACGTAGCGTGTGAACATCGCCTGCACGCCGGCCGTAACATTGGTTGCCGTCGGAGGCTGGAGTGTGTCTTTGTCGCAGGCGCTCAGGAACACCACTGAGCAAAGCAGTGCGGCTCCGATCGCGCGACTCAATCTGTTGTGGCGAACCATGATCTGATCCTCGATTAGTCGTGAGCGCGAGCGGCATCAGAAGTGCACCGCGAATGTCGCGCCAAACAGGTGGCCCAGGAACGTATAGAGCCCGCTGTTCAGTGCCAGTGTATCGTTGATTGAACTACCCTCGAGCGGCTCACGAACCCGCCCGCGCCGGTCGTTCTGTTTGAGATATTGGTACGCCAGATCGATCGATGCGCGCGCGCCGAACCGGTAGCCAAACCCAAAGGTGACCTCATTGCGGTCTCCCTCGGGAAGCAGCGGCGTCACGTTCTGGGGTGGAGCCGCGCCCTTGTGATACAGGTAGCCGCCGCGGACCGCCAGATTGTCACTCGCTGCCACGTCGAGCCCGAAGCGGAACCCGTGCGTGGCCTCGTAATCCTCGGCCAAAACACGGTCGGTAGTGGCTGGATTGGCGAAGTCGACAGTCAGGGTATCGAACACGGTCCAGTTGATGTACTGCCAGTCGAACAGGAACTTCACGCTGGGTGTAACATCCAGTGCGACACCGGCAACCAGCTGATCCGGCATCGTGATTCCCGTCAGCACGCTCTGATCCTCTAGTGGACCGCCGGCATCAAACAGGTTGTTGCCTGCCAGTACGTTGTCCAACGGCAACGGATTCGCCGGGTCCAGCCCCAACGCCACTGAAAGCGGGTTCCCCGGCGGAAGCACGATGTTGGTCGCCACCGGGTCGAACTCGACGTCTCCCTCGTAATCCAGCTTGACCCGCATCATGTAGCGGGCGCCGAAGCTGATCCCTTCCACTGGTTCCACGGTGATGCCGAAGTTGCCGCCGAATCCTGTAGCCCCCGTTGCCAGCAGCTTACCATCCGCAAAGTCTGTATGGAATGGAATGCCCAGCATGCCAAAGGTCACGCCGGGTTGGGCTTCGAACTCCGACAGGTCGGCTCGCTGCGTCAACTTGACCTTACCCATCACGAAGTTGAGGCCGGCGCCGACCTTGATCATGTCGTTGAGTTGGTATGCCACAGTGGGTTGGAAGTACATCGATTGCAGGTCGTTGTTGTAACCGTTGAACCGGCCTTCGAACGTCTCCGGCCATTCCGTGCCCAGCCCGTAGGGAACAAAGAACCCGAACCCCAGAGCCAGGCGTTCGTTGACACCGTAAGACACATAGGCGTGCGGCACGAACACGAGCGGGTTGTCCAACTCGGTTTCTGTCTGCGTCAGATCGTCAGTGAAGGACCCCATTGCCTGGATCGGTGTTGCTCCGACACTCACGGTCCATCCGGTCGTCCCAGCAATCCCAGAAGGGTTGAACAGGATGGTCGATGCATCTGAGCATGGTGACGCGACGCCAGTGCCGCCGCGGGCCATTACGCAGGTGCCGTGCTCGTTCACAGAGAAGCCCTGAGCTCCGGCACTGCCCGGGACGGCGACAGTGAGGATCACACACGCTGCCAGGTAAGCAGGCGTACGAGACATAGTCATTCTCCGCACCTAAGAGTTTGAGGCACAAGATGTTACTGATTTTCAACCAGGTTGTCAAATGGGTAATGGTGCTTTCGGGGACGGCGTCTCGGGGACAGCGCTATTGTCCCTCTACTAGGAACTCGCGGTCATACGCCGACAGTATCTCCTGCCGGCTGATCAACCCCAACAGATGATCGTGTCCCGCTCCATCGAGCACCGGGATGTGGTGGCTGCCGCGGAGTGCGAGCTTCTTGAGTGCGGTGAACAACGAGTCGTCTGGCGTGACCCACTCGAACTGCTGACTGGCAATGTCGCCGGCCAGAACCACCGGCGCCAACCGGTCGGAATCGGCCAGCACCGTCCTGAGGTCGTTGTACGAGATCATGCCTACCAGCTTGAACTCATTATCCAGAACAGGGAACTCGATCTGCGGGCTAGCGGCGATGGCCTCGACTATCTGTGGCACAGATGCGCTTTCGTTGATCACGTGTGGGTCGTCGTTGAACGTGTCCTGCACCTTGAGTCGCTCCAGGACCGCGGTGTCCTGTCCGGAATGAATGTTCTCGCCGCGCCGGACCAGCCATTCCGAGTAGATCGACTCCGGATAGATTCTGCGAGCCGTGATGTAAGCGACCGCGCCGCACAACATGAGAGGCAAGATGAGCGCATAATCGCTGGTCATCTCGAACACGATCATGATTGCCGTAAGTGGCGCGTGTGTCGACCCTGCTACGAGACCCGCCATACCCACCAGCGCAAACGCCTCCGGTTCGATCGCGAAACCGGGGAACGCTGCTCCCGCCAGTACCGCGAGGCCCCCACCCAGGGTTGCCCCAATGAACATGGCTGGGGTGAACACCCCACCGGCCCGGACAATATTGATGGTCGCCGCCGTCGCGACCAGCTTGGCGAACGCCAGCGCGATGAGGAACAGGCCTGGGCGGTCACCGATCATCTCGATGGTGAAGCTCTCATGTCCCCGACCCCACAGATCCGACCGGAAGATGATGTCGAGTACACCTACCAGGACTGCGCCCGCCGCCAGCTGCCGCCATCGGCCGCCGAGCCGCCCGAGTAAGTCACCCATGCCAAAGGTGCCGCGGGTGTAGACAACGGCAACGACGCCGGTAATCACACCCAGCAGCGCGTAAAGCAGGAGTTCCGAAGGTCCGCCGACGCCGTACTCCGTGGGGATCTCGATTACCGGGGTATCACCGAATGCGGCTCTAGAGATGGCTGCCGAGATGACGCTGGCCACGAGGACTGGCGGGAACGAACTCACCCCAAAACTCCCCACTACCTTCTCGAGCGAGAAGAAAACGCCTGCTATTGGGGCGTTGAAGGCGGCCGAGATTCCGGCCGCCGCCCCGCATCCCACCAACAGCTTGAGGCGCGACGGACCCGAGTGGAAGAACCGACCGATCTTAGATCCGAGGCTCGATCCGGCCACAGCCACGGGTCCTTCCGCGCCCACCGATCCGCCCGCACCCATCGCCATTGCCGCGGCTGCGGTCTTCACAGCTACCGGCACGGTTCGAATCACTCCACCGCGTTTCGCCACCGCCCGCATCACGTCCGGGATGTTGTGGCCGTCTGAGTCGTCGGTACCCCAGCGGACCAGGAGACGTGTGAGAGCGAGTCCCGCCACCACAACGAGCAAGATCGACAGGCTGCCGAGTCCGGTGAGGCGTCCCGCGGCCGTGAGTGCGAAGCCTTGGAACAAATCGATCAGCTTGTAGAAGACGATGACGGCAAGGCCGACCGCCCCGCCAATGGCCACGGCGAAGCCTAACAGAAGGGTGTTCTCGTCCACGCCCAGACTGGAGAGTCTGGATATCAGCCTCTGCGCACGTTTGGTAACTCGCAGTTCTATGCGGCTGAGCCAATCGACGACATGGGAGAGATCAGCCATCGTGTTGTGGGCTCAAGATATGGTGCCAGTGCGCCCTTCCCAACCCTTCTCTGGATGTTGCCAGACCAGGTTCTTTCGACCATGCTTCATTGGGATGTTCGCCGAGGCTGACCATGCAGGATCGATCTCCAACTCCCGTCACTTTCTCTCCCGCCGAGGCTCGGCAGATCCGCGAGATGCTCGGTGCCAAGAGAAGCGAAGCTGCCTGCCCCATCTGCGGCGGTGAGCTCGTACTGCGGGGGCCCGTCGAGGGTGGGGGCTCCCTGGGCCCAGTGTGGCGTGTGGACTGTGCACCGTGCTCCCGCACGGCGTTCATCACGGAGGTCCCCGGCGATCGGCGCTACGATCCGCCTGCCAGCTAGCCAACCCTTTCACAGACCCCCTCACAGAGTCGGTTGCAACCATCTGCAACCAATGCACATCTAACATACGTATAGTAGATATCCAAAG
The DNA here is from genome assembly GCA_039589275.1 of Gemmatimonadota bacterium. GTDB lineage: Bacteria > Gemmatimonadota > Gemmatimonadetes > Gemmatimonadales > GWC2-71-9. The sequence goes on along the minus strand of JBDHHP010000160.1, from coordinate 5,055 downwards.
AGCGAGCGATCCAGCCGTCCGGTTCCGGGAAGGCTCATCCCGGAGACGGACAGTGGAGACGAGAATCGGATCGGCAGCAGTCATCTAATACGTTGTCATAAAAGGACTTACGGTGCAACACCCGGATGGAATAGGTATTGCAAATAGTTAAGAGTGCCCGGAGGCCCACTTCGGGTACGAAGACGCTGGAATACCGCACACGGTGGGAGGGACCGGTGCAAAACGCCGCCGCAATAACGGCCGAGGAAAAGTGCCGCCGGATGAAAACGCTGGGAGCAATGCTCCTGGTATCCGCCCTGGCAGTCACGTCTCTGACAGCCCAGGAACAAGCAAACTCAACAGCCACATCGGGAAACGGCACGTCCGCGCGCAGCGAAGAGGCTCCTGTTATGAGGGCGGTCTTTGCCGAGCGGGTTGCGCCGGACATCGACGGCGACCTGAGCGATGCCGTTTGGCAGACCGCACCGTCGATTACCGGTTTCACGCAGTCGCGCCCCGACGACGGTGAACCGGCAACCGAGCGGACCGAGGTCCGGATGCTGTACGACACGGACGCCCTGTACGTGTTCGCCCGCATGTTCGACACCGAGCCGGGCGGCATAGTCGCGAGATTGGGCCGGCGTGACGACCATATGCAGAGTGACATGTTCTACGTGATGATCGATTCGTACCACGATCACAGAACTTGCTTCCGGTTCGGGGTCAATCCGTCTGGCGTTCGTAATGACGTGTTGACTGCTAACGACGATGACCACGGGGATAGTGGCTGGGATCCGGTGTGGGACGCTGCGGCGCGGGTAGACTCGCTCGGATGGGTTGCGGAATTCCGGATTCCGTTCTCACAGCTGCGGTTTTCCAGTGCGGACGAGCAGGTTTGGGGCATCAACTTCAGTCGTAGCATCTTCCGCAAGGACGAGTCGGTGCGCTGGAGCTGGGCGCCGAATACCGAGCAGGGCTACGCCTCGCTGTTCGGCCACCTCGAGGGATTGAGCGGTATCCCGTCGCCGCGCCGCATCGAGGTGCTGCCTTATACGGTTGCCAAAACCGACTTCACCGAGGGGGCCAACCCCGCGAATCCGTTTAACGACGGCAGCGCGCAAGACGTGAGTGCCGGCGTCGATCTCAAATACGGCGTAACCAGTGGCCTGACACTCGACGCAACGATCAACCCCGATTTCGGACAGGTCGAAGCCGATCCGGCGGTCGTAAATTTGAGTGCGTTCGAGACCTACTTCAGCGAACGACGGCCGTTTTTTGTTGAGGGGGCCAACCTGTTCCGCTTCGGAGCCGGCAGCGGAGGCTTCGTGTTCGGTGCGCCGCAGCTGTTCTACTCGCGGCGGATTGGGAAGCGTCCGTCTCGGTCGGCGGATGCAGAGGACGGTTTCGTTGACAACCCCGTGGCCACCCGTATCCTCGGCGCCGCCAAGCTGTCGGGCAAGACTGCCGGATGGTCGGTGGGGGTACTGGATGCCGTTACCGCGCACACCTCAGCGCGAATCCAGGGAGCCGACGGCACCAAGGGTTATGAGCCGGTCGAGCCGCTCACCAACTACGGCGTGCTGAGCTTGCGGAAGGACATGCGCGAGGGTGCGAGCGGCATCGGCATCATGGCCACCAGCGTGATGCGCAATTTGAACGATCCGCTGTTCGACAACTTGAGATCATCGGCGTATGCGGGCGGCGTGGACTTTTTCCACAAGTTCGGCGGCAATCGCTTTGCGGTGAATGGTACCGTGAGCGGGTCGTACGTCCGTGGCGGCACTGACGCTATCACGCGGGCGCAGCGCACCTCCTCCCGTTACTTCCAACGGCCTGACCAAGACTATGTGTCGCTCGACAGCGCGGCCACGAGCATGACCGGTTACGCCGTCTCGGCGCAAGCCGGCAAGGTGTCGGGTAACTGGACCTACGGCACCGACTTCTACGCCTATTCTCCGGGCCTCGAGTTGAACGACGCGGGGTTCCGCACGTCGGTAGACCGGATCTTCAGTGGGATTCGCCTGTCGCGCCGCTGGCTAACGCCGGGCAAGGTGTTCAGGGAATTCGAGGCCAACGTCACCTGGGCCCAATCGTGGAATTTCGGTGGCGTGCGGCAGTGGAGCTCGAGCTGGGCCGGTGTGTGGGGCCAGTTCAAGAACTACTGGAGTGCCAGTCTTGGAAGCAGCTTCGACGTGGCCGGGCTGAGTGACAAGGCGACCCGCGGCGGTCCCTTGATGAAGAACACCAGCGGCTGGTTCTTGAATGCCTCCATCGGGAGTGACCGCAGGAAACCGCTCTCCTTCGACGCTCACACTAGTCGAGGGCAGGGGGAGGAGGGCAGTCTAAATGGGTGTGCCGGCATCTCGTTCAACATCCGTCCCACCAGCGCGGTGAGTCTGATGTTCACTCCGCACTATGCCTACTCGACTTCTCCGGCATTTTACACGACGCGGATGGACGACCCGACGGCGACGGCCACGTTTGGCACGCGTTATGTGTTCAGCAGGCTGAAGCAGAAGGACATCAACACGACCGTCCGCTTGAACGTGTCCTTCTCCCCTAATCTGTCTGTGCAGCTCTATGCACAACCGTTCATTGCATCGGGTGACTACGAGGAGTTTAAGGAGTTCCTGGAGCCGAGCAGCTACAACTTCGCGCAGTACGGGGTGGATGGCGCTTCGACATTGTCGTTCGACGCGGACGACAACAGTTACACCGCGGACGTAGACGGTGACGGCCCGGCGGAGGCGGTCACCTTCTCGAACCCGGACTTCACTTTCCGCTCGCTGCGCAGCAACCTGGTGGTGCGTTGGGAGTATACGCCGGGGTCCACGCTGTTCCTGGTGTGGAATCGCGGGCAGTCCGGTTCTGCCGACGATCCCCGGTTCCGTGTGTTCAGGGAGTTCGGGAACATGTTCGGTGACGACCAGCAGAACACGTTTCTGTTGAAGGTGAATTACTGGCTCAGTAGGTAGGGCGGAAGGGTTTGACGGGCTGGAGGAGTAACCGAGCCGGGCAGGTGGGCTGTCCGGCTCGGACTGTGTGCGGCTCAGATTGTGGCTGCGGACGCCTTTTGGTCAGGTGACATTGAAGTCCGGCACGCCCCATGACAAGCTGACTTGACATCTCACAATGTAGATATCAGATTGTGATTGGAAAGCGAGCTTGACATGCATCCAACTGTCACCAATCGCGTCAAGGAACTCCGCGCCGAGCTGTGTTGGACTCAGCAGGAACTCGCCGCCGCCGTTGGCGTCTCGCGCCAGAGCATCAATTCGATCGAACGCAACCGCTACGTTCCCAGTCTGCCGCTGGCGCTGGAGTTCGCGCGAGTCTTCGGTTGCCCTACCGACGAGATCTTCAGCTTGGAGACAGGCAAATGATCATTCCCATCATCGGCAAAGAACTCGACGAGCGCTTCATTATGCACCGGCTCAAGTCCACCAGCGTTGCCGGTGTCACAGGAGGCATCCTTGCCGTCTTGCTGTGGGCCTACGACTACTACGCTCAACACGTGTGGAGTTGGGACTTGTTCGCCGTTGCCGCCACCATGGCCGCTGTCAAGCTGGCGGCCCTGGCGTGGTACCGGTTTACCGACTGAGCGTTCCGGGCGTAATACCCATGTTGCTCGCGAGCCGACTGCAAGATTCCAACGCCCTCATCGCAGCTGGTCAGTTCTGCCTAGTTGTCGGCATCCTGGCGCAACGCTTCGTACACCCGCCCACGGACTTCCTACAGGGTCTGGTAGCCGGGCTCTCGGGGGTCCTGATCGGCGTTTCCATCGTGTTCAACGTGCGCGGCCTAGTCCTCGGCCGCCGATCCTAGATCCCTGTGGCAGCTGCTCTGCGAAGACGGTGATGTCGGACGGTCGGTGAGAAGAAGCTCATTCTCTAGGGGAAGAGGCTCATTCTCGATGAGAAGAAACTCATTCTCGATGGGAAGAAGCTCATTCTCGATGAGAAGAGGCTCATTCTCGACGGGGAGAAGCTCATTCTCGACGGGAAGAAGGTCATTCTCGACGGGAAGAAGCTCATTCTCGACCAGACGAAGCTCGTTACCCACGCATGTCGCAACGCCAGCGTTCATGCTATCGTACAGGGCCCAATCGTCATCGGTTCATGAAGGAGCGCGACAGCGATGGCATTGATCGACTGCCCCGAATGCGGGCGAGAGATATCGAGCAGCGCAGCGGCGTGCCCGGCGTGTGCCTACCCGGCGGGTACCGGCACCCCGCCGATACTACCGAGAGCGGTGAGTGTGCCGTCCAAATTCAGCTGGTGGAAGACCGCGATCCCGCTCGTCGGGAGGGTGGTCCTCGGCGTAATGCTGGCTAGCGTGGGGTGGGACGAAGGGGAGTCGGTGGCCGCAGTGATCGGTGGAGTGGTCATTGGTGGCTCGGCCATCCCAGCTTGGTACCGGGCCAAGATCGACCGATTGAGAGCCGGTCGGAGCGCAGCGGAGCTGGAAGACGGTTTGGAAGGTCGGATGGTGGAGTTCGCGCATCGCCAACAGGAGCAGATGGATCGGCTCGAACGGATGCAGGCGGAGCAGCTCGCCGACCTGGAAGAGCGCATGGACTTCGCGGAGCGGTTGCTTGCCAAACAGCGGGAGCAGATAGGGCACCGGTTAGCTGCTGCCCACGGACGCGATGGTATCCGGCGGCTCGGCGCGCGCAACGTGGCGGCTCGAAGGCTAGGCTAGATTTACTTACTGTTGTGAAGCCCGGGTGGTGGAACCGGTAGACACAAGGGACTTAAAAGCCTGCCAAACCGCCACTCAGGGAAGTAGATCGACGCCGTTTCGGGCTTTTCCTTCCCTCAGTGACCGTCCGATTCCCTCAATAGTCGCATTTCCTGTCACAGTTGTTGGCACAGTTCGCACTGGAACCTCAACACGCTGGCCTGGCTCTGTCTTGCGGGCTTTTGTACCTCGCCACATAATCACCTATCGCCCTCCGCTGAACTGACAGTAAACGCCGGTGGCCTTCGTGGCCCCGCCGCCGTAGTAGACGCCGTAGCTGGACGCCGTAGACGCCGTAGCTGGACGCCGTATTAGACGCCGCAGTAGGACGCCGCA
>JBDHHP010000159.1:0-15226 GCA_039589275.1 Gemmatimonadota bacterium | reverse complement strand
GCGCAGCCGGTCCTTTCAGGCTTGGCTTGAAGCCACGGGCGTCTGAAGATCACACACCGGCCATCGCCTCCGACTGCCTTGACTCACGTCCAACCGCGTTAAGTTGACAGTGCCGCCTAACAGCTACCGAGTGGGGTGATTCTCTCTCTGGGAACGGGGGACGTAGGCTCAGCCCGGAGCCGTGCAACAAGGCCCATCCACGGTGCAGCCGCACAGACTGCTGCGCTGCTGGCTGCGCGCTCATCGGCCCGCCCTCACAGTTGCGCCAGTAACCTGTTGTGACAAAACTACTTAGGTGATTCTGCGGTACTCCCTTGACAAGTAGGGTGCGGTGTTTATTATTCGATACATGTCGAACTATCGAACAGTTGATCTAGACACGGCCGCGTCGCGGTTCAAGGCCTTGGGTCATCCCCACCGGTTGCAGATCTTCCAGCGGCTGGCTACATGCTGCACCCCGGGAACCACCTGTGCAGGTGATGACACCATGCGCCGCTGCGTGGGCGAACTCGCAGCGGAGTTGGACATCGTGCCATCGACCGTGTCCCACCATCTGAAGGAGCTGACCCAAGCGGGGCTGATTGCCACAGAACGATGCGGTAGAGAGATCCGCTGCTGGGTCGAGCCGGAGGTACTGCGCGAGCTCGGTGGGTTCTTCACGGGCTTCGTCGCCGAACCGCGCAGTGAGAACTCAAGGAGGAGCTGTGAGTAAGAATGCATCACCGGATGAAATCCGGACGGCCGTACGGGGTACCTACGGTGACATAGCTGCTCGGGGAGTTACGGGATGTGGCTGCGGCTGCGGCGATAACACTGCCGTTTCTCCTGACCAGCTGGCCACGCAGATGGGTTACACGGATGGAGATGTCGCCACTGCACCTGCCGAAGCCAATCTGGGGCTGGGGTGTGGAAATCCCCAAGCCATCGCCGCACTGCGAAAGGGAGAGACTGTGGTGGACCTGGGCTCTGGTGGGGGATTCGACTGCTTCCTGGCAGCAAAGCAAGTGGGGGATTCCGGTCAGGTCATTGGCGTCGACATGACACCTGAGATGATCGCCAAGGCGCGCAGGAACGCCGCAGCAGCTGGGACCTCAAACGTGAGCTTCCGTCTCGGTGAGATCGAGCATCTCCCGGTAGCCGATGAAACTGTGGACGTGATCATCTCCAACTGCGTCATCAACCTGTCGCCTGAGAAGCCAGACGTTTTCAGTGACGCTTTCCGTGTCCTCAAGAGCGGAGGACGGTTGGCAGTAGCTGACGTCATCACAACTGCACCGCTACCGGAATCAGTGCTGCAAGATCTGAGAGCTTACACTGGGTGTGTATCGGGAGCAGTCTCGGCGCACGACATCGAGGCCATGTTGGAGCAGGCGGGTTTCGTCGACATCCGTATCAGCTCTAAAGACGAGAGCCGCGAGTTGGTTCGCGAATGGTCGTCTGGTGCCAATCTCGAGGATTATGTGGTATCGGCTCTGATTGAAGCGCGGAAACCGTGATTGGAGCCAGTCGCAGTCATTTCGGAGGAGTTGAACATGCCGACAGCAGCGAACAACACACCGACCGACGCTGTTCAGCGGTGCCGCCAGCCGAGTTCCGCTAGAGGAAACGACGCGTCACCGTCGCAAGGAGACTTCTGCCTTGTCGACGAGCGGGGCAGGCAGCTTGGCGCCATCAAGGGGGCACGCACAAAGCCCCTCTTGGGGCCCAACGCAAGAACGCTTCTGATCATACCGACTCGCGCGTGCTAAACGGAGTCTTCCTACGCGGGCGGAATCGCCCGTTGGGCCTGGAGCACCCGCGGGGTGATAGTCACCAGTGGCAAACCGGAAGTGAATACAGCTGTGGAGGCGGTGTGAAGGGAATCCAAAACACAGTCGAGCCGGGTGTCGTAGAAGACATCGACAAGGTCGAAGCGTGGCTGCTGATGCAGCTGCACAAGAGCGACAAGGACCTTGTTATTCTGGACCTGCGATCTCCTTTTCATTTCAAGACCGGGCACGTCAAGGGCGCAGTCAATCTAGAATATGTGTCCCTCTTCAGTTTTGAAGACCGGCTAGAGAGCCTAGACAAGAGCAAGACGTACTTGGTGTATTGCTACGGTGGGGGATTAAGCGCAGAGGCTGCCACCGTGATGGAAGAGAAAGGATTTGAAAGAATCTACAACCTAAGAGAAGGCTTCGCCGGCTGGCGGACACCAGAATGTCGGCTGGATTGCCGTCTTGCTGCATAACGTTGCGTTTACGCGCGGCGTTGGCATGCCAAGTTTCGCAAACGGCGGGGAATCACCCGTTGGGCCCGGATAGGCGAACTGAATCTCTCCAGGAGGGTCGACATGGCGTCTGCAAAGATGGTTTCGGAAGAGGAAGCTACCGGCAGGGTCAAAGAACTCTATGAGGAAATCAGGGAGACCCTAGGCATCGACTTCGTTCCCAATATGTACAGGGTGATGGCGCCCAACCCGGCGTACCTCGAGGCCAACTGGAACAAAGTCAAAACGGTGATGAAGCGGACGGGCAAGCTCGATCCCCTGACCAAAGAGATAATCGCCGTCGCTGTATCATCCGTTAGCGGATGCAAGTACTGAATTGAGGTACACACTTCCGCGGTGCGGAAGCTTGGGCTGGACGATGAGGGTTTGCTGGAGCTGATGGCGGTCGTAGATCTGTTTGCAGGGCTGAACAAGTTGCTTGACGGGTTGCAGGTTGAGATGGATGAGAAACTGTGGTACGGGTGAGGCTAGGACCATGAATGCCGTGCGCATTCCACGATCGGCTGTCCATGATGCGAAGCCGAGAAGTTCTGCCAAGCAAGACCTTGAGCTCGCCAGCGTCTGGACACCGGGCTCACTCGACGGTGTCTACGCGGTTGCCGAGTCCGTCGCAGCGAAGGATCGCAACAATCTCTACCGAGCGAGCTGCTACTTCCGTGAAGAGGAGCGTTATCGGGCGTTTTGCGCAAGCTATGCGATCATGCGCCTCGTAGACGACCGTGTCGACAGGTTTCTCGCCAAGCCGTATGTATCAGCGGAGGATCGTGCCCGTGAAACGCGCGTGGTTGAGGCGTGGCATCATGTGATCTCGGCATGTGTTACCGGTGACACGCCGGCTCCGCGTGATGTCACGCAGACTGATCAACAAGGCATCGGTGAGTTACTCGCCGCGTTCGCCGAGTCAGTGGAGCAGTTCCCCATCTCAGCGGTGCTGTGGGATGACTTCTTTGCGGCCATGCATCAGGATTTGCAGCGGCGCCGCTTTGCGACCTATGACCAGTATCTCGAGTACACGGCAGGCGCGTCGGTCGCCCCGACGACCATCTATCTTCACCTGATTTCTGGAGAACCCTCTGGGGAGGAGGGATTCTTTCACCCTCCGCAGGACTTCGACATCGAGCGTTGCGGTAGGGCACTCGGTCGGTTCGCGTATGTCGCGCATATTCTGCGTGACCTACGCGAGGATCTAATGACTGGCGAGAGTGGGCTCCTGTACCTCGCGGCCGATGACATGGCGGCCCATGGCGTGACCGTGGAATCACTGCGACGCGACGCGCAATCTGAAACTGCGAGCCCGCGACTTCGCACGTTAGTAAGTGAACTGGTCGAGCGAGCGTGGACCTTCGCACGTGAGGGGCGGACTTACCTATCCAAACTGGATGGTAGGCTCAGTGCCGACCGGGCATTCGTTCTCGAGTTGATAGTGGGCATCTATGAGGGAATACTCGACAAGATCGTCTCGTGTTCGCATGATGTGATGGCGGAACGTCACCGGCTTACGAGCGAGGAGAAGGAACGGATCGCCTTCGAGATCGCGGTGGCTCAGGGGGCAATGATAGCTGGCAAGAGTGGTGGAATGCTGAGGGCCGGCCCGGAACGGGTCGGGCGCGTGGGTCGCCACTGGGCGGAGCAGATCTTGACCACGGCTTTGGGTGTGCAAGTACTGCCGCCCAGATCTCAAGCCGACACGTAGGCGTGACGCTGAAGGGCATCGACATTCAGCGCCGTTGGTGTCTCACCTGGTGCAGAGTTGGCGCGCTGCTCAGGCCACACGTTGTAGCGTGGCTGCCGTACCCAATCGACGCGCTCGTCTTCGACGACGCTCGCGCTTGCGTTGCACTGGCCGAGCACCATATGTGGTCCAACAGTGATAACCTGCATGTCATCAAGGGAGGCATCATGACACGGATGTCCGCGACCATCGAGAAGCATCACCAGAAGATCATCGCAGGGCTCTTGTTCGTTATACTGTTCTTCGTGACGGCGTGTACGTTCCACGACATCATACCAGTTTGTCATTATCTGTTTGGATGTGACCACGCGATGCACTAGATGCGGCCACAGGCGCCTGCAGAACCCTGCGCGGCGCTAGATGAGGTAACACCGTGTCCTCTACTCGCCCCAACACCCCGGCGACGAAGGGCGTCCTGATCCGCTGGGCATCTCTGTACGACACGATGGGGCGCGTCCAGTTCCTGGGCCGAGAGCATCAGTTCCGGGAGTGGCAGGTTCTCTCCCGAGGCGGCAGACGCTGAGTGTTCGGCGGCACTTCCGGAACCTACTTCAGCTATGTCGACTCGTGACATTGTTCACAAGAGACGATGCTCGCTATTGCGATACCACAACCGTATAGTTGTAACGCCACAGGCCACAGGAGGCCTGTGGCGTTGAACGTGAGCTGAATAGTGGCGGTATGGCGCAGTCAACGTCACCGAGAAATCAAAGCACCAGTTCGATTCATGAGCCAGCACGTGGACAACGATCAGACGATTCTCAAACGACCATCGACCTCGCCCAGTGGGCAGGAGAGGCCCATGGCCGTTTCATTACCGCAGGACCTACTCGAAAGGGCACGCGATCGCGTGAAGTTGATTGCCCTCCTGGTGCTCGGCGGCACTCTCTTCCTGCTGATGTCGGATGTCCCCGGCGAGGGTCTTGGCCGCTTGTTCATAAGCATCGACCACGCTATGAGCTGGAGCATCGTCGTGATGTCGGCATTGTTGTTTGCCTTCGCGCAGAGCAAGCGATTCGGTCCCAGACTCATCTTGAACATGGGTCTATCATTCGAAATTGCAGTATGCATGGTGCTGGCATTGGGTATCCCTCACGTGCACCACTTGGATGCGCTGGAGCTTGGCGTGGTCGAGCATCTAACAGATCTGCTCCCGTTCACCACCTGGACCACACCGATCATCATCATGTTCCCGCTGATCATTCCGAGTCCTCCAGCGAAGACGCTCTGGGTGGCTGTCGCGGCAGCTGCGACAACTCCATTGGGCGTGGCCATCTACGAATGGACGGGTGTCTTCGACGTGGAGGTACGCGCCTACCCGCACGTCTCGGCAGGCCCGGCAATCGCGGTGGCGATTGCCTATTTCGGTTCGCGCGTGGTGTACGGCATGGGGCTCGAAGTGAAACGAGCACGCGAGATGGGAAGCTACCATCTCACCGAGTTAATCGGCCGTGGTGGGATGGGTGAGGTCTGGAAGGCAAAGCACCGCCTGCTCGCGCGTCCTGCAGCAATAAAGCTCGTACATCCGGAGATGCTTGGGGTGGGGGATGAGACAGTGCGGCTGACCGCTCTCAAACGGTTCGAGCGCGAAGCGCAAACAACGGCTTCGCTGCGATCGCCGCACACCATTGAGCTGTACGACTTCGGCGTCACTGCCGACAACACCTTCTACTACGTGATGGAACTGTTGGATGGGTACAACTGGGAGACCCTCGTGCAACGATTCGGGCCTCTGCCGCCTGAGCGAGCCATCTACTTGCTGCGCCAGATGTGTCACTCGCTCGCCGAGGCGCACGATAGTGACCTCATCCACCGTGACATAAAGCCTGCTAATGCGTTCGTATGTCGCTATGGGCGCGACTGTGATTTTGTCAAGCTGCTGGACTTCGGACTGGTCAAGATGCAAGCCGAACCCGGCGGAGCAGATCTCAGATTGACGTCCGGCAACTTCCCGGGTGGGACTCCGTCGTTCATGGCTCCGGAACAGGCGTTGGACGACAGGAAGGTAGATGGTAGAACGGACATCTATGCGGTTGGCTGTGTTGCCTACTGGCTCGTTACCGGAAAGTTCGTGTTCGAGGGCGACACGGCCATGCAGATGATTACGGACCACGTGCATAAGCCACCCACTCCGCCGTCCCAGCGTGTTGAACAAGAAATCCCGCAACCACTCGAGGGTGTTATCCTCGCCTGCCTCGAGAAGGATCCCAACCGGCGGCCGCACAGCGTGGATGCGCTATCGGAAGCGCTCGGCGAGTGCGAGACGGCCGCTGTGTGGACACCGGAGCGGGCAGAGAAGTGGTGGGATGAGCATTCACTACAGTAGGATGGCGAGTATCGAGAAGTGTGGTCAGACCGTCTCGCCATCGGTCAACTAGTGAGTCTCTGCAGTGTGCCGGCGCATGATTCTGCTAACTAGGTCTGCACTTGATCTCCCGGTCGAGTCGAGCAGCATCTTTGTTCATCGACCACTGGTGTTGTCAGGGCTGCTGTCGAACGGCCGTACGCTGGTTGCATACTGCGGCGTTGCCATGAGCTAGCCAGATTCAATTTCCAGCATCATGCTTGGCGGAGAGAAGAGGAGACTTCTATCCTGAAATAGTCACATGGATTGTGTAGAGTGTGACACAAGAGGAGAGTCAACTATGAGTCTTTGGGAGACAGTAGCCGCACAATTCGGAAAGCCGTCAGGGTTCTTGGGCATTCTTGCCGGGTTCATTATGGCGAACAGATCCTCCAACAGAGAACGGATTGAATGGGGTATCTCATTGTTGGACATCCAACCAGCAGATCATGTCTTGGAAATCGGATTCGGTCCTGGTGTGGGGATCCAGATAATGTGCGACTTGGTCACCAACGGTATCGTTTATGGAATAGACCATTCGGAACTAATGGTAAGAAAGGCTTCCGAACGGAATAAGAAGGCGACAGAATCTGGCAAAGCAAAACTCATGTTGGCCTCTGTTGCCAATCTACCGTCGTTTGATCATCCGATTGACAAGGTCATTGACATAAACACGTTCCAATTCTGGGACGATCCGGTGAATTCCTTGCAAGAAATCAAGAAGGTGATGACACCTCACGGGATCATTGCCATCGTTCATCAACCCAGGAAACCTGGGGCCACGGATCAGGATTCGACCGCTGCAGGTGATCGATTCTCCGAATACTTGGAGCAAGCCCAGTTTACGAACATCAGGATTGAAAGGAAGCTGATGAAGCCAGTCTCGACAGTATGCGTGTTGGGCACGAATGGTTGACAATCGGGTGCATCTTCAGCTGATAACCCTTCGTTTGAAGCTGAAGTGGTCTTCGCCAGGCCGCTCGAGTCACTCTGTTATGTGTAAGTCCGAAAGGAATCCAGATGGCAACTGCTCGTGACCATTATGACAAGGTGCTTTCAGATGTCTATTCATGGATGGCTGGAGGATTCGACATCGCCGTTCAACGGAACGCTGAATTCTTCATTGAGCACAGTCTGAGCCCTGGGGGATCTGGTATTGCAGTGGATTTGGGTTCTGGGTGTGGGTTTCAGTCAATTCCCTTGGCTAGAGCCGGATACTCTGTCACCGCCATTGATATCGACGCGTAACTCTTGAACGAATTGCTCAGTAATTGTGGTGAACTCCAGATCAATGTGATCAGGGATGATCTGATGGACTTCGATAAGCACGCGCCAAAAGGTGTGGAATTGGCTGTGTGTATGACGGATACGATTCTCCACTTGGAGTCGGAAGAGAAAGTCGCCTTGCTGTTTGAGAAGGTTCTCGCACACCTGGATCCGCAAGGCAAGTTTGTGTTGACCTTCCGTGACCTGACTCATGAATTGACCGAGCTAGATAGATTCGTGCCGGTTAGGAGCGATGAAAACACAATCTTCACATGCTTTCTTGAGTACGAAGCGGAAGCCGTGAAAGTCCATGATATCATATACAAGAGGTCAGCTGGAGAATGGCACCTTGTTAAGAGCTTCTATCGAAAGCTCCGTCTGTCGAAGGACTGGGTTGACAATAGACTGCTAGATTGTGGGTTTACAGAAGTCGATTCTAAGGTTGAGAAGGGTCTTGTGACCGCTATTGCAGTAGGATGAAGCTGAGAGGGATCGTTGCCGACGGGTGTGTAGTTTCTGTGCTAGTTGGGTTGTACGAGGACTTGCATCGAGGGGCGCAAAGTACGACAACAGACGACACGAACTCGCGATTGAACAACAAGATGCAACAAGATGACGTGAGACTTCGCCGGCCTCTCAGTCAGCAGGTTTGAGGTCCGAGTCAGCGGCTTGGTGCTGAGTCAGGTTATTGGCGACAGGGGCGGAGTCAACCAGAAGAGAGAAGGGGAGGTCGGCACCTAACGGCCGGCCTCCCCTCATGGCCACCAATTCACGCGAGCAGTTCGCTTAGTGTGCCTTCAGTGTGCCGTACTGATCGTCGTTCAATGGGACTCAGTGGGAAAGCGTTGCGCTGCGGCAATGCCATAACGCCCTTTATTTTCCCGATTTGTCACGATGAGTCACCACGATGAGTCCGCCCCGAGCACCATAGTCATAATCCGCGTGTCGCGAGGTGGTCAGGCGACGCGGCGGTGCTTGCCGCCGTTGTCGATGTGCCCCGCCTCGCCTATTCCCCCGCCGAGGTTCTGGCACGCGCCCAACGTGGGGCTAACAGCTCTCGTCGGGCCACGCCGATTGAGCAACACCTTTTGACCCACTAACTTAGGAGCCCTGGACAGGTGGCCGAGTGGTCGAAGGCGCGCGCCTGGAGAGCTAGGCGGGTGAGCACCAAATAGCGGCAAGATGTCGCGATTTCAGAGATAGACCGCACGATCTGTCGTCATTTCCGTCTAGAATGTCACAATCGGCCGCTCTTTATAGACACCTTTGTCGACGCTCTAAGTGGCAAGATTCCGTTATCCTCGATCTGTGACAGAGAACGTGACAAATCGGTGTAGGTCGTTGCTGGGTAGGGCAGGGCATTGGCCTCGCAGTCCAATGTTCCAAAGGTCCATGTTCACTAGAGGGCAAGTGACACTCGAGTGTCGCCTCCGACGGCTCGTCGGTGTCAAGCTACTTGTCCCTCACGGTCGTAGCGCTTCGACTCCCCCCGCATCTACCCAGTAGATGTCTCCATTGCCGTTGATCGTCCTGGTAAAGAACAGGTACGCTCCGCCTGGAGACAGCATCGGACAGAAGTCATACCCGTGCGAGTTGATCTCCGGTCCCATGTTGATTGGCTCGGACCACTTCCCGTCCGGAGTTGCGAAACTGACGTAAAGATCAGATTCGCCATAGCCACCGGCCCGGTCGGAAGTGAAGATCAGATATCTCCCGTCTGGTGCAATGAAGGGGTCATGCTCGCTCGCCGCCGTGCTCACGGGTGCCTCGATGAGTTCTGGCTCGACGTATTCCCCGCTTATCAGCTTCGACCGATAGAGATCTCCACCGGCAGCGGCAGACTCGAACTTCGAGAAATAGAGCGTTCCGTCCGACGCAATCGATGTGTAGTAGTCGTCCGGCCCCTGACCGTTCGGTGTGCCGAGGTTCACCGGCTCGCTCCAATCCCCACCCTCTCTGCGCTCGACATACCAAATATCCGAGTCCTTTGCGTCACCTGAACCGGTCAAGGGTCTCATGGAGGAGTAGTAGAGCCTCTCACCGTCTGCAGACACGAAAGGATCGACGTCACTGTACTCACCGGAGAAGGCAACCACGGATCGTTCTGTCCAACGACCGTTCTCGACGCTCACCTTCATGAGTGTGTTTCGGCCTGCTCTCCGGACCGAGAAGTAGAGTTCGTTTCCATCCGGGGAGAAAGCTGCGTTCAGTTCGTTCACTTCAGTGGAAACCACACCGGGCGCGAATAACACCGGTGTCAGACCCGGCGGGTCCTGACCGAGGTACCGACCGGTCAGTTGCGAGGGTTCGTCCTGTCCCCTGCAGGCCAGGGAAAGTAGAATAGTCGAAAGGAACAGACCTTCGAGAATCTGACTCCTGCTCATTGCGCGTTGCTCCGTTAGTTGGGCCGGTAGCGGTCTATTATTGCGGCATCTATCCAGTAGACGTCATCATTTCCGCTGCGACGACTCGTGAAGAAGAAGTACTTCCCGTCCGGTGACAGCATTGGGCAGAACTCCGACGAGGCTGTGTTGATTTGGTCTCCCATGTTTTCAGCTGCCCTCCAACGTCCGTCGTCGTTTCGGAAGCTGATGTACAGATCACCGTCTCCAAAGCCGTCTGGTCTCGCCACAGAAGTGAAGATCAGAAAGCTCTCGTCGGGTGCCACGAGGGCGTCGGTCTCATCGTATTCGGTATTGATTGCAGAGCCCAGGTTCTCCGGTGCTTCAAACACGCCATCCGAAGAGACCGACCTGAAGAAATCCCCTTTCCCATATCCTCTGGCAGCGGAACTGAAGTACAGATTGCCGTTCGTGGCTACCGTTGGATAGAGCTGCCGCGGTCCCATGTTCACGGTGCCACCCAAGTGGGCCGGTTGCTCCCATGCTTCATCTCCCTTCTCCATGGACCAGATCTGGTATCCAGGAGAACGGGGCCTAAAGGGGTTCAAAGGTCGCCTGGATATGAAGAAGAACCGCTGACCGTCGTGCGTGACAAACATGTCCACTTCACTATAGTCGCCAGAGAATGGTGCGACAGTTGGGGCGGTCCAGCCATCACTCTCCTCACGCATCACCATGATAGTGTAACCCCGTCCGCCGGCGAACTTCGAGAAGTAGAACTCCTTCCCGTCAGGAGTGAAGACGGAATTGACTTCGTTGCCGTCAGTGGACACGACGCCAGGAGCAAACACTTCCGGTTCGAGACCGGGGGGATCTTGTCCGAGGTACGGCCCCTGCAGCAGTGAGGACGCCCTGCCAGATTGTGCAACGGTGGTCCCGCGAGAAAACGATGTGAACGTGAGTGTGAGTAGAGCAACGTATCCCACCTGTAAGTGCAACTGACGACTTGGCTGCGTCTTCATGAACGGATTTCCTCGCAAACGTACGCTGACGCTAGGTCCTTCGGGATGATTGTACATGACATATTGGTGGGCGGTTCCGACAAGACCACCTGCTGGCTGCTCGCGGCTTCCCGCACCTCAATCATCGAGGATCCCGCATTCCTATATGGGGCGCTTGGACAACAAAATCGAATGTCGGTGCACGTAGGTGCGCAACTGGGGTCAAGTCTCACATCCCGAACGGCGCTGATTGTAGACGCGCAGGGTCGGCGCGTTGGCACATGGAACCTAATGCGTGTCCGGGAAGCGCGCCTAGAAAGCGTGTGCCGCCATGATCGTCGGGAAGAGGGACTCGAAGCGCGGACCTACTGATTAAGAGGCGGGCCAAGTTTTACATCATTTCGTTACATCTTGTTGTCAAACCGCGAGTTCGTGTCGTCCTTTGTTGTACTTCTGACCCCTCGATGTAAGACTTTGTAAGACCTAACTAGCACACAAACTGACACAGTATGCCGGCACTCCTCACTGACCCGGATTCAGCCTATCCCCCAAGCACCTCGCGGATGGCGCGGTGGGCCTCGCTGAACGAAGCCTCGGTCATGGCGTTGTTCGCGGCGTCGCAGTTAGCGATGGAGATGCGGCCGAAGGGCTGGCGGGCGCGCAGCCACGGGCGCTCTTGCACCGGCCACTCGCTGGTCCACGCCACCTCTTCAGTACTGGGGTCGTAGCCAAAACAGTAGCCGTGGGGCCAGCGGTTGACAGTGATCGCCTCGATGTCCCGGGCCGGATCGAAACCACCGCCGCTCAGCATGCGCCCCAGTTGATCGCGGATCTTGCGCTCGAAGAACTCGAAGGTCGTGATCTGCAGCTCGAGCATTCCCCTCTTCCACTGTTCTGGCGCCGGCAACCCCGGAGCCAGCGGCACCCGGTACAGTTGCAACACCATGGGCTCGTCTGGCGTGCGCGGGCAGCGATACTCGCCCATACTGATCGGATCGCCCAGACCCACGCTGTCATGATAGCTCCCGGGGCAAAACGCCTCACCGAGCCCCAATCGCTGGAAGGCCTCCCAGTTCCGGACCAACACGCTGGTGTACACCTTGGGCGTCTTCAACGTGTACGACAGCGCCGTGCGCTGCGCCTCGGGAAGCTCCGGACACATGTACGGAATCATCGCGTTGTAACAGGCCAGCACGCACGAACGGCCCCGCACCCGCCGCGCCCGGCCCGAGCGTACGTACGTAACCTCTACCTCTCTCGAACTCTCGTTGTCCCCGACATGTCGCACGTGCACCGCCGTGCTGTTCAGCCGGATCCGCACGGGCGCGCCGGCGCGATCGAGTTGCGCGTAGTCGAATCGCGCCGTCACGATGTCCTCCGCGGTACTTCCCGGTGCGGTGGCGGGGAGCATACTCCGCACCAGCAGACGCGCGATCGATGCGCTGCCATCGGGGAAGCGGAAGTACTGGTCGCTGGTGGGCGTGACTACTGGGAAGATCCCCTCGCTCGGCTCGGAGTCGGAAAACCCCATGCCCTGGAAGCCCGGGAAGCCGGTTACCCGGGCCATCTCCGCCGGTAGCGCGTCATTGCCGATCCCCCAGTACCCCTGCCGCCAGGTTTGGAAGTAGGGTACCACACCCGCGTCGACCTCGACGAGATCCGTGAGGAACTGGAGATAGGACATCCCCCTCAGGGCATGCGTCTTTTCCGCCAGCGATCGACCGGGCAGATAGTCCATCCGGTCCTCGTAGAGCCGTACAATGTCCCTGCTCGCCGGCTCGGACAACGGCGTCTGGGACAGGAACTGCTGCAGCTCGAGCTCGTCCTGTCCGACCACCAGCCGGTCGACTCCAAACGTTTCCTCGTCGAAGAAGACACCACCTCTGAGCCCCAGCGATGGGTACAGCTCTGCGTCATGGAACTCGGCGTAGCGCCCGACGTCGATGCCGAGCTCACGGATCATTGCCTGAGACGGCTGGTCGTACGCGCTTAAGTCCTCGATGTTGATCGTGCCTCCGTTGATCAGCAGCGTGCGGCCCCCCGAACGAAACTCGTTGCGCGTGGCGTGCCCTCCGAAGTCGTCGCAGTTATCCAGCACCAGGATGCGCGCATCGGATCCCGCCTCTTTCCGGAAGAAGTACGCCGCCGCCAATCCGCTGAGGCCGCCACCCACCACGACCAGGTCGTAACTCTCGCCCGTCTCGGCTTCTGGCCCCAGGTCGTCCCAGCGCGCGCCGTCGCGCAGCGCGTGCGCCACCTCGTACGACCCGCGGTGGCTGCCCCGAAACCCTATCTCTCCCGGCGGATAGTACGCGGCCTCCTGCTCCAATCCAGATGCTCCTGCCGCAGCGGAACGCTCGGCTTGGGCAGATTTAGAGGCCGACCACGAACCCGCCAACGACGAGCCGGCGATCGCCACCCCCACACCGCTGATGAAATCGCGCCGCGTGATGTCGCGATCCATCCCCAATTCCCGATCGCTTTGCTTCATGCTTCGCCTCCCGCTGGCATCCTAGCTTCGACCATAAGATGGTGGTTCCTTCATCGACTTTTGCTAGGCCGCACACCTCCCACTATTCTTCCACCGCGTGGTACACGGTGCTTCCGCCTCTTCTTGGGGCAAGCAGACCTAGACCATCACCATATGACGACCCTGCGAATATGCTGCATGCGCTCACTCTAAAGCTGCGCGAAATGTTCGGTTACCTGTGACTCCCAATGCGCTCATATCGACTGCTCCCGCCGCGCACGTCAGCTTCATTCGCCCGTTAGACAGCCCTCGCGGGAAACTCCTCCAGCTGACCTCGATGGTGATCATAGTCAGCGATTAGATCGTTCACAGTACTCTTCACCGTCAGCGTCTCACCCGCGTGCCGAACCCCCAAATCGCGATCCTACTCCCCGGGGTCAATCTCCCTTAGGAAGGCCGTCAATTCCCCTGCCGACGCAGCCAGGCTCTGAAGCAGCACCGAGCGATCGGTATCACCACACTCGCGGATGAGCGCGGCATTCACTTTCGAGTAGTCTTGACCAGGATCAACGTCGTAGAAGGGCAGATCACCGCGTAGGATTTGCTCTGCGCCCCGCACTATGTGATGGTTCCACCCAATCAGGTGAGCCACGATGTCCCGCGCGGTCCAACCAGTGACCTTCTTGAGAAAGACACGCTCATCAAGTGCAGCGACGGAGTCCGCAAACGCTTCAACGCAGCACTCAAGTTGTTCCAACTGGTCTTCAACGGTCATGGCTGGTACCGCTCGGGACCAAGTGTGGTTGCTAGTTCTGGCTCCCGCTCGATCCGGTAGCGGTAGGCGAGGACAGCCTTGAGGCGGGAGGTGTTCTCGGTCATAGGTCTAGAAGATGTGAGTTGGTGCGAGGAAGTGCGAGGTGCACGGAGTTGGGGTCCCTTTTGGGGCCCCCTCGCACAAAAGGCCGTTCCGAAGAACGACCTTTCGAATCTAGAACTTGTTGCACTGCAGTTGCTTAGTCTCATACCCCGCCAGGGACTCGAACCCCGAACCTAGTCGCCTAACGTCTCGCGATTCTACTGCACGGCCTGCCCGCTGACGAGCACGTAGTGCTCCCCACTAGTCACCCGTGCCAGCAGCAATCGCTTGATAGAAGGCGCACCGCTCGAGCTAGCGACCAACTAGAGAACTGCAAAGGCAACCCAAGCCAAGAAGAGCCCGAAGGCGATATTCGCGACGCCCAGAACGCGCAGCACGGGTGTGGGAGCGCCCACTAGTATCGCCTCCGCCAGTCGACATATCGGCTTCGGTAGCACAATCACCAACGCTCCCGCTGCAGCGACTAACCAGCCGAGGGCCTCAAGCCACACGACATCTGGGTGCGCGCGGGGAGTCATCCGAGCCGTGAGGATCAAGGGTGCAGCGATCAAGACAAGCATACCGACACCAATGAACCTCAACCGCGTGTCTGACGTGAAGAACCATCGTTTGAGGCGGTCCGCGGTCGCATCCAGGGCAAGCGGCACTATCTTTGGCGGGCTGTCGACCAGGATGGGGATGTGATCGACATCCTCGTTCAGCGGCATCGCAACGCCCGTGCGGCCAAGCGGTTCTTTCGCAGGCTGCTGAAGGGGCAGGGAAGGGAACCGTGGCGGCTGGTGACGGACAAGCTGAGGAGCTCCGCGGCAGCGCGCACAGGAGTGTCATGCCTTCCGTAGCCCACGACACGCGCCGGTATGCTAACAATCGGGCTGAAGTGTCACATCAACCGACCCGACAACGAGAATGTTTGATGCGAAGGTTC
>JBDHHP010000158.1:0-9594 GCA_039589275.1 Gemmatimonadota bacterium | reverse complement strand
CGGCATCGAGTCTGTTGCGATGCCGTCGGTGCCCAAGAGACGGTATACTGGTGCGGCGTGGTACGCGGCGAGGAACTCACCGCGCGGGTCGGCCCATTGGTCTTCGGCAGCGCTTGCAGCGTAGACAGGACGGGGAGCCATCAGCGCCAGAAGCATGTGTTGATCGACAGGCAAAGCGTCTTCCCGATCGTTGTACTGGTTGAAGGTGTCGCTGAACCAGTGTGGAAAGGCGGTGTTGATGCGTGCGACCGTCTCGCCGAAGCGCCGGCGCGATAGCGCTGCACCGCCGCAACCCGAGTTGTTGGAAATCACCACAGCAAACCGCTCGTCCTGCGCACCCGCCCACAGCGACGTCTTGCCGAGTCGTGAGTGGCCCATGACGGCCACACGCTCGTGATCGATGTCGGCGTCGGTCTCGAAGTAATCCATCGCCCGGCTCAGGCCCCAAGCCCACGCTCCAATGGAGCCCCATTCGTCCGGTCTGGGCGCTGTTTGCCCGTCTCCGTAGAACAAGGGATGTATGCCGTTCTGAAACCCGTCGTCGAAGTCGGGGTCGAGATCGCCGTAGTATGCGGTAGCTAATGCGTAGCCGCGTTCGAGGATCCGTTCTACGGGCCAGCGAGAGGAGCGCACGCCGCGTGAGGCGCCGGTGGCGCGGTTGTCGATCACTCCAAACTCCTCGTTGTTACGCATCCACTGCGTGGAGAGCGTGATCTCCGAATGGTTGCCGTAGAAGTTGAGCGCGACAAATGTAGGCACCGGCCCTGTTCGTTCGTTGGGTAGATAAAGCAGCAAGGCCATCCGAGGACCTTGGTCGTCATCGGAAAAGTGGATCACTACTTCCTTGCGCGTGGCGCTGCCGCCGAGCGCCTCGCTGTCGACCGCACGGGTTTCGAAGCGCAGCGCCGTCGACTGCTCCGGCGTCTTGCCATAGACGTGCTGCTCGAAGAGGCGGAGGATTTCGGATCGTCGCCGGTTTCGCCAGGAGTCTGCATCGGCCACGGGCGTGCCGTCTGTAAGGACGAGGGGATCGGGAAGGACGTAGGCTGGCACCCTCGCCTCGTCGTAGTTGGCTTCCTGGATCTGACTATCCGCCGTGCATGCCAATGTCGGGGTCAAGGCCAACAGGGCGATGAAGTGAAGTCGTCCGGTCTGCATGGCGTCCACGCTTTCACTATGTCACTTCTTCAATGTGTTGCTCTTCACATACTAGGGCATTCCCGGCAAGTGTGCGAACTCACAACTATCTTTGGTCATCCGTGTCGAACTGATGTCCGGATTGATGTGGACGCCAAACAGCCTGTCATGTGTTCGGCCAGACGAAGGGCAGATCTCATGTCGCATCGAATCACTCTCTTACTGGTTGTTGCGCTCTCCCCGTTGATAGTCGACCCGGCCCATGCGCAGGACGTGGGCGATCTGAAGGAGTGGAACAATCGGATTCGCCGGGAGAAGTTCGATCTAGTCCTCCCTGAGGTCATGAGGAAGAACGACGTCGACATGTGGATTCATGTGATGCGAGAGGCTATCCCGGATCCATTTGGTGCAGAGGACTTGGGAAGCACCTCTGGTGTCTTTGTGTTCACGGACCGTGGCGGTGAACGGATTGAACGTGCGGTTCTCGGACGTCGCTGGGGAGCGTCCCACGCGGGGGAGACATGGAGGGTACACTGGGAAACGAAACTGGTCGAAGAAAGTGAAGCGTACGACGTCATCGAAGACCCGGTCCTCGTCAGGCAGCCCCCCGGAGGTCCAGAGACCGAATATGACTACCGGTTCCAGGACCTCAGAGAGTTCGTTGAAGCGCGCAACCCCCAACGCATCGCTCTCAACTTCAAGTACGAGCTGGGACCCTATCCCACCACTACAAGAGCGCAAGACGGGCTTTCGCATACGGACTACCTGCTGTTGACTGAAGAAATCGGAGAGGAATACGCCGACAGGATCGTCTCTTCAGAATACGTGATGATGGATTACATCGGCGGGAAGGTGCCAAGCGAGATCGAACTGCTCAAGAAGATGCGGAGAGATGAAGATGAACGCATAAGGAGAGCGTTCGCTGAGATCGTGCCAGGTGTGACTCGCAATCGCGATGTGGGAGTAACCGTCTTTCGCCGCAGAGGTACAGGAGTGTCACAAAGGGGACGGACTCCAGGCCACGAAAACGTCGTGATCCAGGGGGGCGACATCGTTGCAGCTCCAAGCCAGGGAACATTCGCCTACGTACTCCGTGAAGGAGAGACTGAACCGCCTAGGGACATCGAGAAACTCTGGGCAACCTATCGGAGAGTTGATGCAATGCTCGCCGAGACCATCAGGGCGGGGCTCACCCCGCGTGAGATAGTCGACAACTACACGGCGAAGTTCGAAGAAGAAGGGATAATTCTGAGGGACGGACAGTTGCACCTGTTTGACGTAAGGAACGACTTCTCAGTGTATGCTGCCGGCTTCGACCCCGAGAAGACCCACCTCAACATCGACTGCCACGCCATGGGGAAAGGAGCCCAAGAGAGGAAGTTCGAGAACTACTTCGGCCCCAGGATCGGCTCCAACGGTCCAGAGTGGATGTGGGATATTCCACTGCCACCCAATCATCACCTAGTTCTGGAATACTTCATCTACATGCCGTGGCCATCTACTGAACACGAAGACCAATACCTGTTTTGGTGGAATCACGAGCAGGTGCTTGCCACCGACAGCGGAGTCGAATACCTGTCTGCACCGCAGGAGGAGCTCTATCTGATTAGATGAGCGTGGCGGCCCGTCTCAACCTGGCCGACGCCCCGCGAGTTCCTCGATCGCCCAGCTGGCCGCATTCTCGATGACGTCGCGAGGCGACGACATCTCGGAAGCCTGCCGCAGGAACTCGAGCTGGCTCTGGTCTCCACTGCGTCCGATTGCCCTCAGAGCCTCCACCTGTACCAGATAGGAGTCGTCGGCAACGAACCGATTGCGGAAAAAAGGCACCATGGTCTGGTCGCCCATTCCACCGAGAATCCGGATCGCTGCTCGCCTGACCTGGGAGTGAGCATCGGCAGCCGCGGTCTGGAACAGCTCGATGGCCGCCCGCCCGTCGCCGGCAGCGATCGTCTCGAGGGCTGCGCTGCGAGAACATCCCGCAAACAGAGAAAGCGCAACGGGCAACAACATCACGGTGTGCGTTGGGGACAGCGGACGTCGTATGCGGTGCACGCTCATGGCTCACCTCTTTCTCCTGAAGACACAGATGTCGCTTACCGACCCTCTGCGCCAATCGCGTCGTCGTTCACCAAGACAACGCCCGAGGCTTGCAGCTGGGCTGCCCGTTGTTCAGACAGACGCCACGCGTGGTCAAAGCGCCCCTCACCCAACACTTGCCCCTCTGAGGTATTGAAGAGCAAATAATCCTGACGGTCCATGAGCTGCATGGCCGGCACTGCGCCAGCAAACGGTGAGTTTGGCCCCGACATGTCCGGACTGTCCCACCAGGGTCGCCCTTCATTGAGCAGCACGTAGTTGGATCCGAGGTGAAAGACGTACACAAGCCCGTAATCGGCGGCCGCCGCCTCGTTCAGATGCATTGGCAGAAGGTCTTCGTACTGGGCAATCAGCGTGTTCGTCTCGGGAGTTCCGAACAGCACCAGGTTGGCGTCCTCCAGATCACTCGGTCGGACCTCCCGATCCGCCGCGACTCGGGGAAACACCATCACCCGACCCCAGAAGGGCCCGCGGTACACCGACCACTCGGCCGCCCGCTCGGCTCGCTTGCGGCGGACGGCCAACTCTTCCTCTGTCGGGTTCGCGCCGGTGCCGTACACGTAGATGTGGCGGCTAGAGATCGCCTCTCGCATCGGGCCTTCCAGGCCCGACCGTTTTGCTCCGGGTGCTGCGGCGTACGCCGCCTGCGCCCACACTCCGTCCCGGCGGCTGAATGAGACGGAGACCGCCGCCGGGGCCTCTAGCCGTTGGGCGTCGATCTGCACGGCTACCGGCCGGTCCGGAGTGAAACGCGGATGGCCCGTCAGGTGCAGCGTGAAGCCGTCAAGCGCGTCGGTGGTAACCTCGACGCGGTTGGTCGCCGTGAACTCCGCGTCGATGCGCGCCGGTCGACCCGGTAGCAGCGCGTCGAGCCGGACCCAGTACGCGGTGTTGTACGCGTAGCGGTCGCTCACGAAGCGCACGCGGTTAGGATGTGGATCGCGACGGAACTGGTCAAACCAGTCGAAGACCTGGCCGTCGGCGTATGCGTTGACCCAGCTGTCGTGTCCTACCCCGGGGTACTCGGTGTATTCGATCTTCGTGCCAAGCCTCTCGAACCCGTCGACCCACCGGCGCGCGCCTTCCGGCGGCACGACGGGATCGGCGCCACCCTGGAAGATGTGCACCGGCACGTGCAGCACGTTTGGCGCAAAGTCGCCCGTGCCGTCGGGCGGGGCGGGACAAACCGGAGCGATGGCCGCCCAGAGGTCTGGCCTGGTGAGCCCGATCCAAAGCGTCCCGCCCCCACCCATTGACAGTCCGGTGAGGTACACGCGGTCTTGGTCGATTGGAAAACGCTTCTTGACGTCGGCGAGTACATCCATGACTTCTTTCTCAGCAACGCCCTGGTAACCCATCGTACCCCGAGCGTACGGTGTAGCGACGATGTAGTCGACGTCTTCCCAGGCTGGGAAGTAGCGGGTCGCCTCCACGTCCGTTTCATCATCGGCATTGCTCTTGCCGAACACTCGCCGCAGGTTCAGCCGGTGGTTCGAGCCGGCCCCGTGCAGACTGATGACGAGCGGATAGGCGTTGGTGGTGTCGTAGTCCGCCGGCAGGTAAAGGCCGTAAGGCTGCTCGGTGTCGTCGACGTCAGAGAAGACGGTCAGTACCTGCGGTCCGGATTCGAGCCGCTGAGCTGCCACCTGGATCGGCAGTACCATACACGTCACCGGCACGGTGCACAGCAGAAAGCGTCGAACGAGTGTCATGAGGGAGACCTCAGCGAGTTTATGGTAGATGTCCGCGGCTTTCGTTGGGTTCTACTCCTCCCACCCGGCGCGCCAACGGTACAGGTCGGGTAGCTCGTCGGCCAGCAGAACGAAGGGGTCCTCGGCGAACTGAACGAAGTCGGGGGCGCTGGGATGACCGGCGTACGGTCCGAAGTAGTGCCCCAGCATGTCAGTCTCATTTGCATTGCGCCACACTAGAGCGTACGCGATGCCACGGCTCACCGAGTCCGACGTGATGGCCTTCAGCAGTCTTCCCGTCCACCAGTTGGGGACGCCGACACCCTCGAGGCCGGTCTCAGTCAGGGCCGGAACCTTGCCGAACTCCGCGGCCATCCGGACCAGCTGCTGCAATCGAACTGTCATGAGCGGTATACCCTCGTCCGTGCGCAGCGCCTGATAGTCGTCATAACCGAAGATGTCGATGTACTCGTGCCCTGGATAGCGCTCGAAGTAGTGCTCGTTGTCTTTGAAGACATCCGGGGAGTACGCGAATAGGAGACTGTGCAGCTCCTTCTCCTGGCGCAGGTAATCCACCGTGAAGCGCCAGAGCTGTACGTATTCGTCCGCCGTGACGTTGGCGCCACCCCACCAGAACCAGCTGCCAGTGTGCTCGTGGAACGGCCGAAAGATGATCGGAATCGACCGTCCGAAGCCGAGCCAGCGAAGGGTCCCTGTTTCCAGGTCGCCGATGAACTCGGCGAAGGTGTCGAGCCATGTCTTATAGAGCTCGTGCTTCTCAGCTCCGGGCAAGATGGCATAGACCGCTCTCGTCGTGTCCCACGCATTTCCACCGCTCACCGGGTTGTTCATGTGCCATGAGATGGTGATCACGCCTCCCTGGTCGTATCCCTGCTTGATCCATCGCTTCATGTCTTCGAAGTTGACGTCGTCCAGGTTTTCGACCGCCCCGAGCTCCAGGTCACCCAATTCCCATCCGAAGACCGCGGGGTGTGACCCGGCGACATCCTTAACGTCAGAGCGCCCCTCCTCGACTTTCCATTTCACACCGTAGGCGAGCGCGTCCTCATGGCCGAACAGAACGTAGTCCGGTGCCAGGCTCCTGAGGTTGGCATACAGCACTTTAGCCTCCCGCGTTGCCTCGGGATCGCTGGGAAGTGCATCCTCAGGAATCGAGGGGGCGCACGCCACAATCGTCAGAAGGCACGCGGTAGCAGTCATTCGCGTGGTAATGTCGGAGGCCCTGACGCGCAGTGCAGACCTAACGCAGTTTCGTACAGCTAAGGATGTCTGTCGCATGTCTGACTCTGCATCTACTGACTTGGAGCAAACAAAGCTCACGCATGCGTCTGCTCCATACGATTGACCCGTTCGACTATCTCGAGGCAAGCCCGGGCTCCGTGGTAGGGGCACTTCCACATGCCCACCTTGTCGTCTTCTGGATACGGTTCACCGTCGCGGTCCACGCGGAAGTACCACTCACCGAGCTTCTCATCGGCGAGGTTACGCCGAGCAAACTCCCAGACCGCCACGGCCGCCTCTGTGAAATCTGCGTCCTGCGTCTCCTGATATGCATTCGCGAACCCAACGATGGCCTCGGCCTGAACCCACCAGTACTTGTCGGCGTCGGTCTCTCCATTGGGTAGTGCCTCGTTCAGAAGTCCTCCATCGGTGTCGATGCCCTCTGCCAACGTGGCCCGCGCGAGCGCAATCGCCGCGTCGCGAATCGCAGACCGGGTCGCAGGATCGCCCAGGACGTCAGCGGCCTCCGGCAGCAGCCAACTGGCCTCGATGTCGTGTCCGAACGAGATCAACTTGGTCACGGGCGTCCAGTCCATCTCAAAGAACGTGTGCAGGTGGTGCCTATTCCTATCGATGACCTTCTCCAGAAACAGACCAACGAGTGAAGCCAGCTTCTCACGCAGGAGCGGATCGGGCCACGTGCGGAACAGATTCGTGTAGGCTTCCAGCACGTGTAGGTGCGTGTTCATGTTTTTGGGCGCGTTGAGATCTTTCTCACTCAGTCGGACGTCCTCAATCCACTCCCACGACCGGCTGAGGGCTTCCACGTAGCCTCCATGTTCAGTGTCTAGGGTGTGCGTCTCGATCAGCTCGAGAATCCGGATGGCCTGAGAAAGAGCGCCCCTGTCACCCGTCGCGCGGTGGTATTCGGATAGCCCGTATAGAGCGAATGCTTGGGCGTAGGTCTGTTTGCGAGTTTCCAGTGGGGAACCCCTGTTGTCCACACTCCAGAACACGCCCCCGTTGACCGGGTCCCAGAATTGTTCCGTGAAATACGAGTGGGCCCGCTCCGCTAGTTCCCGAAAGCGATCGTCCCCGATAAGACGATGGGCTGCGGCAAATGTCCACAAGATACGCGCGTTGAGAACGGACCCTTTGGCGGCGTCGCGAACCCGTTCACCGTTCTGCCGGATCTGTCCCAGGAAGCCCCCGTTTTCCTCGTCAACCGCGTTCTCGACCCAGTACGGCAGCATACGATGCTGCAACTCATCGAGTAGATCACTCCTCAGCTGCCGCAGCGGGGAGGGACTCGCCATGGGCTCACGAGCCTCTCAGGATCTTCAAGTTTCGCTCAATCAAACCGACCCGCTGCCTAACACATGCGGCGGAGCGCAACGGATCCGATGGCGTATGCTGAACGAACTCCAGTAGCCGCTCCATCGAGGTGCGCGCCACGTGCATACGAGTGTCCGACGACCCGTAGTAGATGAACACAGTCCCATCCGGGTCGGCGATCCATCCGTTGCTAAACAGGACGTTCGAGACGTCGCCTACGCGTTCCTGACCCCTGGGCGCCATGAAGTAGCCACCCGGCGCATGCGTCACACGCCATGGCTCACGCAGGTCCGTCATGAACAGGTATAGCACGTAGCGCAGACCCGCAGCCGTATGGCATACCCCATGCGCGAGGTGTAACCACCCTTCCGGTGACTTGAGCGGCGGCGGCCCCTGCCCGTTCTTCATTTCCTTGACGGTGTGATAGATCTTGGGATCGATGATCTGCTCGTGGCTTACGGAGGCCCGCGTGATGTCGTCGCACAACCCCCACCCGATGCCGCCTCCACTGCCTGTGTCAATGAAGCCCGCCTGGGGGCGCGTGTAGAAGGCGTACTTCCCATCGACGGACTCTGGATGCAGCACCGCGTTGCGTTGCTGTGCTGATGGTGTAACGAGGTCGGGCAACCGGTCCCACGCCATCAAGTCCTTCGTGCGTGCGATACCAGCCTGCGCCATGGCCGCCACCGTGTCGCCGGGGGGAGCATCCGGATCCTTGCGTTCCGTGCAAAAGACGCCGTAGATCCAACCGTCCTCATGCTCAGTCAACCTCATGTCATAGACGTTCACGTCCGGATCGTCCGTCTCCGGCATGGAGATTGGGTAGTCCCAGAAGCGAAAGCGATCCACACCGTTTGCGCTCTCGGCAACGGCGAAGAACGACTTCCGGTCCGTCCCCTCGACCCGTCCCACCAGCAGATAGCGTTCGCCCAGCTTGATCGCGCCCGCGTTGAAGACCGTGTTGATCCCCATCCGCTCGATCAGGAACGGATTTTTCGCACGGTCGAGATCATACCGCCAGAAATACGGTACGTGATCGGCGGTGAGGACCGGGTACTGGTACCGCACGAAGAGCCCGTTCCCTTCATCAGCCGGTTGGTTTGGCCGCTCCAGCAACGCCTCATAGGCTGCCTGGAGCGCCGACAGCCGCTCGTCGAATCCGGCCACCGCGCCGGACTCCGTCCCACTCGATTTCATAGGCCCATCCGTTTCAATCACTGGCAGCGGAGCCGCCAGACACGTTTCCGAACGACGTCATCTATCTAGCGCCCCCGAGGCGTCAGAGGCCAGGTTTGCCTCGTTCGCTTGAAGATCCTCGGGATAGTCCTTCATCCTATCATACCAGTTGTATTTGAGGACGATGGACGTCACGGCGGTCACCGCAACACTTGCCAGCAGGTATGTCCATTCCTCGATCACGAGGAAGATGCCGGTGGCCGTCAGCGCCGTCTGCCACGTGATTCCCACGATGATGTT
This sequence comes from Gemmatimonadota bacterium, assembly GCA_039589275.1. Lineage (GTDB taxonomy): Bacteria > Gemmatimonadota > Gemmatimonadetes > Gemmatimonadales > GWC2-71-9. Next base: position 613 of record JBDHHP010000158.1, on the reverse strand, counting down.
GAACATGTCGCGCCTGAAGTCCCTGTTCCCTTCGAGTTCCGGGTGTTCATGCAGCACTTTTTGGTAGATCGGCTTCCAGAAGCCCCAAGGGCGCACCTTGAGATAGAAGTTCTTCAGCACGCTTTCGTCGTCCGGCTGCGTCAGCAGGCTGCCCACAATACATCCGATCAGAGAAAGCGCGAGGATAATCGGGAATCCGTAGACCGGCCTCGCTTGTCCGAAGGCGCCTTCGCCGAAGAAGAGCGTCATCGCCTCCGGTACGATACCGGCTGCCGCGATCCCCGCCGCCATACCCCAGAAGTAGCCGTAACTGTTGAAGCGCCACCAGTACCACTTCAGGAGATTCGCGGCCGTGTAGCCACCGTAGAGGGCGCCCACAATCCACAGAACGACGGTGTTTAGATCGGGAATGAAGAACCCGAAGGCCGTACCCACGACCACTACGACGAGCGAGGTCATGTAGCTCATCCAGACGTATCGCTTCTCCGAGGCGTTCGGGTTGATGTAGCGCTTGTAGATGTCATTGACGATGTACGCCGGTGCCGCATTGACCGTAGCCGCATAGGTGCTCATAAAGGCCGCGAGCAGCGCGGCGATGAGCAGGCCCAGCAGA
>JBDHHP010000157.1:0-8904 GCA_039589275.1 Gemmatimonadota bacterium | reverse complement strand
TGGCGTTGGTCGGAGTCTCGGCCCCATAGCCTAACGGCCACGGGCACGCTAATGCGCCGCGAGCACCGTTACAGGATCCACCTTGAGCGCTCGCGACGCCGGAACCACGCATGCTACCAAGGCAACACCAGCGAAAGACACGCACACTAGGGCGAAGGTGGCCGCATCTGTCGGCGCTACGTTGAATAGCAACTGCTGCAAAAGACGGGACGCCCAGAAGGCCCCAACGATGCCGAGTACAATGCCGATCGCAACCAGCGAAAGGCCCCTTGTCAGAATTGGTCGAATGACCTGAGCCGCATCCGCGCCGAGCGCAACCTTGATCCCGATCTCGTGTTTGCGGCGGTTGACGTAGTATGCCAACACTCCATAGAGGCCGAGCGCGGCCAGCAACACCGCCACCGCAGCAAACAGCGCAACAGAAATTGCTACGACTTTGTCGTTCGATACCTTCCGTGCAATGATCTCATCCATGCTTTGCAGCCCGGTCACCGGAACGTCTCGGTCGTGGTTCCACACGATCTCCCGTGTCGCCGTTGCCAGCGACGTTTGCTCGATCGCGGAGCGAATGGCGATGCGCATGGTGAGCGTGGGGTGCTGGAAGTACGACAGATACATCGCCATCCGAGGCGTGTACCTCGTTCCTTCCAACCGTACATCCCCAACGACACCGACGACCTGGTAGATAGAGTCCTGCCGGGATACGCTCACCAGCTTACCCAACGGATCCTCGTCCGGGAACAGGGTCCGCGCCATCGTCTCGTTGATCACCATTACGGGAGGTGCGTCGTCGCGGTCCGAAGACTCGATCCCGCGACCGTGCAGCAACGGTATTCCCATGGCACCGAAATAGCCGGGCAAAATGGTGCGCCAATAGGCAGGGCGACGGTCGTGGGGGTCCGCCGGCGGCCGCTCGGTCGCATGCACGAGAATGTTGTTGCCGGGATTCCTGATCGGCAGTTGGTTGATGACTGCCGCATCCGAAACGCCGGGGATCGCTCTTAGCTCCTCGAGCAGCGCGGAGAAGAACAAAGTGCGCTCGGACTCGTCGGGATATTTGTTCGCCGCGATCTGGATATCCATGGTCAACAGATTCGCAGTGTCATAGCCCGGCTCCACGGCGCGTAGCGTCGCAAAGCTCTTGAGCAGTAGGCCCGACCCGATCAGCAGCACCACGGACACCGCTACTTGCGTCACGACCAGACTGCTGTGGAAGCGCTGCCCCCGAGAGTCGGTGGTGCGCGTTCCCGAGCGGACATCGCCGGCGATCGTCGCTCGTGCCGCCTGGGCCGCCGGCAGGACTCCAAACAGCAGCCCCGTTGTTAGAGACGCCGCGAGGGCGAAGGCCAACATCGGCCAGGACACGCCCAGGCTATCCATACCCGGTACGTTGGCCGGGACGACGTGAATCACGAGCTGCTGGAAGTACATCGCGAGCGTGATTCCCAGAATGCCGCCTGCGAGAGCGGTGACCAGTGATTCCGTGAGCAGTTGGCGGACCAGGCGCCCCGAGGACGCTCCCAATGCCGTGCGAACGCACAGCTCCGAGCGGCGGGTCGCACCGCGCGCCAGCAGCAGGCTGGCGACGTTGCCACACGCGATGAGTAGCACGAGGCCGACCGCGGCCATGAGCAGGACCACGGTGGTCTGATAATCCTCGGCGAAAGCTTCCTGGAGCTCCGTCAGCAAGACTTCCTTGTCGCGGTTGGTGCCAGGGTACTCGCTGGCCAGTTGCGCCGAGACGATGTCCAGATCCGCCCGGGCCACCTCGATCGTGATGCCGGGTTTCAGGCGCCCGACCAGCAACCAGTTGTGCCATCCTCGCGAGTTGGCGTCCGGGCTGCCACGGCGCATCGGTAGCCAGAGGTCGACGTCGTGCAGGAATTCGAAGTCGGGCGGCATGACCCCCACGATTGTACGGGCCGTGCCGTTGACTGAAATAGTGCTCCCGATTGCGTCCTGTGATCCCGCGAACCTGCTTTGCCAATAGCCGCCGCTGATCAGTACCACGTTCGGGCCGCCCAGCTCCCCCTCGGCAGCCGCGAAATGCCTTCCAGTGACAGTCGAGATACCCAGCGTCGGGAAGAGATCCCATGACACTATTACGGTGTTTACCCGCTCCGGTTCGTCACCACCCGTGATCGTCGCGTATCTCGAGCCGGTGCGGATCGCGCCTACCGACTCGAACACCTCGTTTTGCTCGCGGTAGTCGAAGTAGTCGTAGGCGGACATGTCGGGATTGATGTTGCCGTTGAAGGTCGTGCGGCCCAACACCAGATCTTCAGGCTCATGGTAAGGCAAGGGTCGTATCAGTGCCTGATGCAGAGCGCTGAACATGGCGACGTTGGCGCCAATCCCGATCGCAAGCAGGAGAATCACCGCGAAGGTGAAGCCCGGCTGTCGCAGGAGACCCCGAACGGCATAACGAACGTCCTGCAGCAGCGAGTCCCACTGCCGCAGCAGCTTTGGAAAAGCGGAACTTGGACCCCGACGTATTGCTTTCATCGTCGTTTTCTCGTGGCGCCGTGGCAGGGAGCTCTTGAGGCGCTCTGTGACATTGGTCAGAAGGAGGTTGCCGGCGGCCGCGGTGAGCAACCCGGCCAGCCGTAGGGTTCTCTGCACGCGACTGCGCGACCGAGCGCGGTCGGCCCAGTGGTCCAGGAAATCAGCGCGGATCTCCCGTCCGAAGGCTTTGCGGAATGCGGCCGGTAGGAGCGCGATCAGGAAATCGACGATGGCCAGAGCGGCTCTCACGTCAAGCCTCTCTCGCGCTAAAGAGTCGACTCGAGCGAGCCAGCTCCACGGCGTCGCTGAGACGACTCACCTCCGCGCGCAGCACGGCTCGGCCCAACTCCGTCAGCCGATACCTGCGACGTGTGGCACCTTGAGGGCCAGTCTCGTTCTCCGGATCGCATTGCTTCACGAGACCCGAATCGAGCAGCCGGGCGAGAATTCGGTACAGCGATCCCAGACCGATCCTGACTCGTCCAGCCGATGCTTCCCGTACCGCTTTGCCGATCGCGTAGCCATGGAGCTCTCCGGCCGTTAGTGCCAGCAGCAGTTGGAAGTCAGTTGCGCTGAGTGGCAAGAACTCCAGTGGATCCGCGCGTTCCATCTTCCGGCCTCCCTCACTGCCGCCGTCGACCATTGCACGGCAGCAGTATCATCTCTCTACATATACATCAGATACTTAGTCTACCTGGATGGTTGGAACCGTTTCAAAAGGAGATGTGCTATTCGCGGCTAATAGCCTCGGCTAGGCTGGTCTCTCGCTGAAGCGAGTTTGGGTTGGCGCGCGGAGAGTGCGCCGTACGTCTTGGTAGCTGGTAGCTGGTAGCCGGCAGCCGTCACCTCACCCGCGCTGAAAGTCCACTCGATCCGCCTCGGTCACCCTGGTAGACGCATCCAGTATCTCTAGCGAGACGACGTTCCCCAGCTCGTCGTAGTCAAAGATGATGCCCTGCCGCGCCTCGTCAGACTGGTCCACCGGGATGTCGGGCCGAAGCACGAATCTCAGCGTATCGGTAGTGGAATCGTACGAGACTTTCATGGTTCGGCTCTCCAGTACTTCTCGATCAGTCGAGCGTCAGCTGACGGCTTACAGCTGTCAGCTGATTCCCCCTACGCCGCCACCTCAACGTACGTAGCGTAACTCTTGGGAACCGGGACCTCGTGGCCGTCCTGTCTGAGTCCATCGAGGTGGAACTCGATGGCTTCCTGCATGGTGCTCTCGACCTCTTCTCTCGTACGTCCCGTGGCCGCGCAGCCAGCCAAGTCTGGCGAGTAAGATGAGTATCCGGTGTCCGTTTCTTCGACTACTATGAGGATTCTCATTTCTTCAGACCTGCCTGTTTGAGGATGCTGTTCAAGGTTCCGGGGGCCAGATCGTCTGCTAGTCTACCTGCAATCGTGACCACGCCTGGCCTCTGCGGGTGTTTGTACTGTCGGTGTCTCCCGCGGGTCCTTGCCAGTCGCCATCCGTGTGATTCGATGATACGGATTACGTCGCGGACTTTCAACGGCTGCCCTATCCCTGCGTCCGGTCCAGGCGCCGGGACACGCTTCGCCGCCAGTGAATCCCGTCGCGCGTGTGAGATGGTCCGTGTCTTCGCATCGTAGGCAAGATGTGATCGACGGCTGGCTCGCCTGTCATCAGTTCACTGCAGACACGGGTCGTTCTTGCGCGGGCCTCGCGAGCTGTCCTCACGTGCCGCCTAACCGCAGAATGGCGTTCGGAGTAAGTTGAGGGACGCTGTGGCAGTAATCTGCTCAGAGCTGGCAGCTGACAGCCGACAGCTGAACGGGACGCAGTATCGCCCATGCTTCGCTTCCGTAAGGCGGCGCTGCCCCGAATGAGGTCAACGCCACACCATGTTCCAGACTGACGTTCTTATCTGGCTCCAATCGCTCGGCTCGCCGATCCTGACGTGGCTGCTGTCCACGGTCACACTGCTCGGGTACGTACCTGTCTACATCGCGCTGATCATGACGTTGGCCTTCGGCGTGCGCCTGCGCCCGAGCCTTGCGGTTCTCGTTGCGCTTCTGGTGACCGGAATCTCTACAGAAGCCCTGAAGACGGGGTTTGCGCTGCCCCGTCCCAGCGAGATTGACGCTCGAGTAGGAGAGCCGGGTGACGCCAGCCCGCCCATAGCGGTAGTCGAGCGAGGTGGTGGCGCGAGCTTCTGGGCATTGCCGACTGCTGAGGCTATTGCGGCCGTCCGAGCACAACCAGAACCCAGCTACGGATTCCCCTCTGGCCACGTCGCTTTGGCAACTGCCTTCTTCCTCGCCGTGGCGCTGTTCTTTCGGTCCAGGCATGCACTCGTTTTCGGTGCATTCTGGGCTCCATTGATGGCAGTCTCGCGAATGTATCTGGGGCGCCATTTTCTTGCCGACGTACTGGGCGGTGTCGTCGTCGGTGTACTCTGCGTCCTGGTGGCTGTGGCGCTGCTGCGCCGGCTCGAGCGGGAGGAACTTCCCCAACCGCCAGCAGTGGCCCTTGCGCCGATAGCTGTGGTCAGTCTGTTGTTATTGGTCCTGACCCCTTTCGTTTCGTTGCTCGATGCTGAGAACGTCGGGCGTTTCGTCGGCGTCGTCGTGGTGTACGGTGTCTTGGTCACCATGGGGTTTCCGTCCGACCGCGGCTCAATTTGGCAACGCGGCGGGCGTGTATTCACCGCGGTCGTACTGTACGTAGCGGTGAGTGGACCATTAGGCGTCCTGTTCGATGCAACGGGCTGGGAAGACAGCCGTATTGGTGAGCTGTTGGCAGGCGCGCTCGTCCTGGCGATTGGCTTGACGGGCACCGTGGCAGTATGCAGACGACTACGATTGTACGTGGCTGCCTGAGCGGGGGATGGCCGGAAACCCGCTCGGTCACACGAGTGGTCAGGATAGAAGAGGAACAAGGTTCAACCTTGAGGTTGCTGGCAGCCGACCGCTGGTAGCTGGCAGCTGATTCATCGTTCAGGTACGCTCCGTCAGAGATCTCGCTATCGCTCTCAGCACTCCCAACGGCACGTTGAATCGCGGAACCACTTGGACGTACTCATCGTACTCCCGCCCGAATAGCTCTTTGCAGAACCGCTCTTCGAGAACAGCCTGAGTATGGAAGAGAACTGCGGCAGCAGCGGCGAGTATCAGTGTAGCGATGTGCGGATTGATGAACGCCAAGCCCAATACGAGAAGAGTGTACCCGGCGTATTGCGGATGCCTCACGATGCTATAGAGACCGATGCGCACTATATGCGTCGTTTCGTGAAACGGTCGGCCCTTTCCCGACATGCCGTGACGGCGGAGGTGCAAGAACGGCAAGACAATGAATGGAACTGCGGTCGCAATCGCTGCGACGCCAAGCGCGGTGAGCCACCGAGGTCCATTGACGTGGAACACACTCCCGCTGATGAACACGCCGAGCGCAAACCCAGCAGCCACGACATCGGCGACGTAAGGTCGCTTCACTGACGGGCCGTTCCTCACTCCCTGCACGATGCACGTATCGCTTCAAGGTCGAGCACTGTACTCACCCATTCAGGCTGATCAACTCCTGAAAGGCGGGTAGTGCTGGAGTGGTGCCGACTTCGTAGGCGACACCACCAGAGACAGTCAGACTAATAGCCCCGGGACACACCGCCCCAGTTACGTCAGGTCTTCGATCTTGGCCTTTCCTGCGTTCTTCGTGACTGACGCAATTCCACGGCTCATGGAGGACGCACTGGCGTATAGCTCAGACCTCCCGATGGGCTCACGATTCGCTGCCAGGAGCACGAAGTAGGGTTGACCGTTGGTCGATTTGCGGCGGTCATACGAACCGCGCTTCTTCGAATTCGCCTTCACGGACTTGATCCCTTTCGTGGCGCTTGCCTTGGTCTTGTATCGCTCGCTGGTGAGGATTACCTGGCCGTTTGCTGCGTGCAGATTGAACATGAACTGGCCGCCTCTAGTCTTCTTCAGAGCGATCTTCGGTTTCGGCATGTCTGTCTCCTGTTTGTGGCTGAAGTACTGCGCCAAGTAGTCGCCACGGCTAACGGTTGTCAAGCATCGTTACAGCCTGGCAGGTGGCCGCCGGTAGCTGGCAGCCGGCCGCCGACCGCCGTGCACGTGCCGTCGACTAGTGGAACCCGAGATCTCCATGCTCCTCCTCGGTGAGCAGTCTCATGAGCCGCGGATTCACGAACAGTTTTTCACGCCCGGCCCTAACTTCCTCGAGCACTCCGACTCCACACAGCTGCTTCAGGTACACGGCCGCCGTCTGCCGTTGTGCGATGCCTGTCTCCACAACGTTCTTGATGCGACAGTACGGCTGCACGAATATCAGCTCGACCATCTCGCGACTGTATGTCCCGGGCGCCTCGGTCCGAATGTGGTCGGCCGATTCCTGCAGCAGGTCTCTGATTGCCCGGATCCGCTGCGTGGTCCAGCGGGCTGTCTCGCCTACGGCTTGCAGTACGTAGAGGATCCACTCGTCCCAAGCGCCGTGTGCCGTGACTGCACCCATCAGCCGGTAGTATTCAGCCTTGTTCTTGATGATCGACCGACTCAGGTAGAGTATCGGGAGATCCAAGAGGTTCTGTTCAATCAGGAACAGCAGGTTGAGTATTCTGCCCGTGCGCCCGTTGCCATCAGTAAACGGATGGATGGCTTCGAACTGGTAGTGTGCGACGGCCATCCTGATGAGTGGGTCAACGTGCTCAGCCTCGTGCAGGAAGCGCTCCCAATTGGAGAGCAACCTGCGCAGCAGTGGTTCACCCTCGGGTGGTGTGTACACCACTTCCCCGGTTGCGTCGTTTGCCAACGCGGTCCCAGGCACGCGGCGCACGTCGATGTCAACGCCGAGCAACGTGCGACACACATCGACCGCTGTGGCGGTGGCGAGCGGCTTCTGCTGCAACGACTCCACGCCCCGGCGCAGTGCGGTTCTGTACTTCAAGGCCTCTTTGGTGGCGGGATCGGCCAAGGCCTCGCGGTCGGGCCTTGCGAATCGGAACAAGCGATCGGTAGTTGTGACGATGTTCTCGATTTCCGAGCTCGCCTGAGCCTCCAGAAGAGGTATGGTGTTGATTAGGACGGCCTGGTTGGGTAACAGGCTTCCAGCCTGCTTGAGCCCCGCCAATGCGGCCCGGGCCTCGATGCATGCCTTGAGGACTGTTCGGCTCTCCACGTCGGCATCGGGTGGGAGCAACGGGAGATCGTTGTAAGCCGTTGTGGTGCTGAAGCTTACCATGTCAATTGTAGGCTCCTCCGTGTAGAACGCGCCACGGTAACCTGTCGTGTAGATCGACAGATCAGGATGACGTGTCGAAATAGTAGCAGATTTTCGACACATCGTCCAGCTACGGGCGTCGGGTGGGAGCGGGTCTCCGACCGCACGGCGGCCGTCACTCGAGCGTAACGACCACGGTGAACTCGTGCTTCATCTTTGTCTCGCTCCGTCTGGCCTCATCTGGTCAGCAGAATCACCGGAGTGACTGACCATACGGCGATGAACCAAGTGATTGCGGTGAACTCGATCGTCTCGCGAACGCGGTGTTCGATCTTGGATTCGAGTTCCAGCTCTTGCAGCGTGACGCGTGACTGAAGCTCGTCTAGCTTCTTGTCGAGCTGAGACCGTTGGTGAATCACTCTCCGTGCCAACTCGGCATGAGGCTGGGTCGGGTCGTCACGGGTCGACGCTGTGCAATCCGCTGTGCCAGCTTGGCGTCGAACCGAGCGAAGTTCAGTTCGTTCAGCTCACGAAGATCAGAGCGGTATGTAGCGTCCACTTGGTTGAACCACTCCACGAGTTCGTTGGCAAGGTCGGTTTCGGTGTACCCCGGACTGAAGCCCGGGGTCAGTGGGGCAGCTTCTGAAGGCTGAAAGCTCATAGCTGACAGCTGATCGTCAGTCCGCTGTGTCGCTTGCAGGGGAACGACGCTGCCGTACTGGAGAACACAACGCCCGGCGCGGGGCCGGGCGTTGTGTTGGGGTGCTGCAGTGGAAGCGCCGTTACATATCGATGGGATGATTGTATTGCTTGGCCACAAGAAGCTTCCACTGGCCCGCCTCGCGAACCCAGAGAAAGGCGAGATCACTTGCCATTTCCAGCCCCTCTCCGGTGTCGTCAATTCTAACGCGCGTTTGGGTGAAGGATACGACCGCGGCATCAGGACCCAAGACCATCACCTTCATCTCACCATTATCGACGTTCTCATAATCCCAGCGATCCCAATTGCCCGTGACGAAGGAGCGCAGGCCATCGAGAGATTCACAGCAGCCCCACGGCGATTCCGCCCAGTCAGAGGCGAAGTTCATGTAGCCGTCGAGGTTTTCTGCGTGAAAGGCCCGCGTGTACTCGGTAGACGCCTCCAACACAGCTTCTTCGATCTCTGCCTTCTGCTCATCAGTCAGTTCCATCGTGGCAGGTTG
>JBDHHP010000156.1:0-8974 GCA_039589275.1 Gemmatimonadota bacterium | reverse complement strand
CGAGAGCGGAACAGAGTCTTGAAGCTCTACGTGGCGGTTGCGATCGGCCTGGTCGGTGGCCTGCTGTTGGGGTTGGTCGCATCGCTCACCGGCTCCGCGTTTCTCACGAGCGTTGCAGTGGGTATCGAGCCCATCGGCACCGCGTTCGTGAACCTGCTCAAGATGGTTGTCATTCCGTTGGTGGCTGCCGTGATCTTCGTGGGTGTCGGATCGCTGGGCGACCTCAAACAGCTGGGCAGACTGGGACTGTTCACCTTCCTGTTCTTCGCCACCACGAGCGCGGTAGGGGTGCTGCTCGGAATGGGCACCATGCAGCTACTACTGCCTCTGGCCAGCGACGCCGCGGCGGCAGCAGTCACGACCACCGGTCCCGAGGCACCCGTGCTACCGGGCCCGATCGAGTTCCTACTCTCGCTCATTCCCAGCAACCCGTTCCAGGTTGCGGCGGAAGGGGCATTGCTCCCACTCATCGTGTTCACCGTGTTCTTCGCCGCCGCGACAGGAGCGCTACCCGAGAAGGAACGCAACAAACTGCTTTCATTGGGGAACGCCGTCACCGCTGCGTTGATAAAGCTGGTGCATTGGATTCTCTGGGTTGCTCCCATCGGCGTCTTTGCCCTGGCGGCGCCGGTAACCGCCCGTGCGGGATGGGCCATGCTGCAGAGCCTTGGCGCATTCATGCTCGCCGTGTTGGTGGGATTGATCGCGTTCGTGGGCTTCGTTTATCTGCCTGCGGTGCGCTTCATTGGCGGCATGTCGCCCAGGGTGTTCCTCAAAGCCACGATCAACCCGCTGATCATAGCGGCCAGCACATCGAGCACGGCCGCAACGGTGCCCGCTATGCTCGAATCGGCAAACGACGAATTGAAGGTGTCGCGCTCGGTCACCAGTTTCGTGATTCCCTTGGGGGCTGGCATTGGGCGGATGGGCACGGCTCTGTTTCAGGGAGCGGGTGTCGTGTTCCTGGCGTGGCTGTTCGGCGTTCCCTTGCCGGCGGCCAGTATCGGTGGTGCCGTGATGGCGACGTTCATCGTGTCGTTCACTGTGGCCGGCATCCCGGCGGGCGGTGTTGTCAGTCTGGCACCGGCCCTTGGCACCGTTGGGATTCCGCTCGATGGGCTGGGTGTTCTGCTGGGTGTAGACCGGATCCCGGACATGGCCCGCACCGCCACGAACGTGGCGGGCATTCTCGCCGCGGCCGTGGTCATGGATAGACTGATTGGCGATTGAATAGCGTAGCCTGGAGCTACACGCTCGTTAACGGATTCCACATCACGAACAAGGGCGCCGCCCATGGCGTACCGTCTCGCAGCCGACCTGCTCGTTGCCGTACACCTCGGCTTCATAGTCTTCGTAGTCGCAGGCGGGTTCCTCGCGTTGAAATGGCATCGCTTGGCCTGGGCACACATACCTGCGGCGATCTGGGGAGCGCTGATTGAGTTGTTCGGCTGGGTATGCCCGCTCACTCCCCTCGAGAATCGCTGGCGCGTGCTGGCGGGACAGGCAGGATACGAAGGCGGTTTCATCGAGCACTACGTCATTCCACTGGTGTACCCGATTGCATTGACCAGGAATCTGCAGTACTTGCTGGGCGCCACCGTGGTGTTACTCAACATCATCGCATACACCGTATACTTCAGGCGCTTACGCATTCGGCACCGCAGCGGCAGGCTTCCGCCGCATACAGCAGGTGAATGAGCAATGACAAAGGACAAGGCTACGACGGTACCGCTGATTCCGCGCGAGATCCTGTTCGGCAATCCCGAGCGAGCTGCACCGCTGATTTCCCCCGACGGGACCAGGATGGCGTACCTCGCACCCGTGGATGGCGTGTTGAACGTCTGGGTGGGAACCATCGGTGCCGACGACTACCAGCCGGTCACACACGACACCGACCGTGGCGTGCGCGTTTACTCCTGGGCCCACGACGGCCGACACATCATCTACCTGCAGGACGTGGGAGGCGACGAGAACTGGCGCCTCTACAGTGTCGACCTCGAGACCGACACTGAAGCGGACCTCACTCCTTTTGATAAGGTCCAAGCCCAGATAATCCACCACGACAAGCGATTTCCCAACGAACTGCTCGTTGCCATGAACAAGGAGGACGAGCGGCTGCACGACGTCTACCACCTGGATCTGGGGAGCAAGAAGCTCGAGATGGTCGCGAAGAACCCCGGCAACGTGGCCAACTGGGTGGTCGATGCAAACATGGTCGTGCGCGGCGCGATGGCGTCCACACCGGAGGGAGGCTTCGACCTTTTGGTACGTGATTTGGCCGATGCTGAATGGCGGCCCTTGCTGTCATGGGATCCGGATGACGCCCTGACCAGTGGACCCGTGAGCTTCACCCTCGATGGCGAGTCGCTGTACCTGCTCGATTCCAGAGGATCCAATGCCGCACCGTTAGTGCAGTTCGAAATCGCATCCGGCAAGACCAATGTGATCGCCCGGGACAACCAGTACGACGTGAGTGACGTGACACTGCACCCGGACACGTACGAAGTTCAGTTGGTGTCGTTCGTGAAAGCCCGGGTCGAGCATCGGGTGCTCGATGAGGCAATCAAGCCCGACGTGAAGGCAATCAGCCAACTCAACGCCGGCGATTTCGGCATCTACAACCGCACGCACGATGACAATCAATGGCTGGTGGGTTTCACACAGGACGACCGACCGTTCTCATATTACGCGTACGATCGGCGCAACAAGAAGGGCACCTTCCTGTTCTACAACCGTCCCGACTTAGCGGAGTACACCCTCGCAGCCATGCAGCCCGTTGCGTTTCAGGCGCGGGACGGGTTCACCGTCCATGGATACCTCCACATTCCACCAGGCGGTACGCAACAGAACCTACCGATGGTGTTGAACGTCCACGGCGGCCCCTGGCACCGCGATACCTGGGGCTATGATCCCGAATCCCAGTGGCTGGCGAACCGGGGATACGCCGTGTTGCAGGTGAACTTCCGTGGCTCGACAGGGTTCGGAAAGGACTTCCTGAACGCCGGCGACAAGGAGTGGGGCGGGAAGATGCACGACGACCTGGTAGATGCCGTGCAATGGGCGATCGACCAAGGAACAGCCGACCCAGACCGCATCGCCATTTACGGCGGCTCGTACGGTGGGTACGCCGCTCTGGTTGGGGCAACGTTCACCCCCGATCTCTTCAAGTGCGCCGTCGACATAGTGGGCCCGAGCAGTCTGATCACGTTCATCGAGACGATTCCTCCCTACTGGTCGACCTATCTCGCGATGCTGCACCGCAGGGTCGGCAATCCCGACACTGAAACCGACTTTCTGCGATCTAGGTCACCGCTATTCCACGTAGACCAGATCAAGATTCCCATGCTGATCGCCCAGGGGGCCAACGATCCGCGTGTGAAGCAGTCCGAGTCGGAGCAGGTGGTGGCGGCCATGAAGCAAAAGGGGATCGACCACGAATACCTGCTCTTCCCCGACGAGGGCCACGGTTTCGCCAAGCCGGAGAACCGGCTCAAGTTCTACGCGGCGGCGGAGCGGTTCCTGGCCAAACACCTCGGCGGGCGAGCGGAGGACTGACAACCGGACGAAGTCACGCTTGGCGGGACTCCCAGGATTCATTATAGGTTAGCCCAACATGCCGTATTGCCCCGAATGCTCCATCGCGGTACCGGACGATGTCGTCGAGTGCCCGACCTGTGGAGCGTCCTTGGAGTCCACTCCGACCACCGAGCCGGAGGGATTAGCACGGCCCCGTTGGGACGTCGAGAAACTCCAGGCTATCCTGAGCAGTTCTCTGGCACCCAACTACGAGATTCTCCGTCCCCTCGGTCAGGGCGGCATGGGTGCGATCTTCCTGGCCCGCGAACCCGCCCTCAAGCGGCTGGTAGCAATCAAAGTCCTCGCACCGAGCTTCGCGGCAGACAACCGGGCTCGTGTCAGGTTCGAGCGCGAGGCTCGCGCGGCGGCAGCCATCTCGCACCCCAACGTGGTCCGTGTCTACGCCGTAGGCGAGACCAAACGCTCCAAGCTGCCATACATCATCATGCAGTTCGTGGACGGCCCCAACCTCGAGGAGTGGCGGCTGCGGCGCGGCAAGGTCGGCGAGCGGGAAGGCCGCCGGGTCATCGGCGAGATCGCCACGGCCCTCGCGGCGGCGCACGAGCGCGACTTGGTGCACCGCGACGTCAAGCCGAGCAACGTCTTGATCGAGGCGGAGACCGGTCGAGCCTTCGTGGCCGATTTCGGCGTGAGCGCCGCCCTCTCCACTACACAGAGTGACGAGACCAAGCTCACGAGCACCGGCGCGGTGGTGGGGACTCCCACGTACATGAGCCCGGAGCAATCCACCAGCGATGCGGTGACCCCTAAGAGCGACGTATACAGCCTCGGCGTCCTCGCTTACCAACTCGTAACCGAGGAGCTGCCCTTCAAAGCCGAGACCGCAATGGGCTGGGCGGCCGCGCACCTGCGAGATAGGCCCAGCGCTACCAAGGAACGTCGACCGGAGATCTCTCCGGTGGTCGGTCAGATGATCGATCGCTGTTTGGCGAAATCCCCCGACGATCGTCCCGATGCCGACGAAGTCGCTCGTGGCATGCTGCCGTCGCTGGAGACGGAAATCGAGTGGCCACCGCCAGGGCTGCTGTGGCTGAGGGGACGCGCCCGCGGGCTCAACCGCACGGCACTGGCCGCGGTCGTCGGCGCCGTGCTCGCGACCACGGCTTTGAGTTTCGATCCGGCCGAGGTGGCCGCCAGCCAAGGCTGGCTGGCGCGGTTCGAGTTCGCCGCCGGTATCGCCGCGACGGCTGAGTGGGGACGCGAGGGCGGTCCGGTGGTGCTCATGTATCTGTGGCAGACAGCCGTCATCGTCGGTCTAGTCACGTTTGGCATGGCCGGAATCACTTTCCTGCTTTCTGTGGCACGGTTCATCGAGCGAGCGGCGCGTCAACGCGTCAGGGGCTGGCAGACCAACACCCTGCTCGACGTCGCCGCCGACCACGACGGTCGTTCGGGGATGATCCTGACTGGCAGCGGCGATTTCGCCGCCTTCCGCGATACTACTCGCCGCAACGCCCTGCGGGCGCGCCGCGGACTCAGCGCAACATTGATGGCCGGAACTTGCTGGATAATCGCCGCCTTCGGGCTACGAGCCCTGCTGCTCGCACTGGGTATGGCGCGAGCTGAAACGACCCCGACTTTGCTGGGCCCCGCCGCTGTAGTCCTGATTCTCCTCCCGGGCGGGGTTTGTCTCGTCTTTGCCCTGATGTTCATCATCTGGGAACGGCTACTCTTGGGCAGGCAGGCGCGGCCACACTCGTTCGAGGCGGACCCCGAAGACGTGGCCCGATGGTACGAGAGCCATCCCCAAGGTGACGCCGAGCCTGCAGGGGTACTCAAGCATAAGCACGAGCGTGTCGCGATCTGGAGTTCCTGGACGGCGGTAGCGGCCACGGTACTGCTGGGTCCGATCATGTTGATCGGCCTCATCCTCGCCAGCCTAGCCACGTTCACTGCGACTCGATTTCCGGAGTGGCACGGAGCCGCGACCTCGAACCTGATTGCGAATGTCGACTACGTCGATCGACGTGATCCCATCGGTGCCGCACGGGCATTCTGGTCACCGTACTTGCCTGAACGCGATTCGACGCCACAGGAAGTGGCAACCGAGTTGCTGCGCGTGCTCAACCGAGACACAGAACACCCGGACGCTCTGGCCGGGTATAGCGTAGACATCGCCGCGTTCTTCCAGTGGGACGAGATCGAGCGCCGAACCATCACCGACCGCGCCTTCGAGCGAGCGCTACGGCGGGAGCTGCCCTCCGACACGCTCGAGCTACTGAGACAGTTGGCCAACCACCCGCGCACCGGACTGCTGCGGCGGCTCGCCGCAACGCCACACATAGACGTGCTGGACGCGTTGATGCCGGACGACACCAGTAATGGCGCACCTGGCAGAATCCTGGTACTCAGTCCCGTAGTGATTGACGCGGCACGCGCCAACACGTTGGCGGCGGTACTCGATGCCGCCCAGGGGAACGTGGCGGGTGCATATGAGCGGTTGGGGGAGAACGCGAGTATCGGAGAGCATTTGCTCCAGGAACCGCTTTACTGGCTGGATCGCCAGGCGCTGGACCTGCTCGCCAGCCACGCTCTACGGCCGTTGGCGTCACTGGAACGCGCCCGCGGCGAGATTGATCAGGCGGTTCGACTCGCCAGGGCAACCGAAGATCTCCACCTGGTAAGGGATCTCGGCAGCGCAGCCGGGCTCGCGGTGAACCCGGATAATCTCGCTGAGTTCAGGAGAGCGGTGTCGGACGAGCGAATTCCCGCAGGCTACCGCCTACTCTGGCTGCGGCAGGGCTGGGCCGGCACATGCGCCTACCCGAGTGAGGTGTTGTTGGGGCCGAGCGCGTCCCGCAGGGCCGCAATGCGGTCAGTGGCCGAAGCCATGGACGAGCGGGCTGCCGCCAGCCAAGTGCTGGAGTCTTCGGAGGCCGCTTGGCGTTGGCCTTTGGCATCCGCGCGAGCATCCGGATCGGAGAGGCCGGGGGCAGCACGCTTACTGGATCGGTTGTTCGTCGGTTCCGTACTGCGAGTGCTCTCCTGCGGCGATCCCAACGCGCCGATTTGATTGCATACAGAGAACCCCCTTTGACCCGTACCATACAATTCGAGTATCACCGGCCGGGCAAGCAAACGGTGGTGTATGAGGAGACCCTCGTGCTGGACCGGCCGGACATGAAGGTGCTGCTACAGGACCACTACTCGGGGCAAGACGTGACGGTGAATGGCGCCGTCATACTCGAGCACGCTGCGCCAATCATGTGGTTCATCATCACCGAATCATGGCACGACATCGGGCGCTTTCACCTGGCGGATGGAAGCTTCACCGGTTGGTACACCAATCTGTCGAAGCCAGTCCAATACGAGGGTGACCACTGGGTCGGTAATGACCTGTTCTTGGACTTATGGCAGCCGGCCCAAGGTGAGCCTGCTTGGCT
Source organism: Gemmatimonadota bacterium (assembly GCA_039589275.1). Lineage (GTDB taxonomy): Bacteria > Gemmatimonadota > Gemmatimonadetes > Gemmatimonadales > GWC2-71-9. Next base: position 1,994 of record JBDHHP010000156.1, on the reverse strand, counting down.
CGATGAGGACGAATTCAATAGCGCAGTGAAAACGCGTCTACTCGACGCGGCGACGAGCAAGCGTGTGCTGAACGAGCGCGCACTGATAGACCTGCAGTTGCGAGAAGGCGCCTGGCCCCCACCTGTGGCGCGAGACATGGACTTGCAGCAGGCGCGGGATCTGCTGCGGGCGTTGGAGGGCTAAAGAAGGCGACACGCCATTGGCCTGCTCTATATGGTGCGCGGGCCTCACTGCGGCCTAGCGGCCGGTTTAGCACGCACGTCATCAAACGAAGGGCGGGCATCCGACCATGGAGATACGCTTCGAAGGGAAGACGGTCATCGTCAGCCCCCGGACATCGTGCCGCTGTTCGACTCTGGCGAGGCGAGAGGGACACAGAGCTGCACAGGTGGTTGACTCGAACTGCGAGATCGTTCCCGGCATGGTGAAGCACAGGGGCAGCGGCAGGAACGACTGGCTTTGCGCCGCAAATCTCACGCGGCGATCTTGGCATGCCTGTCTAATGCTGTTGGCGGTGTGTGGTGGCGGATCAGGAGCGGGACGCCCGGTATACCTCGACCCGGGACTAGAGTTGGCGGACAGTCTGGTGGCTCTCGCCGTGGAAACCGAAGTTCTACCTGGTGCGGTGATCCTCGTGGCCCGCAACGGTGAGTTGCTGCTGCACCGGGCGCACGGGTTCGCTCAAACAATGGAGTTACAGGTGGGGACCACCCACCAGGAAGGCGCGACCGATCCCTACATCGCACCGCCGCGGGCTGTGAGCCGACCTCGGCCCATGACCCCCTCGACCGTCTTCGACCTGGCATCGGTCACCAAGGTCATGGCCACGACGATGGCGCTAATGCTGCTGGTCGACCGCGGTCAAGTAGCGCTGGACGCTCCCGTGCACGTCCATCTCCCCGAGTTCCGCGGGAATAGCAAGGACTCCATCACCGTGCGGCACCTGCTGACCCACTCGGCCGGGCTTGCGCAGTGGCAACCTATTTACTACTCGGCCACGAACGGCGAGGAGAGCTACAGGACCATCCGTGAGATGCCGCTGGAGTGGGGAGTCGGAGAGGCGCGGCATTACTCCGATCTGGGGTTCATGCTGCTCGGCTACCTCGTCGAGCGGGTGACCGGCGTGCCACTCGACCGGTTCGTCGCCGAGGAGCTGTACGAGCCACTGGGTCTGGAGCAGACAGGTTTCAGAACGGCAGGCTGTAACGACTGCCCACAGGGGCCGTTGGCTGCCACCTCCCACGGGAACCCCTTCGAATTCCGCATGGTGCACGATACATCATTTGGATACGCGTACTCCGGCGATCCAAACTCCTGGAACGGTTGGCGACGGTATACGCTGGTGGGAGAGGTTAACGACGGCAACGCGTTTCATGCTCACGGCGGCGTAGCCGGGCACGCAGGCTTGTTTTCCCGCGCCACGGAACTCGCCCGCCTGCTCGAGCTGCTACTGAACGGAGGCGAACTCGAGGGACGAAGGTTCGTGAGCCCGGAAACCGTGGCGACCTTCCTGGAACCGACGGACTACGGTCAGGCGCTTGGGTGGCAGACGCCGTCTTGGGCTCCACCGGGCAGTTTTGCGCATACTGGATTCACCGGCACCTTCGTGATCGGCATCCCCTCTGAGGGGCTGGCGGTGGTCCTGCTCTCTAACCGGCAGAACTTCGGCGTCGGGAGCAACACGCGATACCCCGACCTCGGGGAGCTGCAGCAGGAGGTGGTGAAGACAGCTCTAGGAGTTCACCGGTAGGGGGGTGGACCCCAGACAATCGCCGACGTCGGCTCGCGAAGCGTAACGGCTGTTGACAGTGGGTAAAAATGCGGCATATTTACCCACATGTACGAGAGAGCTCTCTTCGAACGGGTGGCCGATTCCCGGCGTAGCGTGCTCGTGCTGGGGCCCCGGCAGGTGGGGAAGTCTACTTTGCTGTCGTCCCTGGAGCCGGACTGGGAGATCAACCTGGCGGATCCGGCTACCTACCGCGACTACGTT
>JBDHHP010000155.1:0-9047 GCA_039589275.1 Gemmatimonadota bacterium | reverse complement strand
CGCCGGCAGCATAAGTCGAACGCGCCGACAGAGAGCGCGACCCGCCGGTCATTGCCGGCGGCGCTGTAACTTCAAGGAGATGGAGGAGGAGTCACAATGTTCAACGCTTTTCTCAAGCTGGGCGATGTCGAAGGCGAAGCAACGCAGAAAGGGTTCGAAAAGTGGATCGCGCTTGAATCATTCAGTTTCGGTGCGAGCAACCAAATGGACCCGGCCGCTGCCTCAGGCGGGATGAGTTCTGGGAAAGCCACTTTGTCGCATTTCAGCATAACCAAACCCACGGACAAGGCCAGCCTGAAGATTTTCCAGCATTGCTGTAGCGGAAAGCACTTCCCCGATGCCAGGGTCGCCATATGCAAGGCCGGTGGAGAACAGGAGAAGTACCTGGAATACGTGTTCGACGCAGTGGGGATTTCCGACATTAATTGGTCAGGAGGTGGCGGTGATGAGAGGCCGATGGAGGCCGCGTCGCTTGCCTTCGGTAAGGTGGAGATAGAGTACAAGCCTCAGGAAAAGGATGGCAGCCTGGGGTCGCCGATCATGGCCTTTTACGATGTCAAAGCCGGCACTGCAGGGTAGACTTCCAGGAAGGGCTGAGTGACTGCGAAGGATCTCCTCGAGGCAGGTAGGCTCGACGAAGCCATTGAGGCGCTGGGTGCCGAGTTACGTAAGGACCCAACTGACGCCCAGCGCCGCGTGTTCCTGTTCGAGCTGCTCAGTTTTGCGGGAGCCTACGACCGTGCCGAGAAGCAGCTCGACGTGGCCGGTCAGGGAGGTCGCGAGGCCTCGATGGGGGCGCTGCTGTATCGCAGCGCACTCCATGCGGAGAAGAACCGAGCAGAGATGTTCGATACTGGCGCTTTTCCCGTCGGCGGTAGAGAACCGAAGCCTGTGTCGGGGACCCTCAACGGTTCACGGTTCGACTCGCTGACCGATGCTGACCCGCGAATAGGGGCCCGCTTGGAGGTGTTCGCTGCGGGCCAGTATATGTGGCTGCCCTTGGAGCATGTTGCGTCCGTGGAGGTTTCACCACCGAAGCGCCTCAGAGACCTGTTGTGGGCACCGGCGATCGTCCAGCCTGGGCCAACCTTCGAGAGACTCGAGCTGGGAGAGGTCCTGATCCCGGTTATCTCCCCCCTCTCTTGGCAGTACGAGGATGCTGACGTACGACTAGGCAGAGTCACCGAGTGGGTGGCCCTGGACGACGCCACCGAAGTACCGGTTGGCCATAAGCTGCTCCTCGTGGACGGGGAGGAGCTGCCAATCCTGGAGCTCCGCAGGCTAGATATCAATGCAGCCAGTAGCTGAGTCAGAGGCGCCAGATGCGCGACGAAATCTCGAAGTTGCTCGAACCGATCGAGGGACCCAATCCTGCCGGCAGCTACCTGCGAGATGTGCCTGGTGACGACGGGCTGACCGTCTACGACAAGATCAAGAAGGCGCGCACGGAGGTCGTAGACTCTCTCACCGGCGATCGCACCCAGCCGGACTACGCCCAAGTGGAGAAGCTGACCAACTCTGCGCTAGCAGAACAATCAAAAGACCTCCAACTCGCCGCCTGGCTGGCCGAAGCTCTCCTAAAGCGCAACGGGATAGAGGGACTGCGCAACGGACTCGATCTGCTCCAGGGTCTCCTGGAGAGGTTCTGGGAGCACCTGCACCCGGAACTCGAAGACGGTGACGCTGAGATGCGCGCGATGCCGCTCAACTGGGTGGGAGACTACCTGGACATTCCCGTGAAGTTCGCACCGCTCACCGCCAAGGGATACGGTTACTTCGAGCACCAGGAAGCGATCTCGATCGGGTACGAGGCTGAGGCTAACGAGGATGCGGCCAAGCAGAGCGCCCGCGCAGAGGCGATCGAAACCGGCAAACCGACCATCGAGGAGTTCGACACGGCGTTCAGCGCAACGCCCAAACCTTGGTACAAGCAACTCGTGGCCGACGTCGAAGGCAGTATCACAACGATCGACGTTCTCGACAAGCTTGGTGCCGAGCAATTCGGAGCTGACGCGCCCAGTTATCGCAAGTTGCGCGAAGCACTGACCGATGTTCAAGGCGTCGCAGGTCAGTTGCTTGCCAAGAAGCTGGAACTCGATCCGGACCCCGTAGAGCCGGAGCCGGTTGAGGACACTGCAGGATCGGCCGAGGCGTCGGTGTCGGGAGGGGCAGCAGGACTCTCCGCGGAGCCCACCAGTCGAGACGACGCTGCATCCCACGTCGCAGCAGCAGCGCGCTTCCTCCAACGAGAGGATCCCACCAATCCAGCGTCGTATCTCATGCTGCGCGGCTTCCGTTGGGGTGAACTGCGAGCCTTGGGTGGTGACGTCGATCCCAGGGCGCTGGCGGCACCGCCAACCAACGTTCGCACCAAACTCAAAGGCCTCCTGCTAGACGTGAAGTGGCCGGAGTTGCTCGCAGCGTGCGAGGGCGTGATGGCAACGCCACATGGGCGGGGCTGGTTGGACCTGCAACGCTATGTGTTGACGGCACTCGAGGCGCTCGGCGACGAGTACCGGTTTGTAGCATCAGCAATCAGAGGCGCTCTCGTCGAGTTGCTGCGTGACCTCCCTGGCCTCGCACAACTCACGTTGATGGACGATACCCCGACCGCTAACGCTGAGACTCGCACCTGGCTGCGGCAACTCCTTGCCGCCAGTCCTGCGGGGGAGGCGCAACCCGTAGCGATCGCGGATGAAGACGACATGGACATCGCGCCCGCAGCAACGGCACCGACTTCCAGAACTGCGTCCGATCGCGCCGCGGCTCTCGCAAGGTCTGGACAGCATCAGCAGGCGATCCAGCTGCTGATGTCGCGGTCCGAGCAGGAGAAGTGCACCCGCGATCGGTTTCTACGCCGCGCGGAGGCAGCTGGCATCATGGTGGACATCGGCCACGAGGCCGTGGCCCTGCCCATCCTGAGGGACCTGGCTGCAACAATCGATGCTCACAACCTGGAGGGCTGGGAGGCAGGCGACACCGTAGCCCGGCCGCTGAGTCTGTTGTACCGTTGTATGCAGGCACTCGGCACGGATGGAGAGGCGGTTCAACAAGAGCTCTACCTCCGCATTTGCCGGCTGGATCCGCTCAGGGCCATATCGTTCCCAGGAGGCCAGGCCAACTCCGCAGGTCCTTCAGCGGAGCAATCGTATGGTGCCGAGCCGGCGGCTGCAGAGGAGCCACCTATTCCGGACGCCGATGCGTAGGCCCCGCCCCGCGTGCAATCGACGCCAATGCCCCGTTGGACCAGATGGGAAGCTCCTAGCCTAGGCGATGGCCAAGCAGGCAGGTGAGAGGACCGCTCAGCAATCTCTGATCGATCGTCTGATCGATAGGGACCCTATGAGTTCGAGCGAGCCCCGAATGACCTACGCGCAGTCGGTGTCCGAGTTCAAGGAGGCAGTGCGACGGGACGTAGAGTGGCTGCTGAACACGCGTCGAATACCTGAACCGGCACCAGACTCGATGACAGAGCTGCAGCACTCTCTACATGACTACGGACTGCCTGACATCACATCGCTCAGCGCCGACTCGCCCGAGGTACGGATGCAGCTTGCCCGACGCATAGAGGAGGCAATCACGCTGTTCGAGCCACGACTGGCAGACGTGAAGATCACCGTGACGGACACCGGAGAAGGAGGAACGAGGCAGCTGCGATTCCTGATCGAGGGCATGCTCAGGATGGAGCCGAACCCCGAGCAGGTGGCTTACGACACAATTCTCGATACCACGAAGTGCAACTTCGAAATCAAGTGAGGCAATGGCACGAGACGACCTGCTGTTCTTCTATGAGCGTGAGCTGACCTTCCTGCGGCGGATGGGCGCCGAGTTCGCTCAGAAGTATCCCAAGGTAGCTTCCCGACTGCAACTCGAACCCACCAAGTGTGAAGACCCCCATGTTGAGCGGCTCCTGGAGGGGTTCGCGTTTCTCGCAGCACGGATACACTTGAAGCTCGAGGACGACATCTCCGAGATAAGCGAAGCGCTGCTCAACCTCGTGTTCCCTCACTATGTCCGCCCCATCCCGGCGATGTCTTTGGTTGAACTCGGCTTGGACCCCGAACAGGGCAAGCTCACCAGCGGTTTCCCGGTCCCGCGCGGTACCGAGCTCCACTCGGCACCTGTCGGCGGCGCGCCCTGCAAGTTCAGGACGTGTTATGACACCACGCTCTGGCCAGTGAACGTCGAAGAGGCCCGCTGGATCACGCCGGACCAACTCGACCCTGCAGTCAGAACGTCCGAACCGTGGGCATTGCGGCTCAGGTTGCGATGTCTGCCCGACGTGACGTTTCAGAGCTTGGAGCTCAATGCGTTGCGGCTGCATCTGAGTGGCGAGGGCAACCTGACCTCAACCTTGTATGAGTTGCTCTGCAACAACTGCACGAAGGTACTGGCGCGCGAGCCGAGCAAGTCGGGCAAACAACAACCTCTGCAACTCGACCCCAGCAAGATCGTTCCCGTCGGTTTCAGCAAGGACCAAGGGATGCTGCCATACCCGCGGCGTTCATTCCTCGGGTATGGCTTGTTGCAGGAGTATTTCACCTTTCCGGAGAAGTTTCTGTTTCTCGACCTCGCTGGATTCAAGGAGATCCGAGAAGCCGGCTTCGGCGAACGGGCCGAGTTGATATTCCTCCTATCCCAGTTCGAACAGGCAGACCGCCGTGAGATGCTGCAGAGTGGCGTCTCTGCACGGACTTTTCGTCTCGGATGCACGCCGGTGGTGAATCTGTTCTCGCAGGCTTCCGAGCCAGTCCTGCTGACTCAGAAGCGGCACGAGTACCCCATCGTGCCGGACGCGCGCAGAAGAGAGACCACCAGTGTCTTCTCGGTCGACGAGGTAGTTGCTACGACACCGGGGACGTCGGACACACTGAAGTTCGAGCCATTCTACTCTCACAGACACGCGGCGGACGGCACCGGAGAGCGGCGGTTCTGGTACGCTCGGCGCAAGCCGGCACTCTGGTCGAGCGACGAGGCCACCGAAGTCTCTATTTCGTTCGTGGACCTGTCGGGCCGAGTGGTGCACCCTGGCCTAGATGCCGTCACCACACGGCTGACCTGCTTCAACAGCGACCTGCCTAGTCGCCTGCCGTTTGGTAACGAAGACGGTGACTTTTCACTGCCGGAGGGCGGCCCGATACAGAAGACCGTGGCCTTGATCAGGCCCACGGCCGTAGTGCAGCCCCCGCTGGGGAAATCACAGCTATGGCGACTGATCTCACAGCTCTCGCTCAACTATCTGTCCCTAGTGGAGGGAGGTGCGGAAGCACTGCGGGAACTTCTCCAGCTGCACAACTTTGCGGATTCGGCGGCGGTCGACAGACAGATCCGCGGCATCAAACGGGTCGGCAGCGGGCCCTGCTACTCGAGGATTGAGGGAGAACACGGGGTGAGCTTTGCTAGAGGTCATCGGGTAGAAATCGACTTCGATGAGGATCAGTTCGCCGGGGGAGGTGTCTACCTGTTCGCCAGCGTGCTGGAGCGGTTCCTCGGTCTGTACACCTCACTCAACAGCTTCTGCATTCTCACTGCTCGGTCCGAGCAACGGAAGGAGATGCTTCGCGAATGGCCGCCCAGAGCGGGATGGAAGACACTACTCTAGCGCAGCCAGCACTGGAGAAGGAGATCCTGGAGGAACCGACATCGTTCGAGTTCTTTCAGGCCATGCGCGTCCTACATGAGCTGTTCCCCGATCGAAGCAGAGTCGGCGAGTTCGCCGAACCCAAGGAGGAAATTGCCCGGTTCGCAGCAAACACGGCGATTGCCTTTCCTGCAAGTGAGATCCAGACGCTCGACATCGAGCCGGACGGGCAGATTAAGCTCACTGTCAACTTCCTGGGCTTGACTGGCCCGCTAGGAATCCTGCCCCTCTATTACTCACTGTTGGTGGCAGAGCGCGCGCGGGCCCGGGACCGGACACCGCGCGATTTCTTGGACATCTTCAACCATCGCTTGGTTTCCCTGTTCTATCGAGCTTGGGAGAAGAACCGGTTTGCAGTTGGCTATGAGCGAGATCAGTCAGATCCGATCACTGAGCACCTGTTGGATCTCGTAGGTCTGGGTACGGCAGCCGTCCAAGACCGGTTCAACGTACCCGACGAGTCGTTGATCTTCTATGCCGGCATATTCGGCCAGCAAGGGCGTCCGGCGATCGCACTCGAGCAGTTGCTGGAAGACTATTTCGCCGTTCCGGTTGAGGTCGTGCAATTCGTCGGCGGCTGGTATCCGCTCGCGGGTGATACCCAGTGTGCATTGGGAGACGAAACGAGTGCTTCATCCCAACTAGGTCTTGGCGCCGTCGCCGGCGATGAAATCTGGGATCAACAGGCGCGGGTGAGGATAGTCATCGGGCCGCTGACCAGGAAGCAATACGACAAGTTTCTGCCTGAGGGAAAGGCCCACGAGGCACTGAGTACTCTCACGCGGTTCTTCAGCGAAGACCGCTTCGATTTCGAAGTACAACTAGTGCTAGCTAAGGAAGACGTACCCGGATGTGTGCTCGGAGGTGAGGGCGAGGCAGCAACGCCGCTGGGCTGGACCACTTGGATGCGGTCAGCTCCTTTCACGAACGATGCTGACCACACAGTGCTGAATCTCTAGAGGAGAGACACATGAGTGTCAATCTCAAATCACTGATCGGAAAACTCAATCACGAAACTCGAAATGCAGTTGAAGCTGCGGCGGGCATATGTCTGTCTCGGACCCATTACGATGTCGAGATCGAGCATTTTCTGGTAAAGCTTCTTGACGCCAGCGACTCCGATGCGGCGCTGATATTGAAGCACTTCGGCGTAGACCGGGCTCGCTTTTCCAAGGAACTGACCGCGGCACTCGACCGGCTGAAGACGGGCAACGCGCGGACCCCGTCCCTCAGCCCCAGCTTCACGAAGATGATCTCGGAGGCCTGGCTCCTTGGCTCCGTCGACTTGGGCGCGACACAAGTACGAACAGGACACACCGTGCTTGCGCTAGCCATAAACGACGAGCTGAGACGACTGGCAAGAGACACCAGCAGCGAATTCCAGAAGATTTCCGGCGAGAGCCTGCGAGAGGAGTTCTCCGCCATCGTTGCCGATTCGGTCGAAGAGACAGCTGCTATCGCTCCTGCCGAGGGTGAGGCCCGCCGTGTGGGCGGCCCTGCGCCGAACCTGGATCAGTTCACACAGAACCTGACAGAGCGCGCGCGGCAGGGTAATCTGGACCCAGTTTTGGGGCGCGACTTCGAGATCCGTCAGGTCGTGGACATCCTGACCCGGCGGCGACAGAACAACCCGATCATGGTGGGTGAGGCAGGTGTCGGTAAGACAGCGGTCGTCGAGGGTTTCGCCATGCGAATCGTAGAGGGCGAAGTACCTGAAGTCCTCAAGAACGTCTCTATTCGCACCCTCGATCTGGCGCTGTTGCAGGCCGGAGCGGGTGTAAAGGGCGAGTTCGAGAATCGCTTGAAGGGCCTGATCGAGGAAGTCAAGTCGTCCGAGACACCGGTGATCCTGTTCATCGACGAAGCACATACCATGATTGGTGCGGGCGGCAGCGCTGGTCAGGGCGATGCGGCCAATCTGTTGAAGCCGGCCCTGGCACGCGGTGAGCTGCGAACCATCGCGGCCACCACTTGGTCCGAGTACAAACAGTACTTCGAGAAGGATCCGGCCCTGGCCCGCCGCTTCCAGCTGGTGAAGGTAGACGAGCCATCGGAAGACACCTGTTGCCTCATGATGCGCAGTGCGGCACCGCACCTGGAGAAGCACCATAACGTACGGATCCTGGATGACGGTGTTGACGCGGCAGTACGCCTCTCAAATCGATATCTGGCCGACAGGCAGTTGCCTGACAAGGCTGTCAGTGTGCTCGACACAGCATGCGCCAGGCTCGCTCTCGGCCAAAGCGCTACGCCACCCCCGGTGGAGAACGCCTCAAGGCGACTGGACGACCTCGGGGTCCAGAAGCGCGTGCTGGAGCGCGAAGCAGCTGTGGGAGCCGACCACTCCGAGCGACTCGAGCAGATTGAGGCAGACCGAGTTGACACCGAAGCGGAGCTCGCTGAACTGAAGCAGCGTTGGGAGAAGGAGCGAGAGCTAGTCTCCAAGATCCGTGAGTTACGGGAACAACTGGAGGCGACTGTCGAGGGAACGGGGAACGGGGAACGGGGAACGGGAGGCGGTGAGGGAAGCAAGGAAAAGAAGAAACAGGCAACCGATCCGGCGAAGCTGCGCAAGGAACTCGACAAACTCATGCGGGAGTTCGAGGGAATTCAAGGCGACGAGGGGCTGGTACCCGTGTGCGTCGACGCCGAGCTGGTGGGGCAGGTCATCTCGGGTTGGACGGGTATTCCGGTCGGCAAGATGCTGCGCGACGAAGTCGAGACGGTTCTCAAACTGGAAGAACACCTCGGCAATCGGATCATTGGCCAGGGTCACGCGCTGGAGCAGATCAGCCGTCGGATTCGCACTTCTCGCGCAAGGATAGAGGATCCCAACAAGCCAGTCGGTGTCTTCATGCTGGTGGGGCCCAGCGGGGTTGGGAAGACTGAAACGGCGCTAGCGCTGTCGGACTTGCTGTACGGTGGCGAGCGCAACCTCATCACCATCAACATGTCGGAGTTCCAAGAAGCGCACACGGTGTCAACGCTCAAGGGATCGCCGCCGGGATATGTCGGCTACGGCGAAGGTGGGGTGTTGACGGAGGCAGTGCGCCGCCGGCCGTATTCCGTGGTGCTGTTGGACGAGGTGGAGAAGGCCCATCCCGACGTCTTGGAGTTGTTCTTCCAGGTGTTTGACAAGGGTGTGATGGAAGACGGCGAGGGCAGGCAGATCGACTTCAAGAACAACATCATCATGCTGACCACCAACGCGGGCACCGACACGATCATGACGTTGACGGCGGACCCGGAGACGATGCCGGATCACGATGGCCTGGTGAAAGCTCTGAAGCCAGAGCTCAACAAGACGTTCAAGCCGGCGTTCCTCGGACGCATGGTCATTATCCCCTACTTCCCGATACTAGATGACGCGATGAAGCAGATCATCCGACTCAAGCTGGGCAAGATA
>JBDHHP010000154.1:0-9294 GCA_039589275.1 Gemmatimonadota bacterium | reverse complement strand
GCTCGCGTTCCTCAACCTGGACTCCGGTGCTACTCGTCGACACGTGCGTCACGACCAGCTGATCGTACGCGAAACCGGGATCGAGATTGCCGACAGTAACAAAGGTGCGCAGCAGCAGGGCAGCGGACACCAGCAACACCACTGAGAGCGCGACCTGGGCGGCCACCAGGATATTGTGCAAACCAGGCACTCGCCGTCCCCATATCCGTCTAATGCCGCGGAAAGACACATCGGTACCGGCCTTGAGCATGTCCACCAGATTCCGGCGCGAAGCCCGGATTGCCGGAAGCATGCCCGCGACCACCCCTACTGCAACGGAGATCGCCACCGCAAACCCGACGACTCGGAGGTCGACGGTCACTTCGCGGGCCACGTTGGCTCCCCACACGCTTGGTCGCGCGAAGTACGATCCCAGTCGTGCACTGGCAGGGCCTGCCAGCAGCAAGGCGATTCCACCCGCGAGGCCGGCCAATATCACGTTCTCAATCAACACGTGGCGCATCAACCGGCCCGGAGAAGCTCCCAGTGCCGCTCGCATGGACACCTCGCGTTGGCGCCCGACAGCTACCGCCAGAAGCAGGTTGGCCACATTAGCACAGACCAGCAGCAGCAGCACGACGGCTGCACCCATCATGAGACGCACGGTGGACCACTCGGTCAGTCGAGATCGAGGGTCAATCCAGGTTGCGGGATCGACGACGATGCGTCGCACCTCATCTCGTCGTGGATAGATCTCGTCTAATCCAGCTGCAACTGTTGCCAACTCCGCCTGACCACGTTGTTCGTTGACGCCCTCGCGTAACCGACCGTAAACCCGCACTAGCGGCAGGTCGCGATTCTCGGCCATCGCAGCCCAATTCGTGTATCTGTCGCGGAACGGAGCGATTGGAATCCAAACGTCTGGTCGAAAGTCGGAGGTCGGACCCACATACTCAGGCGCCGTGACACCAACCACGGTGAAGGGCCTGAAGTTTAGGTAAACCGTCTGCCCTATTAGCGCGGGGTCACTGTTGAAGCTGCGCTGCCACCAGTCGTGGGAGATGACTGCCACTGATTCTGCGCCTGGCCGATCGTCAGCAGGCGCAATGCCGCGTCCGATGGCCAATTGCATCCCGAGCACGGGGAAGTATTCGCCGGAGACGGCCTCCAGGAACGCAACCTCCGTTATTGTCTCGTGACGCACGCTCGCCGCGTAGAACGGCTGTGTGGCGGCAATGCCCTCGAAGGAGCCTTCCGTGGCGGCGTAGTCGAGAAAGTCCAGGTACGAGATGTCCTGGTATGGTTCTTCGCTTTCGACGCCGAAGATGCGCACCAATCGGTCGGCATTGACTCCGGGGAACGACTGGTAGAAACCGTTGATGTAGGTGAATACTGCAACACTGGCTGAGAGACCGAGAGCCAGAATGATCACCGCTACGGCGGGGTAAAATGGCCGTCGAATCAGATCTCGGACGGAGCGCTTTAGCTCGTGTATGATCTCGAACATGGTCGCGTCAGTGTTGCTTGTCGATTTCGCGTGCGCGGGTCGATACTACTGAGGATTCACGTTGCGTTCAACAGATCCACGTACGCCACCGCCACTAGATCCTCCTTACTCACCGCGAGCCGCTTCATCAGTGAATCGGCAATGGCCTTGCCCTCGGCTGTTTGCTGGCCGTCTTCCAACACGACCTCGAGTTCGAGGAAATAGCCTAGACCCGCTACCTCGTCGAGGTGTACTCGGGTTTGGCCAACCAGATAGACAGTTCTGCGTTTTCGAACCGTACCATTTACCCCGAGTGTGGATGCGAGAATCGTCGACAGGTTCTCAGGGTCGGACACGTCACAACGAAGGTAGTGTGACTCAGAAGCTCCCAGTTTGTCGGGACGCTCGTACCAGATCAGCTCGGCCTGTTCACCGTCGCGACGCAGCTTGAGTCGACCACGATCGACTGAGAAGAACGTGTCTTCCTGCCGTAGCACTACCGGATCGTCTGTCGCGACGGGGACAACCAGTGACTTGGTGGCCGCTAGGTCGGTGAGGCGCGCTTTGATTTCGACGTTTCGTGGCATTCGTTCTCAGGGTTGTACCACCGCCCCGTCCCGTCTGGGGTCAGCAGCACCGAGCCACTCGCCGTCTTCCAAGGCTACCGCGTGTACACCACCGAAATAGGCGTTGAGGTCTCCAACGGCCAGATAGGCACGGGGTTCGCCGAACACAAACCCGCGGTTTCCGAACCGGCCTGCATCGGCGGCCGCGAGGACGGGTTCCAAGTAGAGCAAGCTGTCGGGCACTACGTGCGCGCGGCCGTACGCAACAGCGCTTGCGATGCCCAGGTCGGTGTCCACCCACAGTTGGATTACCTGTGCTATGGCAGATACGATGCGGGCGCTACCAGGACTTCCCAACCCCAACATGGGTACGCCGTCGTGCGATAAGACCGTAGGGGTCATCGACGAGTACGGCATTGCGCTGGCGCGCAAGGCAAAGGGGTGCGTGGGGTCGTCCAGCACGAACTCCCGCATGTAGTCGTTGTAGAGAAATCCCAGTCCTGGTGAAGCCGCCCTGGCACCGAAGAAGTTGTTGATGCTCGCCGTGACTGAAACCACCATTCCGTCGGCGTCGACCACCGTGAAATGCGTTGTCTCTCCCTGCGTTGCTGGGATCGCCAGCTCCCGCGCCGTTTCCTTGCTGGTCTTGCGGTCCACCTCGCCTCGGTAATCGATCAGGTTCTCTACCGGATGGTCCCGTCTCTCGCGATGACCTATGCGTAATGCATCGACCACGAGCGCCAACCGGTTCGGAGAATCGAATGCCAGGTCTGACACCGAGTGTTGCTCGAGGAGATTGAGAATCTGCAGCACAACCCAACCGCCACCGGGCGGCGGCATCGTGTGGATGGACCAATCCCGGTAGGTGCCACGCAGCGGCTGCAGCTCGCCCGGCTGAGCTAGCTGCACCAGATCGTCGTAGCTGAGCCAGCCGCCGTTTGCCGCCATGTCCGCCGCGATGGTGCGCGCAATCCGGCCAGTGTAGAAGTCCGCCGCACCATGCTCGGCGATGCGGCGCAGTGTGCGTGCCAGCACGGGCTGCTTGAACGTGCTACCGACCGCGGGCGCCGTGCCAGCCTCGGTGAGAAACAGAGCCGCAACGGTAGCATCGGCTTGCAGGATCTCCTGCAGCTGCAGCCACACACGGTGACGGAACGGCCCCACGACGAAGCCGGCTTCCGCGTACTCAATGGCGGGCGCGATGAGTTGAGCCCAGTCGACCTCGGCACTCCCGTGCAAGCGCCAGGCGTGGTCGAGAGTGCGGACCATGGAGGGGACAGTGGTGGCTGTGTGCCGGGCTATTTCCTCAGTTTTTGCCTCGATCGGCGTGGCGCGGGGCGCGAAAGAAGTGCCGTTTATGATGAACGGCTCTGCGCGCGGCGCCGCAACGAGCAGCTGCGTTTGCCCGCCGAGTCCAGACATGGCCGGTTCTGTGACGGCCAGGGCGAATGAAACGGCAACCGCCGCGTCGACCGCGTTGCCGCCGGCCGCCAAGACCCGGGCTCCCGCCGCCGCGGCCTCCGGCGTAGCAGCTGACACTACGCCGCGCGGTTCCGGCGAACCGCAACCGGTCAAGACTGCCACAATTGCAGCAGTGGTTGCGAAGCGAGTGGCGGACATGGTCCGTATCATCCCACGCGTGTCCCAATCAACTTCAGGGCCGACTCATTCTGATCGTGATCTCCGTTATGCCGGCGTCGACCGTGACCTGCGTTTCTTCACCCCCCGGCCAACGTACCCAAACCCCAGTTGCATCTCCGTGGCTGCCCATCACCTGCACCGCGCCGTCCTGAGACCAGTATCCCGATCCGGCATGGACCTCGCGTGCCGGGCCCAGACTGTCACCGTATGCCAAGCGGATGGTTGCACCGACGGCATCTGGGTTGGCGCGAGGACCGATGAGACGAACGCGCAAGCCCGGCACTGCAGCGTCATTGCGGTACAGCTTGGTGGCGGCTCCGTTCTGGCTGACAGCGAGATCGATGCGGCTGTCGCCATTGTAGTCGGAGAAGGCGGCCCCTCTCTGATCGCCGTAGACCTGGATGCCCGAAATGTGTCCGGGCACTGCATTGAGCTTGCCGGTCCCGTCACCCAGCAGCAGGAGCCCACGACCAGCGTCGTAGCGCGGTGTCGCCATTGCGGTGGGGAAGAAGTTCTGCGACAGAAACACGTCTTCGTTGCCGTCACCGTCGAAGTCTGCCACACCCGCATAGAATGCTGGTGCGAGTTGCGCTTCCACCGGCAACGGTATCGCCTCGAATGAGTCGCCGCGGTTCAGGAACATCTTGTGTTCCATGCTGCCTATCTCCAGCCGAGCAGCCTCCGCAAACCGTGGTCCGATTATCTCATCCACCGTCGCATCAGCGTAGGCGGACGCGCTGGGCACTCGGCGACTTGTGTAGGGCATGGCGGCCACTAGATCGGAGCGATTGTCCAGCAGTGGTACAATACCGGCGATCTGGTCGTCGTACTGGGCGTGGATGACATCGAGCGACCCGTTGTGGTCGAAGTCCGAGTAGTAGAGCAGGAGTGGCCGCGCCTGGCTCGCGCGATGGGCGGTGTTATTCCCCCAGCTAGTTGCCACGATGTCCGGACGTCCGTCGCCGTTCAGGTCGCCGGTGGTGACCCCGTTCCAACGGCTAGCATGACCAGTCAGGCCCCAGGCATCGGTCGCATCCTGCAGCAAGCCGTTCTCGTTCAGCAATAGCTTCACAGGTCCCCACTCGAGCGCCAACAGGAGATCGGGGTCCCCGTCTACATCGACGTCAGAAAAAACAGCCGCCGAGACCATTCCGACATCGGCTAGTTCGGCTGAGTTCTTACTGTCGTCCACGAACGTTTCGGCTTCGTTGCGGAACATCAGGGACGAGGCGGGCAAGGGGTAGGCTGCCGGGATTACGCGACCGCCGACGAACAGGTCCAGATCCTGGTCACCGTCAACATCTGCCAGTGCCAGTGGGCCAGTGCTGTTATTGCTCCCTTGCGCCACAAGTGCCACAGCAGAGGATGTGGGCTCGAGGGAGACGACGGCAGGCTGCGAAAGTGACGCACGCAGACCAGGCGCTTCGTAAAGCGCTTGACCTACCAAGAGCGCCGTCATTGGGCCGTCGCTGAAGCCAAGTGCAGTTGTTTGGTCATAGGTAGCAGTCGGCCCCACCCGTCGCCCACGAGTGAGACGGTCTCCGTCGTTGAGGAATAGAGCGAGCTGACCCGATCGGCCCGATGGGACGACCAAGTCCTCGTCACCGTCCCGGTCGATGTCAAACCACGAGACCCCAGGACCCAACTGGCTCAGCTTGTTGAGCAACAGCGGCTGACGTTGGTAATCGTCGTACAAGTCTTCGGTGTGTGCGTGATTTAGGTCCATGGTGACATCGGTGAACAGTATAACCGGCTCCGCGGCAGACTGAGCGGGAGGCTGAGGGTCCGCTGCAGCCTGCTCGCGTAGCTCGTACAGCCGATTGGGCCTCGCGCCCTCGATCCGGCTCCGTTTGCCACTGCGCCACACCACCTCGATGGTGAGCTCCTCTGCTGCACCGGCCGCAAACGCGTACTGTGTAGTCGACGAGGAGAGGTACATTCCGCCCGAAGTCACCTCTCTTTCCTGCACCGGCACCGCGACACCCACCACTCTGATTTTTGCTCCAACGCCCCGAGTGTTGGGTGCAAGTCCGTCTAGCTGCACCGCCACGCGTGGCTGAGTCGCATCGTTGCGCAGCACTGCGGCGGGCCTACCGAGCCGGTTGATCACCACGTCGAGATCGCCATCCCAGTCCAAGTCCCCGGCTGCCAGGCCGTGCGATATATCTTGCTCACCCGCGACGCCCCACTCCTCGCTCACTTCTTGAAACGTCATGTCACCGTTGTTGCGGAAGGCCACATTTGGAGTGTTTAGAGGAGGGAACAAACGCCGCTGTTCAGTCCAGTCAATGTCCACCGGCATGCGACGCATACGACCTACGTTGTCTTCGTCGAACTGGTCCCACAGATGGCCGGTGGTGACCAGTATGTCCTCGTACCCATCGAGATCGACGTCCAAGAACATGGTTGCCCAGGTCCAATCTGAGGCCTCGACGCCAGCGTACTCAGCGATCTGTGCGAATGTCGCATCTCCCCGGTTCAGGAATAGTGTGTTCCTCTGCGTCTGAGGCCGGTTCTCGACCTGGCCCACGAGTTTGGGCAGTGCGGTATACGACGGCTGCTGCGCTTTGCGGCGCCGGCTGTCCTTGCTCAACATGTCTGTCGAGAAGAAATCGACGTCGCCGTCGCGGTCGATGTCTGCGAAATCGACCGCCATGGTCGCATTGCTCGTTGCTCTGAGTGCGACTGGCGGCGTGGCGCGGAAGGTCCCGTTTCCATCGTTGAGCCAGAACAGATCGGGATCGTCGAAGTCATTGCACACGAACAGATCTGGATCGTTGTCCCCGTCCACGTCGTAGAACCGCGCGGCGAGCCCGAAGTAGTCGGGTTCCTCGCTGTAGGGGTTGCCGTTCTCGTCGAGAAAGCGGCCCGATGTCAGTGGTACGGCTTGGAACCTGCCGGTGCCGTCGTTGAGATAGAACCAATCCGGCTCGGCGCGCTGCATGTACGCCACCATGTGGAAGCCCGGCAGCGTCCGGACCCGGAAGTGCTCGCGGAATTCAGGGGCGATCTCGTAGCGGTCGTGGATCTGCCGTACTATGCGGTCAAAGGTGAGCTCTTCGGCCGAGAAGATCTCCTCGGCCGTGCCGATCTTGTAGTTGGCGATGTAGAGGTCCAGGTCCCCGTCACCGTCAACGTCGGCCAGTGTCATGGTACCGCTGGCACGGTCTGAGGCTAGGCCGTAAGCGTCCGCACGGTCCGTGAACCGGCCTGTGCCGTCGTTCAGGAACAGCGAGTTTGGACCGCCCAACGCGGTGGCTAGTAGATCCAGATCCCTGTCGCCATCCAGGTCGGCGAAGGCAGCGCCACTCGAGGGCCGATTCTCAGCGGCAACTCCGCTGGCCTCGGTCACATCCTCGAAGCGCCAGCCACCCAGATTGCGATACAGCGCATTGGACCGCTCGATGCTCGTCAGGTAGATGTCGACCAGTCCGTCTCCGTCGACATCCCCCAGGGCCACACCTGAGCCATGGCCCAGGTGGCTGCTCCACAGCGGACGCGAGTCGCCACTCGGGTTGATGAAATCGATCCCGGTCCTGGCCGGAGGGAGCAGAGTGAATCCGACGGCGTCACCAGTGGTCACGGCGAGCTCGCGCCAGCGGTACCCGCCCTCGTCCACCCAGTCTGGCGCCGGTCGATCGGCACACCCCTGGAGCGGAAAGACTGCGAGCAGTGCCGCGGATCTGAGCGCTACGGTCCGCACATGACCACGCTTTCGGAGGTTAAGGACAGGAATCTGACACCCTGGTGAGCTTGCGTACGTATCTCAATAATATCTCCATCTAGCGGACAGCTACAGTAACACCTGATATCGTGTTTGTCGTCGTAGGTCTAATACTCGGCATAGTCACCGCGTCTGCGGCACCAGCCCAGCAGCTGGTGGGGCAGGACGTGGTCAGCGTCCCGCAGCTATTCGCCTCTCACGAGCCGCTGGATCTCACGCTCGAGGCAGACTTTCGCGCCCTCGACAGGGACCGAGACGATGAGCGAGAACAGCACCCGGCCCGCTTGAGCTATCGGGTGGCGGACGGCGCGGCTGTGACCATTGACGTCCAGCTCCGAACCAGAGGCAACTTCCGGCTGTCACGCTCGACCTGTGAGTTTCCGCCCCTCAGGCTGAATTTCCGCAAGCGAGACGTGGGCGAGACCCTGTTCGCAGGTCAGGACAAGCTCAAGCTGGTGGCTCATTGCGAGAACGGGCGAGAGGACAACGAACAGTACGTGCTCCGGGAGTATTTGATCTATCGCATGTACGGCCTGTTCACCGAGATGAGTTTCCGCGTTCGGCTGGCCCGAATAACCTACGTGTGGACCGGTGAGGAGTCGGATACGTTGACCAAGTATGGGTTTTTTATCGAGGATGAGGAACAGATGGCCCAGCGGAATGGTGGCGAGATACTCGATTCCGCCGGCGTGCACGGCTTCGAAGCCGATGACGAGCAGGCAACGCTGTTCGAGGTCTTCCAGTATTTCGTGGGCAACACCGACTGGTCCGTCTCCGCTTTGCACAACGTGAAGCTGATACTCCGACAGGGTGATCCGTTTCCCGTCCTGGTGCCGTACGACTTCGACTGGTCGGGCATAGTGGATGCGCGCTATGCCGTACCCCCACCGGCCCTGCCCACCTACAGCGTCACAGAACGCTTCTTCATCGGCCCCTGCCGACCCGAGTACGACGTCCGCCGCGTGGTGGCCTTGTTCAACGAACGCCGTGCCGAGATCACAGACCTGATCAGAAACCAGCCCGGTCTGGCGGACCGATCCCAGCGCAAGGCGCTGGAGTACATCGACGATTTCTACGAGTGCGTAAACGACGAGCGCTGCATGCGGCGGGAGTTGATCAGGAGGTGCCCGGGGTAGGCGGCTGCCGGCTGCCGGCGGCCAGCTGCCGGCTGCCAGCGACCGGCTGACCGCCTTCTACCGCCTTCTATCGCTCTCTGCCGCCCTCTGCCGCCCTCTACCGCCCTCTCCGTCCCTTCCCGCCCTCTGCCGCATTCACCCAGGCGGAAACGCCGGAACGTCGGAACGTCGGAAGGGTGGTGGGGCCCTCTGCCACCGTCCTAGACCGTCTTCGTCCGTCTCAGGCCCCCTGAATCACCCCTAAGTCGTTGTAATGAAAGCACTTAGATTCACGCCACACGGGGAATGTCCCCATCCCATCTCACTTCCTCATAAACCCTTGACAGTGAATCAGATAGACCACAAACTTGTTGACCTAGTTTAAGGTTGCTAACCCTGAGTTCTGCGGGACTTCGGCTCTCCCTACCAAACCAGAGCCGAGGCCCTGAGTCATAAATCGGAAGTGACCTAGCCTAGCACGGACTGACCCCGTAGCGGGGGGTGCAATTGTGTTGCACGTCCTGGCGGGGCCTCTAGCTCGGCACCCACCCGATTGAAGGTGCTCATGAGCGATTGCGGAACGGGCCACCTGCACGGTCAGGGGCTCGGCACACTCCCATCCAGATCACTCATCCCTAAGGAGGGAAGTATGTTCCTATCCTTGTTGTTTCGCTGCGGTAGGGTGCTTGCACTCGCCGCACTCACCCTGATCCTCGGTGTGGGCTCTGCGTTAGCGCAGACCAGCCGCATCGAGGGAACGGTGAGACACGCCCAAACACGTGA
>JBDHHP010000153.1:0-9392 GCA_039589275.1 Gemmatimonadota bacterium | reverse complement strand
CTCAATCTTGAACTCCGCACTGTAACGCCGTCTTGCCTTGGACATGAACACACCTCCACCTCCAATCTTGGGTGGGGCTTAACTGTGTGTCCACTTTTTCGGGGGAAGTCCAGTTCTGGATCAGCCCCGGGCGTCTCGCGGCGCTCGGGGCGTTGTAGTCACACTGTTCCGTCGCGCGGCTCCGTCAGAAAGGCCATCAACTGCCGCTCCACATCCCACCAAACGTGGTCCTCGTGCGGGCCCGCACCCGCATTCATATGGGATTGAAAATCCTCGAACACACCGAGGATCGATTCGATATCGGGCGGGCCGAGCGTGATCGCTATGAACGGTTCAGGGAAAACATCGAAAGTCCTTTCATTAGAAGAGCACCTTCCCATCCCGGCGCAGCTGCGCATCTTCCGCGAGCGTGTCGAAATTGATGTCGAACGTCCTCCGTCCATGCGAAAGACACGGTGCCTCGATACCGTGTGTGCCGGTCGGAAGCTCACCGTGGTGGGCCACGTGGTTACGGACGTAACGCTCGAACCGTTGCCCCCATTCATACTGTAGCTGCCTCCCCGGGCCGGTCCCCCAACCCGGGTACACCGCCCAATAATCCGCCACCACCTGCGCGATCGCTTCGAGGAACGGTGCCACACGCGGTGTTGCTACAGCGCCTACCAGGATTGGGAGGACACCAATCAGAAGACGGCTCTCGGGTATTCGTTGACCATGACTTTGTCGAGGCGGCGAGAGGCGGGGCGCTCTGCCGGATTATTGAGAATCCGTTCGTGCTGGAGTTCGATAGTGAGAACTGGCAGAGTGTGGTCTATCCTCTTGCTGCTCGCGTAGCTGGACATCGGGCCGAGGAAGCCGGGTTTGCGGCCGGAAAGGTCTGTGCAGCCTTGTTGAAGATGCAGCAAGACAGGGCATACACATTGGCAGCGGACCTCTGTTTGGTGCTTTTGGAGATGTCAGCTAGGTTCGTTGCAGGACGGCCTGGGGCGTTTTTGAAGGAAGTGGTGATACCCGAACTTGTGTTCGATGATCTGGATGGTGACATCCGACACGCTGAGTTCCAGGATTCCGTGGTGGGCAATCTCCATATAGCGTCAGACTATCCGAACAGCCAGATTCCTCGATTCGTGAGAACCTACTTCGGTGAAGTCTCAGGTCGGACAGGTATAAGGGACATGCCCGCCGACAGGTTTATTGAGTGCACATTTGACGCCTTTGAGCCTGCCGCCCGGACCACAAGTGCCATTTTGGGAATGACTGCTCCGTTGGGCACGAAGGTGGTTTTGACGATCCTGAAGAAGCTCTACGCGCAGAGCGGATCAGGTCGAAAGGAATCGGCTCTTTTCCGGGGCCTGGACACGAGAGCCCAGGGCCTCGTACCGGCTGCGCTCACGCTACTGAGAAGGCATGGCCTTGCCGTCCAGTCCCGACATGGCAGCCAGGCAATATGGCTCCCAACGCGGTCAGGAGACGCTCGCAAGCGTGCTTTGAGCATGCTGGCAGCTCCTCACACGTCGGGGGACCGAGTCTTGAAGGAGAGTCAGGACCTGCACTAGCAGTTGGGTGGAGGCTGTCTACTTAACTGCTCGCAGTGCAGACTCTGCTGAATCACGGGGAGGCGAGATCAAGCAACAAAGTCCGTCATGAGATGTCCGCTGAGCGCCCATGACTGGACACGCCCGTTCGGACGTGTCCATCGGCGCGCTAGATTGCCCTCAGAGGCCGTTGTAGAAGTCCCGCCGCTGGGGGACTACTCGTGATACCGTTGTGTGCCGCCAGCGCCCGCCCTGCTTCGTTGGCACCCCATCAGCGTCGAGTTGCCGAGCGATTGATCGGTAGGATTGACCCTTTCGCCAAAGGTCGATGATCCGATGCACAACCTGGAGTTCTTTGGGCACCGGGATCATGCTGCGGCGACTACCATTGGCTCGGAAGCCAAGAGGTGGATGTGGAGGTGGAGCGGTAGGGGGAAGACTCCGCGACTACCCGCCGTTCCAAGAACTGATGAGGCCGAAGGGGTAGAGGCAGCGTGAGCGGGGATTCCGCTGTGGACATCTGACAGCCAATTTGATGCAGTCCAAAACCAATTCTCAGCAGCATCTTTGAATCTCCGTTCTCAGGAGGTGTGAGCCATGAGGTTCCCAGCATTTGTGGGGCTTGTTTCGGTCGTGTTGGTCTTGGCCGTCCCCGCTGACCTGTCAGCGCAGGAAGTGCGACACCACATCAACCCGCGTTGGTCTACCGACCCGACCGCCTTGCCATTTAGCGGCGCGGTCCTGGTGGGCAACACGCTGTACCTGTCTGGGACCATCGGGCTCGACGAAAACCGGCAAGTGCCTTCTACCGCCGGGGCCGAGGCCAGACTCGTACTGAATAACATGCAGAGCACACTTGAGGCCGCGGGCATGACGATGGACGACCTCGTGTCCGTACAGGTGTTTTGCTCGGACGTTGCTCACTACGATGCGTTCAATGCCGTCTATCGCACGTACTTCACAGGAGAGTTCCCAGCGAGGGCCTTCCTCGGTGCCGGCACGTTGCTCTTCAATGCCCGGTTCGAGGTGCAGGGCATCGCCGTGAAGCGGTAGGGGTGGGGTAAAAAGTGGGGTAAGAACATGCTACATCCTGTCGTATTCCCCCACTTCAGATACGACATAGGACACCCGAAACACCGCGTAAACACTACATTTTGTCGTTACTAGACCATTCTCAAGCGGGAATGGGGTTCAGGGGGTCGTGGGTTCAAATCCCATCGTCCCGACCGAATGCCCCACGATGGCACGAATACCAGCGTGGCCGTTGTTGCTCCTGTTCTTCTCACTTGTTGCACTGTCCCCTTTCTGTCCCCTAACAGAGGAGGATAGAGTGCGCGGACCGCACAAAGACCGTTGAAAGGCAACGAGGCAGGGGATAGGCTAATCGGTTGTAATTATTGCGGTTATGTGTATTGGCTGCATTGCAGATCGTGCATCCTCTGCCGTCCGTTCTGGTGGGTGGCCGAACTCAAAATCGTGGGGGCAACCCCGTGAGAGTTCGAGTCTCTCCTCGGGCATCATTAGGTAGGACAACGACTTACACACCTAGGTTTCCCTGACTTTGGCCCCTTCTGACGGGGCCTTTTCACGCTCTGGGTGACAACGTCTGGTCGTCGGGCGGCGT
Source organism: Gemmatimonadota bacterium (assembly GCA_039589275.1). GTDB lineage: Bacteria > Gemmatimonadota > Gemmatimonadetes > Gemmatimonadales > GWC2-71-9. Next base: position 6,233 of record JBDHHP010000153.1, on the reverse strand, counting down.
CCTACGGGCTGGCCACGAGGGCCACCGGCGAGGCTGCGATCGAGGTCGAGCGTTGCGTCAGTCAGCGCAGTGGTACGGTGACCCTCGATCGCGGCGCGTGAAAGCTAGGCGCGCGGCGCCTGGTCGATCCTGACCAACACCGCTTCGCCCACTCTTTCTGTCGATATGTAGAACCGGACGGTCTCGACACCGGCCGCAGTCCGGATGTCTTGGTCGGCGGGCAGTCGCTCAACGCTTGTGCCGTTTGCTGCGGTTTCAGTGACAGCCTGTCTGATGGTACAGGCTCTGCATTTCACCGTCGTGCCGCAGCCGCCCGGCTGACGGGCGTTGGCACACTCTACAATATCTCCGAACAGCTGATCCTCGATCCTGGACAGGTCCTTACCGGCAACGGCCTGCGCCCTGCGGTTTCCCGCCAGGATCCTCGCGTCATCGTCGACCAGAAATACAGGTTCTCCCAGCGTTTCCAGGAAGTCGAATGCGTCAGTGCCCGCGTTCGCCAACAGCTTCCTGGCGCAATCGACGCAAATGCCGTGACTGATCGGCCCTGGCGAATCCTGTTGCGGATCATTGGGGGACAGATCCACCTGGCACCAGGCACAAATCCTGATCATTGGTTCGAGTGATCGATCACCTAAGCGGTTGTAATGAAATGACTTAAAGATGTCGCCAGTCGTTCTGGACCGGCAGCTGAACGGATCCTGACCGGCAGCACCGGAGCGCACAGGAGCAAACACATGTCAACGTAATCGGGGTCGCCCATATTGAACACTGGAACTACTGGAAATTGGAGGTAATATCAGTGGTTGTTTGTGAACGGCATCAGAAATTGCAGGGATTTTTCAACAGGAGTTTTACCATGTTGGGCAAGACAGTGAATGCGGTGAGGAACGGGTGGCTAGCCGTCGCCCTTCTAAGTGCAGTTGCCTGCGGGCCGTCGGAAGAGATTCTGCAGCAGTTGGCAGAGCTGGAAGTGGTATCCGCGCAAAAGGACAGCCTAGTTCAGGCAGTCGCGGAGTACGCGCAGGCAATGAGTGATATCAGCGCTGAACTGGCGGAGGTCGAGGTGGAGGGCAGGGAACTGCTGGTAGCCGTCGAATCCCCGCTGGAGGCGTCGCGCGATTCGATGCTCGGCAAGATCCGCTACATGAACGAGCGGATGGAGCAGGCCGAGACGCGCCTGCGCCAGAGTCGACGCAGGATAGCTGGCCTGACGCATGTCTCCGACAGTCTCAGGGCCTCACTAGAGAGCACCATCTCCAACTACGAGGCCGTGCTGGCCACACAGCGAGAGATGGTCGCGGGACTCACGGAACAGATAATGGGCCTGGAGGAGGAGAAGGCGGAGCTGGCCAGTACGATCACGACGCTAGAGGACGAAGTGGCCCAGGCCTACTATGTGATCGGCACCAAGGATGAGCTGCTGGAACGCGGTATCATCCAGAAAGAGGGTGGGTCGCGTCTGCTCTTCGTGTTCGGGAAGCGGGGGGAGACTCTGGTGCCGAGTCGGGACCTGGACCCGGCAGACTTCACTGCCATCGACCGGCGCCAGGTGATGGAGATCGAGATTCCCAACCTCGAAGCAACATACAAAGTCGTGTCGCGACACGACCTGGCGTTTCTCGAGAATGCCCCCGATGACGACGGCAATCTTCACGGCAATCTGAAGATCGCGTCGCCCGTTGAGTTCTGGAGCGCGTCGCCGTTTCTCATCATCGTGGAGGGCGATTAGCAATAGACTTTATCAGCGGAGCACCAACACAGGCGGCCGGCATTCAAGGATGCCGGCCGTCGACGGTTCAGGGTCCACCGAAACGGTGCATCGCTCCGCGGGGGGAGGGCATTTTGAACCAACGGAGCCAGGTCACAGTCGGAGTGCTCGGGGGAATGGGGCCGGAAGCCACGCTGTCCTTTTTCGATAAGGTGCTACGAACCACAGCGTCACCGGATGATCAAGGCCATCTTCATCTCTTGATCGACAACAACCCCCATGTGCCCGACAGAAACAGCGCTGTGGCTGGTAGAGGCCCGTCTCCCGCTCCAGCACTGGCAGAAATGGCGCATCGGCTTGAGGTTGCCGGTGCCGATTATTTGGTCATGCCGTGCAACGCAGCGCATGCCTTTCGAGACGCCATCGAGCAGGCGGTATCGATCCCCTTCCTCAGCATCATCGATGAGACGCGTGAAGCGGTTCTGCGGGCTTTCCCTCAGCTGGGCTGTGTGGGCGTGCTGGCGTCGACCGGCTGCATCGATGCCAATCTGTATCAGGACGCCTTTGCGGCTGACAACATCACCGTTCTGGTGCCCGAAGGAGAGGATCGAGTCTGTTTCATGGACCTTGTCTACCGTGTCAAATCCGGGGACAAGTCCGATGCAGTGAGGGCAGGAATGCGGGCCATCGCGGAGGCCCTCATTGATCGAGGAGCAGAACTGATCGTGGCCGGATGCACCGAGGTGCCGCTGGTGCTGAGCGGGACCGACCTCCCTCTTCCACTGGTGGATTCGAGTGACGTTCTGGTCCAGAGCACTATTCGGCGGGCCGGACTCGAGTCGGGCTAGAGAAGCGCTTAACTGCAGCTTAATCAACTCTTTAGACGCGACTGCCTATCCTAGGTGGGTACCAATCCCAAGATCGCCACCAGGACAATAGGACATGGGCAAGAAGATCATCTGCGCGTCTTGTATCGCATTCGTCGTCGCCCTGCTTGTGAACGTGCCGGCGGTCTTCGTTTGGAATCTGTTTCTCAACGGACAAGGCAGCATCAACCTGACAGCCAGTCTGGCCGTCGCCGTTTCTGTGGCCCTTTCCGTGGCGTTGGCCTTCTCGTTCGTATTGGTGGCCAGGCGAAGGCAGGAACATCAGGTCAATTAGACGAGAGTAGTACCCAATCCACCCCTTCTACTGGATCGAAACCCTCGCCGCGCCTCACCGTTAAGTCTTTTTCCGACAAAGACTTCCTGGCTAGGCCACGGATGGACTTCTCGTACGCGACCAAGGCGTGGAAATGTGATCCGGATTGCAGCGCGTCCCAGCGCGAAAGGCGAGTTTGTCACCATTAACTCCTCTGATGACTGCGAGGCTGACTCGGCGATGGCAGTAGCTCCGGATTCAGCAGTACCAGCTAACAAGACAGGGTATACAGAGTCGGATTGGGAAGAGGAATCGTATAGGCTCTTCATGGAGCGCAGTGACCCGGCGCCCTGTCCACAGTGCGGCCGCACGGGGTTCTTTGGACCGCGGGCGGCAGACCCTGGTTTGAAATTCAGAGCCTGCCGGTTTTGTGGATTCTGGCAAGCTATTGGAGAAAAACCGGTGCAGTTCCGGCCGACCGCGCACGCGTGCGATGAATGGCCGGAATGCGCCAAAGCACCGTACGTATGGTGGGTACACCCGGACCAGAAGCAGTTCGACTGCCCCTATTGCGGCCAAGTGGCTAAAGTGGAGAGCCATAATGCGTTCGAACGCGGATCTGCGCAGCTGGCCCCGGTTGACGATCCCGACCATCCGTGGCGCAAGGTGCCGCAGGGACGACCCTATTCATACTATCTCAGGTTCTGGGAGAATTGGCCTGTGACCAAGGGAAGGGTGATTCTCTGACAAGACGTTTCTCGAGATGCAAGCGCCACCAGCAAATGCCTAATGCAGCTTCTCAAGGCAATGCGCCGAAGTGGCAAAGTAGCAACGGTTTAGCATCCATGTGTCGGGCATGACTCTTGCACTCATTATGTGATGTGGAAACTGGCTGCACTGGCTGTAGGGGAAAATGAGCGGCAGTATTGAACTGCAAGAAACGGCGGGTCCCAAACCCGGGGAGCGGGTCGTGGACGAGAAGAACAACGAGAGCTGGGCTGCGCGGCGACCGACGACGGGCGGGTCTGTGCGTTTTGAGCCGCGAAGCGGGACAGCGGGGAGCCCAGAGCAGCTGGACGTTGGATCCGCCGAGGAATCCGTGCCAGCCGATATAGTCTTCATCGTCAAGCAGGACGGGACGATACTCTATCTCAACCGCGCCGGCCCCGGTTCGTCAGACAGTTCCGTACAAGGTACCTCCGTGTTCGAATACACCGAAGCCAGCCATCATGCGGCGTTGCAAGCGGCGTTGGCGTCTGCGTTCTCGGACGGCGATATCGCTGCCTATGAGTGCTCGGGGGCGCAGCCTTTCACCGAGGGAGCCTGGTACCAGTGCCGGGTGGCACCCAACATCCGAGAGGGTAAGGTCGTCTCGGCGACGATCATCGCGCGGGATATCACTGATTGGAAGCAGCGAGAGGAAGAGCTCCAGAACCGTAACGTCGAGCTCGAATCGCAACTCGAGCGCGTGGCGGGCGATCTGCAATCGCTCACCAACACGCTGGCGGAGCGGGAGTGTCGCCAGCACGAGCTGGATCGGTTCCGCAGGATCATGGATCAGGCGGGCGAGGCAATTTTCATCACCGATCCCGATACTGGCAGGTTCGTTGACGCCAACGAGACCGCCTGTCAGTGGCTCGGCTTCAATCGCGACAAGCTGCTCACCATGGGTGTCGGCGACCTGGATCTGGAGTTTCCGCTCCAAAGCCCCAACGGTGTATTCGATCACGTGACGGACACCAGGACAACGGATCGCCCGCAGGTATATGGAGACGGGACGCACCGGAGGCGCAACGGAACGTACTTCCCCGTGGAGGTGGCGCTGGCGCGGCGCAAGTTCGGTGATCGCGAGTACATGCTGGTGGTGGCTCGGGAGATCAAAGAGCGCCATCGGACGGAGAGGGCGTTGCGGGAAAGCGAGGTCAAATACCGCAGTCTGTTCGAACTTTCGAGGGACGCGATATATCTCTCGGCTCGGGACGGCTCGGTGGCCGACGTCAACGATGCGGCCATGGATCTGTTTGGCTATTCGCGGCCCGAGTTTGTCGGACTCGAGGCCAGAAAGCTCTACGTGAGGTCTCGGGACATCAAGACGTTTCAGTCGGGCGTTGGGGAAGCGGGTGCAGTGCGTGATCTCGAGGTGGAGCTGAAGAAGAAAGGCGGTGAGACGTTCAAGGCGCTTCTCACTGTCACATTGCGGCACGACGGAGATGGTAACATCCTGGGCTACCAGTGCATCATCCGTCCGGAGGGCACCAACGGCAAGACGGACATCGAAGATGGCGTGTCAATCCCGGAGCTCGAGTCAGATGAGTCTGCGCCCGGGGTGCTGGTCGTGGACGGCGACAAGCGACTGCTAACGGAGACGAGGACCGTGTTGGAGCGAGCGAGTATCCCGGTCGTCACTGCGCGGACGCTTGCCGCAGGCATTGAACTCCTCAGATCGCAGCAGACCGACATCGACTCCGTGCTACTGGGTCTGGATCCGAAGGGTCCGGATCCGATTGATGCCATTACCGAGTTGAGATCAGTCGATGCCCAGATTCACGTCGTCATCATGGGCGAGGAGGCGGAGCTCGGAACGCTGCGTGACTCGGTGGTGGCGGCGAGGGCGGAGGTCATGGCCAAGCCGATTCACCCCCTGGCACTAATTCAAAACGTACGAGACGCCCTGGCCGCGCGAAGAGGCTAGGCGTCGGGCCGCCGAGAGCCCTACTGATTGCACTGAGGGTTCGTAGTCGGCGCGTTCTGGCAGTTTATTGACTCCGCCATGCCAGAGGCCATTACGGCGCAGGCAGCCTTCTTTGCCGCTTGGATGGCCTCCTCCCGATCTGCCCCGGCGCCCCGCCGGCATTCGGTGCTTCCGTTGTACTGTACGCACAGCTCGCACTCAGCCTGTACCGTGCCCATGCTACCTAGTACCAGCACGGTGATCAGCAGCGCTAATGCCACCACAAACGCCAGCATCCGGCCGTTCCCGGCGACTCCGGATTCAGTGCGACGCAATCTAACAGCGGTCGCCGTATAGCAGGACTCGTCGGTAGATCTTATGCCGCTCCACCATGTCTTCCCCTGAAACCCGCTGACGCAGGGGGCCGTATCGAAGTACGTGGCCGAGAAAACAGCGCTAGAACGAGCGACGTCAGCCATCGAGGCGCTGGAGGCCGACCTCGGGCTCACGGTGGCTCCCGCCCAGGAAGAAGCTCGCCGGCGATCGTTGGCGTTCAGTCTGCTGGCAGGAATCGTCACGACCGTGGTCCTGGTCGTGCTCCCGTTTGTGGTGCTTGTGCGCCTATTCACGTTCAGTTATTTGCACGGTGGCCTGAACACCTGGCTCGCTTTTGGGATCTCCATTGCGGCAACGGTGGCCGTCATCACCGTT
>JBDHHP010000152.1:0-10310 GCA_039589275.1 Gemmatimonadota bacterium | reverse complement strand
TTATGCGGCATCACAAGCCCGGCGTCCGCCACCGCCACGACTTGCTCCACCGAGGTCGCATTCAACATCACCGCCGCGCTGGCAGCGCCACTCATCAACTCCCCTATGACTCGGCAAGCGTCCGCGCTGTACTTCATATGGGAGGTATCACCCGCCAGAGCCAAGAGCGGTTTTACCACCATTTCGTCCACTCGTGCTACATCCAATGATGCGATGGTAGGTTCGTTGGCAAAAGGCAAATCACCGAGCTTGGCTCCGGCCTTCAGTAGCAGCGAGATTGCAGACCCATCCTTTCTCACGACGACGCAGGCTGTACCTCGGTCTGTCAATCCGCGGAGGTAGTCGGTAAAGTCGGCCTCCGGCGTCAGCTCGTGTATGTGGAATCTCCCCTGTAATCCTTCGACAACCGCGTTCACGTCGACAACGTCGCCGTGGACCAGACGATGCATTGGAAGAATTGTGAGTCCAGGGTCCTCGAGCGGTACTACCAGCCCAAGAGTGCGGTCGGCTCTCGGACTGAGCTTTCTGTATTCGAGCGCCGCCTCGTAGCGGTGATGGCCGTCTGCCAAATAAAGGGGCTCCTCGCTGGCTGCCAATGCAATGTCGTTCCCTGGCCCGCCGACCACCTGCCACAGGGCGATTTGGACTCCTTCGAGCTCGGCCTGGGCCGACGGCGGGCTGGTTAGGACCTGCTCGATTCGATCGTGCAGCAACCCCCTCTCGTCTCGAGCCAACAGCAACAGAGCCTCAAACATTGAGTTGGTCGCGCGTAGAAGTGCTAGTCTGTCGACCTTCGGTTCCGCATACGTCTTGGCGTGCGGCTTCACACGACCCTTGGAGAACGGCTCGACCGCGACCGCCCCAATCACGCCAGTGCGAACTGCTGTCAGACCGTCAGGTTTCTCGAATTCCTGCCGAACCACGTAGACGCTCTCTTGCTCATCGGCCTGCAGGATACCTTCCTTCCTCCACTGGCTAGCGAGCTGCGCCGCTAATTCATATTTGTTTTCCTTCCCCTCCGGTTTGCTAAGGTGCACGATGTTGTGTGGATCGGCCTCAGCTAGCTGCCGGCGCTGGTCGTCCGATAAGACGTCGTAGGGAGGCGCTATCAGATCACTGAGGCGGTTGACGTGCCCAAACCGCTCCGCGTGGAACGTACTAATCAAAGGAACGCCGGCAGCTTCGCTCATCAGTGCCGCCTCGCTCGCTTCATGCAAGAGGCAACGGTATGACTCCAGCCGGGTTTCCGCTACCCGTCCCTCGGCCACCGCACGCACTACCGCGCACCCCGGTTCCTTCACATGTCGGCAGTTGTCGAACCTGCAGGCGCCGGCAAACTCCGCGAGTTCCGGGAAGGCCGCTGCCACCTCGAGTGGTTCAATTCCCCACAGCCCGATATCCCTGAGACCCGGCGTGTCAACGACAAAGCCATTCTTTCCAAACGGATGCATCTCTGCAGCGACCGTAGTGTGGCGACCCGACCCCGTCTTGCTGCTCACTTCCCCCGTTCTCAACCGTAGCCCAGGCTGCAGTGCGTTCAACAAACTCGATTTGCCGACACCCGTGGGACCGGTGAAGAGCGAGACCCGCCCTTCCAGATGGCCGCGTAGCTCATGTAGACCCGAGCGCTCCGGCACGCTAGTCAGCACGACCGCATAGCCAACGCGCTTATACGGGCTGACGGTCATCGCAGGGCTGTCGGACAGGTCACACTTGTTCACCACGAGCAACGACTGCAGACCGTTCGCTTCAGCGACGACTAAGAAGCGGTCCATGAGGGAGAAATCCCAGTCGGGCTGTTTCACAGCACCGACTACGACCACTTGATCCAGGTTTGCAGCAACTGCCCGCATACCTCTCTTCTTGCCAGGTGTACGGCGTTGGAGAATTGACTTCCGCGGTAGTACATCTTCCAGCGTAGCCGCGCCGTCCGCATGGATACGAACGACTACAAGATCGCCCACCAACACTCGTTTCTGGCCCTCGAGCTTGACCCGCCCGCGGAGCGTTGCGGTGACCACATCGTCTCCTGCACGGATTCGATAGCTGCCACCAGCTCGAGACAACACCAAACCGCGTCGTTCTTCTACCAGCTCGGCAGCTCGCGGTGCGTCTCGATCAATCGATCGAGGTGGTTCTTGAGTTGAAGTAGAGTCATGGTGCGTAGAGCGGCCTTTGCTTCATCAGCGTCGCGGGCGCGTGCAAGGCATTGTGTCTCGAGATGACCGTCCGGTTTGGTGCCATCCTGCGCCCATCGGACGAAGAGCAAGGACGCCCCATATGCACCGCCCTCTCCCGGATCCTGGTCCACCCAAACGTCGACAGAGTAGGACCTTCCGTCACATCCCTCGAATGTCGGAGGGCGCGAGTGAATGTCGAGGTACCCACCCAGTGTTGCGTCACTCATCAGTGCCACGAGAGGGTCTCCTTGACCACACTGCCCAACATGAACCCTAGGTTACCCGGCCTCTCGCCCAGTCGACGCATCAGGTAAGGGTACCAGTTGCGACCAAATGGCACGTAGACGCGCATGTTGTACCCTCGTTTTCGCAGGGACGTGTACAGATCCCGCCTCACGCCATAGAGCATCTGAAATTCGAATCGCTCTACCGGAATGTTCTTCTTCTTGACGTAGTTGGTCGCATGGTCAATGAGCCGCCTGTCATGCGTCGCTATGCCGGGGAATTCCCCTTGCTCAAGCAGACGTTCCATGAGAACGACAAAAGAGGCGTCTACCTCTCTCTTCTCCTGAAAAGCGACTTCCGCCGGTTCAGCATATGCGCCTTTACATAGTCGGATCCGCGCACCTGCGGCGATCAGGTTTTCGATGTCTTGAGCGGAGCGCCGTAGGTAGCTCTGAATCACAACGCCCGTGAGATTGCCGAATTCCTTATGGAGGTCCGCGAACAGCCTAAGAGTCCTTTCCGTGTGCTCGGAGCTTTCCATGTCAATGCGGACGAATATCTCGTGCTGCTTCGCCTCATTGAGGATGGCTCGCATGTTCTCAAGACAGAGGGCGTAGTCGAGATCGAGCCCCATCTGGGTCAGTTTCACTGACACGTTGCCGTCGATTGCAGCGCGGCTGAGTTCCCGCACAAGGTCGATCACCTCGTCTCGCGCTGCATGAGCTTCTGTCGGCGAGCCTACGCTCTCTCCCAGGAGATCCAGACTCACTGAGATCTTCCTCTTGTTCAGAGAACGTGCGGCCTGTATCGCGGTTTCAGCCGTCTCTCCGGCAACGAATCGTGAAGCTGACTTGCGTGCCAGACTGTTCTTCTTCAAGAACTCGAATACCTGACGTTGCTCGCTAAGCCAAAGGAAGGCACTCCGAAGCATGTCTATTCGATTTCGCCCTTACGATTCTGGATAGAAACTCGATCCGTTCCGGGCCATATCCTTGAGTCGACTCGCGGGTTCGAACCGGTCCCCGTAACCCCCTGCCAGTTCGGCGAGTACCGCGACAGCATGCTCTGCTCCCAACGCGTCGAGGTAACGGAGTGGGCCACCCCTAAACGGAGGGAAGCCGACACCAAAGATGGCACCCACGTCTCCGTCGCGCGCCGAGCGCACCACGCCCTCGTCCAGCGCACGGACGGCTTCATTCAACATACTGTAGCTCAAGCGGCGGCGGACATCGTCTTCCGGCACGCTGGACGGTGTGCTCGCACCAATGATCTCCAGAGCCGTGCGGTCTGCGGACTTCTTCTTGCCTCCGTAACGATAGAAACCACGGCCAGTCTTCCTACCAAGTCGTCCCTCGCGAGTCAACGAGTCCAGCACATCCACTGGGCGCATACGTTCACCGAAGGCTTCGTGCATGACAGCTGATGCCTTGACGGCGACATCGAGGCCTACCTCATCGAGCAGTGCAATGGGTCCGACAGGAAAACCGAACTCCGTCATCGCCGCGTCGATCGTTCCAATCGGAACGCCCTCTTTGAGCAATCGAGCAGCCTCATTCAAGTACGGTGTCAGAATCCTATTGACCCAAAACCCCGGCTCGTCGCGAACGACTATCACGGTCTTGCCCATCGCCCGACCGAAGTGCACCGCCGTCACCGTTGTCTCCGGACTCGTTCGACCGGTCGTGATCACCTCAACTAGCGGCATCTTCTCGACCGGCGAAAAGAAGTGCATTCCAACAACCCTATCAGGCCGCTTCAACGCCTCAGCGATCCGGGAGATTGGCAGTGTACTGGTGTTCGAGGCCAGGATACAGCCGGCGCCGACTTCCGATTCAACTGAACGGAGCACTTCTCGCTTGACTTCAAGGTCCTCAAACACAGCCTCGATCACGAGATCGGCGCGCCCAAAACCTGCTTTGTCGATTCCACCCGACAGGAGGCTAACCAGGCGGGCATGGTCGTATTTTGAGATCCTGCGACGTCGGAGACGGTGTGAGATGATCTGACGTGCGCCGAGTAGTCCGCGGGCCACCTGCTCCAAGCTAGTGTCTCTGAGCCTGACGTCGACGCCGGCGCGTGTCACCGCCACACCAGCGATCGCTGATCCCATGAACCCGGCGCCGACGACCGCGACTCTGCTTATCGCTCGGGCGGCAGGGGGGTCGCCTTCAACTCCAGGGTCTTTCTTGAGCGCCGTACTGGCAAAAAAGATCCGAACCAGGTTCTTAGATACGTCTCCCACCGTCAACTCGGCGAAGTGCGCTGCCTCGCAGTCGAGACCTGCTTCAACACCGTAGTTGAGGCCGTGCTCCACTGCCTCGAGGGCCGCCAGCGGAGCGGGGTAGTGTCCTCCGGTCTTCTTCATCACGGTCTTCCTGGCTTGTGAGAAGACCAGTCGACGGCCCAGCGAGTTCCTGTCCAACATGAGCCCTGACGCGCCGCCTCTCTTACGCTTGGGTCGCCATCCGGTTGCAAGACGTAGCGCCGCTGTCTCAGCTACTTTCCTCAGGATCGCCGGGTGCACGAGTTCGTCTACTACGCCCCGCGTGAACGCCTGCTTTGCCGTCAGCTTCTTACCCGTGAGAATCAGGTCGAGCGCCGCCCGTGCTCCTAACAGGCGCGGAAGCCGCTGACATCCACCGGCTGAAGGAATGATGCCGAGCTGGATCTCGGGCAGGCTGAGAAACGTCGTTGGATCGTCAGTTGCTATACGATACGTGCACGCTAAAGCCGCCTCGACACCGCCACCCAAACAAGATCCATGTATCGCTGCTACGATTGGCGTGGAGAGGTGCTCGATCTGATTCACCAGGGCCTGGCCCATGCGCACTAAAGCCATCGCCTCTTCACGAGTTCGCAGCGAGATGAACTCCTCGATGTCTGCACCAGCAATGAAGCTGTCGGGCTTCCCTGAAATCAGCACCGCCGCGGTCACGCCGCTTTCGGTGCGAAGCCAGTCTATGGCTGCCTGCAATTCCTCCCTGACCGAGCGAGACACGAAGTTCACCGGCTCTCCCGCCACGTTGAGCTCGAGCCATGCGACGCCGTCGCGAACTTCGCGGGTGAACGCGCTCATCTCAGTTTCGCTCTAACACCATTGCGAAACCCATACCCCCTTGAGCACAGACCGATATCAAGCCGAACTGAACGTCCCTACGCTTCATCTCGTTTGCCAGCGTCAGAGTGATCCGCCCGCCGGTTGCGCCGAATGGATGTCCGATCGCAATTGACCCACCCATAACGTTGAGGGTCTCCCAGTTCACCTCTCCTGTCGCTTGCGAGCGACCGAGCTTCTCCTGGGCCCACTTTTGCGACTCAATGGCCTGGATGTTCGCCAAGACCTGCGCTGCGAAGGCCTCGTGCATATCCACAAGCCCAAGCTCCCCCCAAGTAATGCCGGCTCGATCCAGGGCACTCGGTATGGCGTACGCTGGTCCCATCAGCAACTGCTCTCCCGGGTCTAGAGCTGCCACGGCATAGGACCTCACGTACGCAAGAGGTTCGTAACCCAGAGCGTGGGCCGCCGCTTCGCTCATAACGACCACGGCAGATGCGCCATCAGTCAGCGGAGAGGAATTCGCTGCCGTCACTGTTCCATAGCGTCTGTCAAACACCGGCTTGAGCTTGGACATCTGATCCAGTGTAGAGTCGGAACGGATGCCGTTGTCGGCAGCCACAATCGCGTCCGGTCCGCCATCCAAGACGGGCCCTATCTCGGCGGTCAGGCGACCATCCACCGTTCCGGCGTGCGCAAGCCGGTGGCTCCGCAGGGCAAATCGGTCCTGGTCTTCGCGGCTGATTCCGTTCAGCTTGGCCATCTTCTCGCCGGCTTGACCCATCGATTCGCCGGTCGACGGCTCCCCGATTGCAGGAGCCACGGGAACCAGATCCCGTGGCTTCACAGATGCCACCAACTTTACACGATCACTCAGTCTTTTGGCACGACGCAGTCGAACCAGGGTTTCTGATAGCCTGCGAGTGTGAAGGATCGGGATATCCGAGAGGCTTTCTGCACCGCCAGCCACCACTACTTCGGCATGTCCCAATCGAATCTGGTCATGACCCATCACGATTGCCTGGTTGGCGGAAGAACACGCTCGATTGACGGATGAAGCAGGGATGTTCTTGGGGAACTGGGGAAGAAGACTGACTTCTCGAGCCAGGTTCGGAACTAGCGGGCTGGGGATTACCTGACCAAAGAACACCTCGTCTACTGCATTGCCGTCCAAGTTCGCGCGATGCAACAACTCCACGACCGCGTGACGAGCCAGTGCCACCGCTGTCATGTCCTTCAACGCCGTTCCAGCCTTGCAGAACGGTGTTCGACATCCGGCTACTAGCACCACTCGGCGAGAGTTCGTATCGGGACTCATGGCCTGAAAAGCTACCCAGAAGATGCGGCGTCGGACACCGGGTGCTCAACGTGGCGCGTCAACTGCGCATGGCCTTCTGGCTCACACCGAGCGACCATGTGAATGGGTTTGTCAGTCCTCAACGCTAGGCAGCTTGGTGCCTTCCGCGCGTTCATCGCGAAAAGCCCGCGCAGCCCTGTATTCCGATCTCAACCGATCCAAACTCGCTTGCCGCCGATCGAATAGCCGTTTCTTTACACGCGGCTTCCGCTGCGCCAGCGCATACGATACCAGCAGTGGCAGGCCTATCGTGCTGTCCACATAGCAGACCACTGCGTTGGGTAGTTGTTCCGGATCGACCTTGCCCCAACTCACGGCTTCCGAGGGTGTGGCGCCCGAGAGCCCACCGGTATCCGGACGAGCGTCGGTCATTTGTAGGTAGTAGTCGTGACCGGCTTCGTCTATTCCCAGCACTTCTTGAATCTGCGGCTCCGTCTGAAGGACGAAGTTCTTAGGGCTGCCGCCACCGATCATCAGCACGCCACTGCGTCCGCCATCTCGTTTCGCATCCAACACAATCGCCGCCGTCTCGTTGACGTCGGCGGATACGTCGAAGCGCAGCTCGTAGTCTTCCAGTGCCAGTTCTGCGACATTCATCCCAATAGAGGAGTCTCCTGGTGACGATGTGTAAACCGGCACTTTGCATTCATACGCCGTTGTGAGAAGTGACTTGTGACTCAAGCCCAACGCTTGCTCGCGCTGCTTGAGATATCCTCCCAAGAGGTAGTGGTACTCGGCAGTACTCATCGGACGCTGGAACTCGTCTCTGAGAGAGACCTCCCGGATGAACTTGTCGGTCCGTAGCAGCACCCCATAGTCGAACAGGATGTCGTAGATCCGAACGACGCCTTCATCACGTAGGACTACATCGTCTACGTTGGGCGAACCGCGATGCAGGGAAAACCCTAGAGCGAAGTGGGCGTCGTGATACAGGTTGGCGCCGGTCGAGACTATCCAATCAACGAACCCGGCCTCCATCAATGGAATCACACAAGACATCCCGATGCCCGCCGGCGTCATCGCACCGGTCAGACTCATTCCCACGGTCGCGTTGTCGGTCAACATGCGCCGCGCGAACAACTGACAAGCTTCTCGCAGTCGGCCTGCGTTGTAGGCATGGAACGTCCCTTCCACAAGCTCGACCACCGTTTCTTCTCCAGTGATCGGTGCGGGATCGATGCGGTTTCCCTTGAGAAACCGGCTCTTCTTTTCACTCATTTGTCGGCCTTAGGCAAGCGGCTTGGCGAGGTGTCGGATTCACCCACCCGCTTACTCCACCCATCCAATACAATCTTCACTGCCTCATCAGGATCGTCCGTCACGTGAAACAGATCCAGATCCTCGGGGCTGATCTTCCCCTCTGCCCGTACCACACCGTCGATCCAGTTGAGGAACCCAAGCCAGTAATCCCTCCCCATCAACACAATCGGAATGTCACGGATCTTTTCCGTTTGCTTCAGCGTCAGAACCTCACACAACTCATCGAGGGTACCGAATCCACCGGGCGGGAAAAGGAACGCACTGGAGTACTTCACCAACATCGTTTTGCGAGCGAACATGTATCGGAAGTGCACTTCGCGGTCCACATACGGGTTCACGGCCTGTTCGTGTGGCAGCTCTATGTTGAGACCGATCGAGAGGGCCCCTACCTCATGTGCACCTCGGTTCGCTGCCTCCATGACACCACCACCGGCACCGGTGATGATGGCAAAGTTGTGCTCGCCGAGCCGCCTCGCCGTTTCAACCGTCAGCTGGTACATCGGGTCTTCCGGCAGCATTCTGGCAGAGCCGAAGAAGGTCACGGCCGCCGTCACATCCGCGAGTTCATCGAAACCCTCGACAAATTCCCCCAGGATACGGAGAGCACGCCATGGGTCCGTATCAACAAACGCACGACGCTCAACGAAGCTAGGTAGCTGGAAGAGCTTTCCGTCCGCAGTAGGTCTCTCCGGACCGGGATTGGAGTCAACTCCTGAGGACCTCGATCGCTTTGCCATTGTCGTCCTTAAGGTTGTAGAAGAAGGGTGAAAGGCGAACGTGCCCCGGCCGAGCGTCTGCAATTATGTTCGCGGCCGCCAACTTGCGGACCCGGACATCAGGATCATCCGCCGGGATCATCACTATCGCGCCGCGGTCTTCTGATCGAGGCGCAACCTTGGGGCTGAGGCCCGCAGCAGTGGCCCGCTGAACGAGATCGTCGGTTAGCTCAG
The DNA here is from genome assembly GCA_039589275.1 of Gemmatimonadota bacterium. Taxonomy (GTDB): domain Bacteria; phylum Gemmatimonadota; class Gemmatimonadetes; order Gemmatimonadales; family GWC2-71-9. Next base: position 1,283 of record JBDHHP010000152.1, on the reverse strand, counting down.
AAACCACCTCGCGTATCGCGGGAATCCCTATCTCGCGAATGATCTCGAGCCCGCCAAGCTGTGTAAATACTGCCGCCAGAGAGGGGGTACCCTGTTCCAGCCGCCTGGCATCTGCGTGCCAGGTAATGCGATGGGGGTTGAATTCGAACTGCTGACTGTTGGCGAACCAGCCCGTGGTTCGCGGCCACAGCTTATCGATGAGATCATGCCGCGCATACAGGAACACCACACCCGGCCCACCCAGGAGCCACTTGAGTCCACCGGCGCAAAGGAAATCCACTCCCAGAGCAGGTGCATCGACGGGCATTTGACCAACGCTCTGGTAGGCATCGACGAGGCAGTAGGCACCGTTTTCATGTGCGACCTTCACTACCGCCTCGACGTCTTGGATCGCGCCAGTGGTGAAGAACACATGTGACGTGGCAACGAGGGCCGTCCTCTCGTCCACCGCGGCCGCTATGTCATCCACAGGAACAGTGATTTCGTCGGGACTGGGAACCACCACGAGCTCCACACCGTCCTGTTTCCGTGCAAGCCACTGATATGCAACAGTGGGAAAGTCGAGCGACGTGGTGACCACCTTCGGCCGAGACTCATAGTCGAGCACGCTGGCAACAACCGCCGTAGCCGTCGAGATCGACGCGTGCAAAGCGATGTCGGTTGAATCTGCACACACCACGTCTGCGTAGCCGCTCCGCAGGCTCTCCAGGGCCTGCCACCAATCGTCATACCAAGCGGCCGCACCACGACTGTGCCACGTGTTCATGAACCCTGAGACGCGCTCTTCCGCCCGCAGCGATAACGCCCCGAGCGAGCATGAATTGAGGTAGATTTTCTGTTTGAAGATGGGAAACTCGGCCCGGTAGCCAGCCAGCGGGTGAACCCCATGCGTTGTGGTTGAGTCTGCCATGCACGCCAATATAAACGAACGGTTCGTCGGGGGTCACACAGGGCGGTTGGTGTTGTCTGCGGGCAACCCTCGACGCAAAATCGTCAGTAGGGTTACGCTCGCCCAGACACCCTCTAAGAGGATGAAGCCTACTCTGCGGTCGACGAGAGCAACTGCGGTGAGTGATACCGCGCCGATCAGGTTGCACCAGAGATACGGTGCTGCATGGATCGTCCACCACCCGCGCTGTAGGGCAGTGTAGGCGACCAGGATCAGACCAGCACCTACGAGGGAGATCAGTTGCGTCAGGTCAAACATAAAGGCTCCCCTCCTGAAACCAGCAGTTGGCTTGGCCTAGGGCTGAAGCTATCTCTACGTGCTGTCGTTAACCCCC
>JBDHHP010000151.1:0-12492 GCA_039589275.1 Gemmatimonadota bacterium | reverse complement strand
GCCATTTGAGACTCCGGTTGATTTGACACGCTGGAAACTAACTGACGCCGGAGTCCAGCTGCAAACCAAAAGGGCTCGGTCACCCACAAAGTGAGGACCAGTTAGATTGGGTCACCAACCATCCGCCTGGCCCACACCCAAGGAGTCAACTTCGATGGCAGCGCAATACAAGCACCTGGATACAAAGCTGGTGCATTCCGGAGAGCCGGATCCTCGAATAGGCGACGCAGTGGCGATGCCCATCTTCCAGACGGCAATGTACGTATACAAGGGAGAGAAGACCTACAACGACGTCAAGTACATCCGGCTCAACAACACGCCGAACCACATCGCGCTGAGCGAGAAGCTGGCGGCACTCGAGAACGCCGAGGCTGCGATGGTATCCGCAAGTGGTATGGCCACTATATCGACGACGCTGTTAACGGTCCTCTCGTCGGGCGATCACCTGTTGGCCCAGAACTGTCTCTACGGCGGTACCCACGACCTCGTGACCAAGGACTTGGGGGCATACGGCATCAGTTTCGATTTCTTTGACGCGTTGGATCCAGCTTCGTGGGAGGCAAAGCTCAAGCCTACCACCAAGCTCATGTATGTAGAGACCATCGCAAATCCACTGATGGATATTCCCAACTACAGAGCGGTAGTAGAGTTCGCCAAGGCTCACGGCTTGATCACTTTCATCGACAACACATTCGCCAGCCCGGTCAACTTCCGCCCGGCGGAGTGGGGCTTCGACCTGTCGATGCACAGTTGCACCAAGTACCTGAACGGCCATTCGGACCTGGTTGCTGGCGTGCTGATCGGCCGTGCCGATCTAGTCACGCAGTTCACCCACAAGTTGAACCACCTCGGAGGCAGTCTCGACCCCCACGCGTGTTTTCTGTTGCATCGTGGGGTCAAGACGCTCTCGCTCCGTGTCCGCCATCAGAACCGTAGTGCCCTCGAGCTGGCTCGTGTTCTCGAGCAGCACCCGGCTGTCAGCCAGGTCAACTACCCGGGTCTCGAGAGCCACCCGGCCCATTCCATCGCCCGAGACGCGTTGGACGGCTTCGGCGGGATGCTGAGCTTTGAGATCGATGGCGGAGTGGACGCTGCGGAGCAGTTCATGCAAAAGGCGCAGTTGCCGGTCATCGCTCCCAGCCTTGGGGGCGTCGAAACGCTGCTCACGCGACCCGCCACTACGTCCCATTCAGGACTCAGCCCTGAGGAACGCGCCCGTGTGGGGATCTCAGACAGCCTGATTCGTGTAAGTGTTGGGATCGAAGACAAAGACGAACTGCTGGACGATTTCAGGCAGGCCTTGGGGTGAAAGACGGTGAAAGACGGTGAGGGACAGTGAAGGACGGTAAGAGCAGCTAGGAGACAGATCGGGGCGCGTGCCTCTGGGGACCACACATGCTACGGAGACTAATCGCACCACTGCTCGCGATGCTCGGAGCGGTGGGCGTGCTCGCATTCGGCGAGTATGCGGACCAGCCAAGCCAGACCGCCCCCCAAGCGGTCCTGGTGCGACGTGCGCAGAACCAGCAGAGCTTTGCGCAGCTCATCGACCGCCTGTCCGAATCCGATCGCTATTTCGATACCGACAACTTGATCACAAACGAACGATCCTACCTCCACGTGATGGACAAGCTCGAGCAACTGGACGTGTCCGGAGGCGCCTACATCGGCGTAGGCCCGGGACAAAACTTCTCGTACGTCGCGCAGGTTGAGCCCAGCATAGCGTTCATGATCGACATACGGCGCGACAACCTGCTGCAGCACTTGCTCTATAAGGCGCTGTTCGAGCTGGCCGACAACCGTATGGAGTTCCTCTGTCTCTGGTTGGGACGGTCCTGCCCAGCGGATGCGGCCAGATGGACCGACCGGTCGCTGCCAGATCTGGTGCGGTACATAGACGACATTCGTCCGGATCCTGCGGTGGCTGCGACTGCCATACGGCGGATCAGACAGGCGGTCACCAGCTACGGTGTCCCACTCACCAACGACGACGTCGTCAAGGTCGACCGGTTTCATCGAGAGTTCATCCGTCTTGGCCTGAGCCTCAGATTCACTAGCCATGGTAGGGCGCCGCTGCCCGACTACCCCACGCTGCGACAATTGCTCCTGGAGAAGGATCTCGACGGCGATCATCAGCACTACCTGGCATCCGAAGATCGGTTTCGTCTGATCAAGTCACTGCAGGATCAAGATCTGATAGTGCCAGTGGTGGGTGATCTCGCCGGTACGCATGCGTTAGTGGAGATCGGGCGTTGGCTGGAGGAGCACCAGGATACCGTATCGGCGTTCTATACGTCGAACGTCGAATTCTACCTAGTGCGTCAGGGTGATTTCGAGCAGTTCATACACAATGTGTCAGCACTTCCCACCGACGAACGTAGTCTGATCATCCGGAGCTACTTCAATCGCGGTTTCCGGAGCAGACACCCACATTCCGTGACCGGATACTCCAGTACTCAGTTGCTACAGACCGTGGAGCACCTGCTTAACGACTACTCCAGCGGGGGCCTACAGAGCTACTGGGACCTGGTGACGAGAAATGCGATAGCACTACGCTAGCAGCGTTCAGCGTTCAGCGTTCAGCGGGTGTACGGTGGTGACTACCAGGCTTCAGGCAACACTCTACTGCCCTCTCAGTGAACCACCACCCCCGCGTACGCCACCACACTCGAGTCGTCACCGGTCACCATTCCACTATGCCGGTAGTCCACGACCTCTGCCTGCGTCGCACCGAGTTGCTGGGCGGCCTCGATAACCGTCGCAGCGGGTGCCCGACCACACATGCTGACCGATTCTCGACGACATGTGGCGAGCAACTCCTCGCCGTCAAGCCGTTGCACTGATTCCAGAGCCAGACTGTCTTTACGTGCCGCGGAATTCGCTGACTCGTAGTGGCTCATGTCGGAGGATGCCAACAGCAGCACGTTCTCGTCTGATTCAGCCACGACCGTCGCCAGCGCCGTAGCCAGCTCTTGGCACCGGTTCCAGTCATCCCACGCCAATACGATCGGTGCCACGCTAGCGTTGGGGGCCAACACGGACAGGAAAGGCAGTTCCACCTCCACCGCATGCTCTCTCAAATGCGCAACCGGATCGTGTGCAACCAATTGGCACTCCCGCTCCAAGCGAACGAAGAACTCCGCGGCCACGGGATGTGTACCGGCCGGAGTTCCATACTCGCCTCGGGACCAGGCCGCCGCACCTCCGATGTTCTCCCACAGACCACTGTGGTTGGGTGCCAGAATGACGACTACGGGTGGTACGGCGACCCGCTTGAACACGTGCGCGGCACAGGCACCAGAATAGATCAATCCGGCATGAGGTGCGATGGCGGCCTCGACGTCAGCGAGCAAGCCGCCGACCAGCTGTCGCAGTTCAACTGGGTTCGCAGGGTAGAACGTGCCTGCAACAGCAGGCGTGCGGGAGTCGGACATTGAAATACCTCGGCTGTGGGCTGTCAGCCGCCGGCCGTTAGCTGCCGGCCGCCGGCTGCCAGCGACCAGCTCTCTCGATCTCTTGGTATTGGGGAATCTAACTTCCGGGCCGTCCTACCGCCCTACTATCCTACCGCCCTACCGTCCTACCGCCCTACCGATCTCAGCCTGGCACACGTTACATGCCTCCGGATCGTCCTTCGTTGGGCATGCGCCGCAACCGTGGGTCTCTTCTCGTATCCTTCCGCGGAGGAGACCGAACACGGCGAAGAGCACTGCGGCGCCAGCGATCCCAATCAATCCGGTCATCAGGAGCTCAGCAGGCCCGCGAAACCCATAAACGCCAGCGACAGGCAGCCCGCAATCAGAAATACCAGAGCGTTGCCCTTCAGGATCTCTGGTACTTTAACCAGCTCACTGCTCTCCCTGATCGAGGCCATCATCACCAGCGCGAGTGTCAATCCCAGGCCGGCTCCCCATGCAAACGCCAACCCCTGGAAGAAGCCGTAGCCCTTGTTGGTGCCGAAGATCGCATATCCCAAGATCGCACAGTTGGTTGTGATCAGCGGTAGATAGATGCCCAACGCTCTGAACAGAGCCGGACTGATCTTCTTGATCGTCATCTCGACGATCTGGACTGTCGACGCGATCACTACGATGAAGGATATGAGCCGCAGGAACGGCGCATACTCTAGTACGAACGTGTTCAGGAACCACGCGCATAAGGAGGTGATGGTCAGCACGAAGATATTCGCGGCTCCCATCCGCAACGCGGTCTCGACACGGCCCGACACACCCATAAACGGACACAGCCCGAGGAAGTAGTACAGGGTAAAGTTGTTCACCACCATCGCGGAGACCAGGATCCACAGCAGCTCGGTGGTCATGCTGCCCTCCCCGCCGCAACACCTTCCGTCAACGGCTGCGCGGTGATTCTCTCTTTCTTGCGCTTCTCCCAGTAGTTCAGCCCCACCAGAATGAATCCGATTGTGAAGAATCCTCCGGGCGGGAGAATGAAAATGACCCAGGGCTCGTAGTTGGCACCGAACAGTGGAAATTCGAGGAACGTCCCGTTCCCCAGGATCTCTCGTATTCCTCCCATCATGAGCAAGGCAATGATGAAACCAACTCCAGTGCCTGCCGCGTCCAGAATGGCGCGCCCAACGGGGCGCCTCGACGCGAACGCTTCCTGCCGTCCCAGGATCATGCAGTTCACAACGATGAGAGCGATAAACGCCCCAAGCGCTTTGTGAACATCCGGCACGATCGCCTCCAACGACATGTCCGCTATCGTAACGAAGGTCGCGATGATCAGGATGTAAGTGGAGATCCGCACTTCGTTGGGTATGAACTTCTTGAGCGACGACACGAGAATGCTCGACGCCATCAACACAAAGAACGTCGCCAAGCCCATGGCAATACTGTTCTTCACCGTATTAGTCACCGCAAGCGCGGGGCAGAGACCGAGCATCTGTATTAACACTGGGTTCTCGCGCCAGATACCGCGGGTGAAGTCCTGTTGCGGAGTGGTCACCCTCATTGGGCACCTCCGCCGCTGTACGCTTCGATCAGTGGACCGTAGTGCTCAATCGCGTCGTTTATGATCCTGATCACGGCTTTGGACGATATCGTTGCCCCAGTGATCATGTCGATCTCGTGAGCGTCGCCGGTGTTCTTACCTACCTTGACCCCGACAATAGGAGCGAGTATTCCCTGAAAGGCGGTCACCCACGACATGTCCTTCTCTATCTTGTCACCCAGACCGGGCGTCTCCTTGCTCTCCAACACCTTCATTCCCAACACCTGCTGCGATTCAGCGTTGTAGCCGAAAATGACCTTTACGATGTCCTGAAAACCAGGATCCTGCGATACGATGGCGTAGCCAATAAGACCGCCGTTCCCGTCGAAACCCGGATAGATCTGGGGAGTCTTCTCGGGATCCTCCCCAACGGGCAGTTCTTCGACTAACGCACCTTCCTCCAGCTCGAACAGAGTGTCGAATTGCTGCGGGCCGCTCAGCACTTCTTGAATCGACTCACGCAGGACTTTGGCCTTGTGCGCCTTGATCGAGGGTTCGGTAGCGACGAATACGAACACCAAAAGGAACCCGGCCATCGCGCCTGCGCTCCCCAGTGTTGCGATCAGACGCCCCGGTGCTACCTCCTTGACACCGTTTTGGTCCTCGGCGCTCATGTTGCCACCTCCTTGAGACCAGTCCCGAAGACTCGCGGTTGTGTCGCTCGATTTATGAACGGTACCATGGCGTTCATGAGAAGGATGGCGTACATGACCCCTTCCGGCAGTCCACCCCAGAGACGGATTACGAGCACAAGGAACCCGATCCCAAAGCCAAATATCCAGCAGCCCTTATGGGTAACCGGCGACGTCACCATGTCCGTAGCCATGTATACAGCACCCAACATAAGCCCGCCCGAGAACAACATGAACAACGCGGTTGGGTACCGTTCCGGACTGAGCCAGTGGAGTAGTGTCGCGAGGACTGCCACCGTGGCAAATATGCTGACCGGAATGCGCCAATTGAGGTGGTTCCTCAGCGCCAGGTAAACGCCGGCTAGCAGAATGATGAGCCCTGAGGTTTCGCCAAGGGATCCCCCAATGGAGCCGATCATCAAGTCGCCGTAGTCAGTCGTAACCTGCTCGAACTTCATGAGGCCGAGTGGCGTGGCACCCGTCATGCCGTCACCCAGCTGCGCGCTCATGAGTGGCAAGGCGAGGTTGTCACCGCGCAGACTCCACCAGTTCCCACCCAACACCGGCCATGTAGTCATGGCGACCGGAAACGCCGCTTGCAGGAACGCTCTGCCCAAGAGTGCTGGATTGAAGATATTCTGCCCCAAGCCTCCAAAGATCAACTTGCCAAACCCTATCCCGAACGCACCACCTAGGAACGCCATCCAGATCGGCAGACCCGGTGGAAGTGTCAGACCGAGCAACAAGCCGGTTATCATCGCCGAGCCGTCTCGGAGCGCAGCCTTGGGACCAAATAGCTGCTCGGCCAGCAGTGCGCCGACCGTTGCGGCACTTATCACTAACGCGGCACTCGGACCGAAGTAGAACACCGAAGCCCCGACCACCGGCACGAGACTGGCAACCACTGACCACATGATCGCTGGCGTCGTGTCCCGAGCCGCCAGGTGCGGGGAGGCCGTTATCAGAAATCCGGGTTTCGTCACGCTGCCTTGCGCTTCCGCAACGCCGCCTTTGCCATCTGGAATAGTTGGCTCAATGGAATGTTGGAAGGACATGCATATGAGCAGCAGCCACAAAGCATGCAGTCCACCAGGTGGCTGGCTTCCATTTCTTCCCAGCGTTCCGCCTTTGCCAGAGATCCCAGCAGCTGCGGATTGAGAAATACTGGACACGCATCCAGGCAGTGACCGCACCGGATGCACGGATGTGATTCCTTTGCCTTCACCTCCGACTCAACCAACACGACCACGCCGGTGGTACCCTTGGTGAGCGGCGTATCCAGGTTGGCCTGAGCTGCGCCCATCATAGGACCACCGAACACGATCTCGAACGCATCGTCTTTGAGACCGCCGCACGCCTCCAGAAGGAACCCGAGTTTGGTGCCTACCGGGACGATTAGGTTGGAGGGTTTCACGACCCCCTTCCCCGTTACCGTCACTATGCGTTCGATCAACGGCATACCTGTCTCGAAGACCTCGGCGATCGTGGCCACGGACGCGACATTCTGTACGATCACGCCCACGTCGAGAGGCAGCTTGCCAGACGGCACCTCTCTGCCTACCAGCGCCTCGATGAGCATCTTCTCCGCACCCTGCGGATACTTCACCGTAAGAGGATGTACCGTCACGTCTAGATCGGCAGGCAACGTCGCGCGAATCGCTTCGATCGCATCTGGCTTGTTCTTCTCGATGCCGATCATCGTGCGATCGACACCGAGACACTGCATCATGATTCGGATTCCCTGATGCACCCTGTCGGGGTACTCGACCATTGTGCGATGATCGGTGGTCAGGTACGGCTCACATTCGCAACCGTTTATGATGATCCGATCGAGCTTCTTGTCCGTTGGCGGTGCGAGTTTGACGTGAGTCGGGAAGGCGGCGCCGCCGAGGCCAACTACGCCGGCGTCCTTCACGGCCTCACGTACTTCGTCAGGCGACAGCCCTTTCCATTCGGGCACTAAACGCGGTCGTGGCGCCTGAGCCGAGTAGGGCGCCACCTTGATCCGAATCGCCTCGGAGAACGCACCAACCGGATGCGGAAACAGCCCAATCTCCTCGACTGTGCCTGTAGCGGAGGCGTGCACCGGGGACGAGATGAACCCGTCGGCCTCTGCGATCTTGTCGCCGCGCTCCACATGGTCGCCGGCTTTGACAAGAGGCTTGGCCGGTTTCCCAGTGTGCTGACTGAGTGGCAGGATGACCTCGTCGGGGAACGGCATGCGCCGGACCCCGACCTTTTCGGTCAGTTCCTTCAACTCCGGTGGGTGGACACCGTGCCGAAACGTGAGCTTATGTAGCATCTGAAGACCGGATCAGTTGAAGGGCTCTGCCCGCTTGACCCACTTCTCCAGATCTCTCTCCCTCGGGTTCAGCGGCGTTCCCGGATGGATAATTCTCACCGGGCACTTCTCCGCCGCCTGCACCAAATGCTTGAATGTTCCGGCTTTGGCGTTCTTGATATATGCCTGCTTCTTGTCATTGTACGCGAACAGCTTGTTATTGAGCTTGGTGCACTCGTCACAGGTCGTACATCGAGCAGACTCGATGTACGGCTCCATGGCGAGCCCTTCCTCTTCCTCCTCTTCAACGGCGGCCGGCGCAGCCGTAGCCGCCGGCGCCTCTGCCACGGCCGCGGCTGGAGCGGCCGCTCCCGCACTCACGCCAAACTCACCCTCGACGCCGGTAACCTCCGCTGTGATCGGCTGGAGGCCCTGTAGGCTCTGCACCTTATCCAGCAGCTCCGCGACCGTCTGTTGGCCGTTGCCGGCCCGGACCAGACCTTGGGCCAGCCTCCGTGCGACAATCGCAGGATAACGCGCTTTGAGCTCGGTGAGCTTGGCCGTGTATTCGGTTTGAAGCGCCTCTGTCTTCTTGTTGAACTCTTCCTCCAGTTCGTACTCGACCGTGTCGCGCACAGCAGGAGGAATCTCAAGACCCGCCATCTGCTTGAGCTTGGACCACACCTGCAGGCGGTCCTCAGCCAGCTCTACCATCTCATGAGAAACCAGCAACCGAGTCAACTTCTTGTCGTCCGTTATCTGATAGATGAACGGTGTCTTACCCTCTCTGTCCTCGTTCGTGAGCTTCATGTACTCATGGAACTGGATTATAACGTCCTCGTCAAACTCACCCTTCAGCGTCTTGAAATGCTTGATGAAGCGCGTCTCCGTAGCTGCCCAATCCGCGATTGTAATCGGCAAGTCCATCTTCTGCTCGTTGCCCTCGTCGTCCACGTAGCCCAACTCATAGGTTGGCCAAGTGTCTTCGATCGACGGGTTTCCGTCGAGGCTGAGCTGCTCGCAGATATAGTCGCCAGCAGCTGGGTCGTAGGTGAGAATCGGGTATGCCCTACTCTCCATCGCGAGCTTCGAGGCCCGCGTAGCTTGATCGTCGCCCAGCCCGTGCTCAGGCGGACAGGGGCAGTGGAGTCCGAACACCGCTGGCATGCGCGAATTCAGTCCTCTGAGGACCCCCTCAATCAGGTGAGAAGCTGCCGCCTGACTGCTCTGCAGCACGAACACCCGACCGTGAGCCATGGCGATCAGTGCCAGCTCCTTGCGCATCTCTTCCTTGCCGTGCTGGCCCTTGCCGTACATGGCCATATCGGATACCTGACCGAGGAACCCACTGGTGCAGGCCTGGCCACCCGTGTTCGAGTAGACCTGTGTGTCGAGCACGATCACACGTAGTGGCTTACCCGACGCGAGCAAACGAGAGAGATTCTGGAACCCGATGTCGAGCATCGCGCCGTCACCACCAACAGCGAAGATCGGTGGACACATTCCGAATTCCTCATCGTTGAACTGCCGCCAGTCGAAGTTGTCCAGGAACGTCTCGTTTGCATCCCTGTCGTAATCCCCGCCAACTTCCAGTTCCGCACGCCGTACAGCTTTGAACCCATCCGCCATCTTCCGCATGTGGCCCTCAAAAATGCCAATCGCGATGGATGGCGCATCCTGGAACAGATGATTGGTCCAGGGGAACGGATACGGGTTGTACGGATAGGTGCTGCCCCAAACCGAGGAACAACCCGTGGCGTTAGTCATGCCCAGGGTCGACCGACCCTTGCCGCTCGGACCCTCGGTGTACCGCCACCTGAGATCCTTGAGATCGTGCAGGATCGAGTTGATCCACTCAATCTGTTGCTGCTTCGACTCATCGAGCGAGATCTCCACATCGCCCTTGTCCTTACTCACCGCATCCAGGTCTGCGTCGGACGCGACTATCTCCCGCGCCTTGGCGTCGAGCTGGGCGATGAGATCGTCCAGCCTATTCACGTACTTCATGACGCGCGGGATCATGAGCGCGTTCACCGCAGACAATACCAGGTGAATCACAGTCTTCTCGCCGCAGCCCATGCACGAACCGTCACCGCCCATCATGGAGCGGTAATTGTGTTTCTTGAGAAGCAGTGAGGACAACACACCAATACCCTCGTCGATATCGGACACGTTGATGTAACGATCGTCCGTCTCGGGCAAGTGCTTCCACAGCGCCCAGTTGCGACGCAGCGTCTCAGTGACCTTCTCTTCTTGCTTTATCGTAATCAGCGCGTTGTCAGGACAGACATCAACACAGATGTTGCAGCCCTTACACGTTTCCGGATTCACCGTTATCGACAGCAACCCGCCGGTTCCCTTTTCTCGCTCTTCAGGCATATCGAAGAACGGGGCTGTCTTGGCGAGTGGGAACTCCGCTAACGCGGAGTACACTGGCGCGAACTCGGCATCCAGTTCGGTCCGTCGCTCCGGATCCAGATTCAACTTTCCGGCGATTGTCTGATACGCTGTAGACATCACGTCGGCGAAGTTCTTGACCTCGACACCCTTCATGATGCGCCGGGATTCCCTGGCGACGTGCGGCACGACCTGACGCAGACGATCGAACGACCTACCGTTCGACACAGAGTTGATCGCCGAGTAGATGACCTGGTCGATTTCCGTGACCACACCCGGGATTGCAGTATCCGGGCACTGCACCCAGCACTGGCCGCATCCCGTGCAGTTCTCGGGAATGAACTCCGGGACCTCAAACCGAACATCGGTCATGTCCCGAATAGTGCTGGTCGCCGCTGGAATCGCACTGATGGCAGCGAACGGGTCCGCGATACCATCGTCGCCGCTCTTGTAGACGTGACAGACCTGCTCCCAAAACCGACCGGGGTTTCCGATCCCGTCACGCCAACCGGTGCCGTCCAGATCATCCGGCATGATCGGCAGCGCACCTCCGACCTGCTCATCGGTCTCGAAGGCAGCGGGATCGATCTCCCTGATCTCGTCATAGCCGCGCCGGATAACCCGAACGTTGTCCTCCACCACGCGCTCGCCAAGGTGCCCGAACTTCTTGTTCAGCTGTCCCCTGATTCCCTCGAACAGCTTCTCTTCCGTCACCTCGTACCGCTCCATTAGCGGGGCCACGTGGAAGAACGCCCCCATGAACGCCGCACCTTGCATGCGGTACCGCAGGGCGGGATCCGACGCCTCTTCCATCGCGATCTTGAAACCGTCGAGCAGATACACCTTGAGGTTCTTGCTCTTGATGTACCGCTGCGCCGTACCCGGCAAGCTGTTCCAGAAGTCGGCTTCCGGCAGGTCGCTCTGAATCACGAACACTCCGTCCTGTTCCATGCCGGCCAGAGGATTGGAGTGCCGGAACACGTTGGGGTCAGGCGACAACACCACATTAACGTGCTTGAGTTCGGCGTTGAGCTTGAGCTGTTCCTCGGCCAACGTGGCATAGAAGGTCGTCGGCTGGCCTTTTTTCTCGGAGCCGTACTTCGGGTTGGCCTGAATGTAGAGGCCCATAAGGTCCGCGGCTGTCATTGCCACGTTCTTACCAGTCGTGATCGCGCCCCAGCCACCGACAGAGTGAATCCTTATTGCAATCGCACCCTTGGGGGCCAGATTGAGGTCTTCCTTGGATTTGAGTGCTAAGCCGGCGATGTCGGGATAGCTCTCCAGCAACTGCTCCTGCCAGATCTGAAGCTTCGGAAGCTGGGTGCCGGCGCGCACGAAATCGATGCCCAGGTAGAACTGGCGCCGCTTCTTGCCGGCCTCCAGCATGTTTTCGACCGCAGCCACGATTTGGCCCGGCTGGATATCACGGCTACCGAGACCGAAACAGCCTGAGAAGAACTCGGGGATCTGTTCAGGGGAACACTTGGCAACGCCGGCGTACGGAATCCCTTCCTCGGCTCGGTAGTTCTCGAGACCCTGCGTCATCGCCGCCCGGATCTCTTTGAGCAACGGCGCATCAACTGCGAGGGGCTGGTCGGTCCGCTCCAAGACGGTCACGCCTTTCCTGCTGCGCAACAGCTCGGATACGAGATCCGCGGGAAACGGCCGGAACATCGTGACATTGAGCACGCCGATCTTGATGCCGCGCACCTCTCTGAGGTAATCGCACACAACTTCGGCGTTCGACACGACCGATCCCTGGCCCACGATGAGGTACTCGGCATCGTCGATCTTGTAGCCGTTCACCCGACGGTAGCGACGGCCAGTCAGCTGCGCATACTCCTCGAGAGCCTGATCGGCCAACGCCTGGATATGATCGAAGTAGAACGGCCGTTGCGCCGCGACACCTTGGTTGTACGAATCCTGGTTTTGTACAACACCGATCATAGCCGGGTAGTCGAGATCGAACATCTCGGGAATGCGACGCCTGGTCTCACCAAACACCATTTTCTGAGCCGGAGTCGGCGACTCAATGATGTCGGATGGGTCACCCAGATACTCCTTCACGAGCTCGCGCTCTGGCAACACCACCGATTCGATGACGTGACTCGTGAGGAATCCGTCCTGGGCACAGAGTCCGGGATTGAGCGACAGTTCGGCGATCCGGTG
>JBDHHP010000150.1:0-12618 GCA_039589275.1 Gemmatimonadota bacterium | reverse complement strand
ACTCAGAGAGACGGTTCAGTGCTGCATCATCGGGTTGACCGCGATGAAGAATCGCTCATAGTCGTTTGAATCTCAATTACTACAGACGTACTAACACTCAAAGCGGAATACCATGCTGCGTTCGCGCATGAGCTGGGCCGCTTCGGCTAAGGGATTCTAACTTGCGGGTCTTGCTGCGGAAGAGGTGGACGGTGGAAGATTGGGCGCCGTCGCAAATGAAACGGTAGCAGAAAAGGAGACTCCATGTCAGAGACCTCTAGAAGGAAATTCCTGCAGGACGCCGGGGCTTACAGCGTCGCGGCCGGTGCAGGCCTCGCGAGCGGCTTTGGCCTCGGCCGCCCGCGCTGGGGGCCCGCACCGGCGCAGGTGTCGCACCCTTTTGGATATCCGGAGAGCGGACTGGATGTCGAGCAGACACGTGAGCGAGGCTACCTTGGCTTTAGGGGCGAGACGCTGGACGACGGCTCGACACACTCAGGCTGTGGTTTCGGCGCGTTCAACGCGATCATAGGTGAGCTCGCCGGAGAGGTCGGGGCTCCGTACACGTTGATTCCGACCCAGATGATGGATTGGGCAGGTGCCGGCGTGGTGGGGTTCGGGACGCTGTGTGGCACGTTGAGCGGAGCAGCCGCTGCGATCGGTCTGATATGCGACAAACAGGATGCCCGTAAGTTCATATCGGACCTGCTGACCTGGTACTCGGAGACTCCCTTACCGACCAACCTACTTGCTCCGACCGGCAACCTTCCCCAGAGCAGAGCGGACAGCAACCTTTGTCACGTGTCTCTGACTCGCTGGTGCCGGACGGCGGGATTCGCCAGTGGGTCTCCCCAGCGTGTTGAGCGCTGCTCGCGTCTAGCGGGAGACGTGGCTGCACAGGCGCTGCAGATGCTGAATGAAGGTGCCCTTGGCCTCGAGGTGCCAGCCGAGAAGACGGTGTGCCGCAGTTGCCACTACATGGGGCCCAACTACCAAGCCGGCCAGTTCACGCATGGCGAGATGAACTGCCTGACTTGTCACATCGAGCTAAAGGAGAAGCGGGTATCGGCTTCCGGGCATTCCCAGAGCGAGGAGGACTAGGGACGGATGACAGGCGGTGCAAGCCAGAATATTCTGATCGCAAGCTATCTGGAGCCAGAGTACGTCGAGCGCATTCGCCAGGTCGATGTTCGCTTGAAAGTGGTTTATGAGCCTGACCTGCTCCGCCCGCCGAGGTACGCCGCGGATCACGTTGGTGCGGTGCGTGAGCGC
Source organism: Gemmatimonadota bacterium (assembly GCA_039589275.1). Lineage (GTDB taxonomy): Bacteria > Gemmatimonadota > Gemmatimonadetes > Gemmatimonadales > GWC2-71-9. The sequence goes on along the minus strand of JBDHHP010000150.1, from coordinate 11,367 downwards.
ACTCCTCAAGAGGAAGCCAGATGGCTGCAGTTGCTGCGAGAAGCGGACATCATGTTCGACTTCGACCGTACGCATAGCAACGACTTGCCGCAGTTGGCTCCCAAGGTGAAGTGGATTCAGGCCACCAGCGCGGGGATCGGCCAGCTGGTCAAGAGCCTCAAGTACGACGAGCGCATGCCCAACACGGTGTTCACCACGGCGAGTGGAGTACACGCGAGGCCTTTGGCCGAGTTCTGCCTCATGGCTATGCTGATGCATCACAAAGGTGCGCTTCGCATGTTGCGCGACAAGCAGCACAAGCATTGGGAGCGCTACGCGGGTACCGATCTGGCCGGCCGCACCTTGGTCGTCGTGGGAGTTGGCTCTGTCGGTGGTGAGGTGGCGCAGAACTGCAAAGCCATGGGGATGTACGTCATCGGTGTGGATCTCTACAGGCCTAGCAGCGATTCGGAGACGAACTTGGATGAGTTCTATCTGGTGGATAGCCTGCACGAGGTTCTGCCGCGAGCGGAACATCTGGTGCTCATCGTACCACACACGCCGCAGACGGAACGAATGATCGGAGCCGAAGAGCTGGCGTTGCTGCCTAAAGGTGCTTTTCTGATCAACATCGGCCGAGGCGCGATCGTCGATGAACCCGCCCTGGTTGCGGCTCTGCGCTCGGGTCACCTGGGTGGGGCAGGACTAGATGTGTTCGCGCAGGAGCCGCTGCCGGAGGAAAGCCCGCTCTGGGACATGCCCAACGTGCTGGTCAGCCCTCATTCTGGCAGCACCAGCGACAGAGAGAACGGGAGGCTGACCGACATCTTCTGCGAGAATCTGCGACGTTTTCTGGCGGGTGAGCCTCTGCTAAATGTGCTTAACACCGAGCGCATGTTCTGACCGAGCGAGTACCAGCTAGGCGCCCAACAGACCCCGCATCAAAGCGGCGATCATGAACCCGATGTAGTTGCCAGCCGCATAACCCACCAGACCGACCGCCGCTCCCGGAAGCAAACGGTCGGTGTAACCGCGCGCGCCGGCCATGGCGATTGCCGATGCAGCTCCGCCAACGTTGGCCTGCGAAGCGACGGCCAGAGTCGCGAAATCGAGGCGCACCAGTCGGCCGATGCCGAAGATCACCAAACCGTGTAGCGCAACCGTTATGGCTGCGTAGTAGAACACTGGCGGGCCCATGGCAACCAAGTTGGCGACCACAGACCGGGCACCGTTGCTCGCGAGGAACAACAGGATCAGGTAGTTACCGAACAACGCGCTGCCAGTGAGGCGTTTGATCGCGGGTACCTGCGCCAGGATCAGCACGATTGTGGTGAGCCACAGCACTTCGTGCAGCACGGGCACCAGGCTGGCCAATTGCCCGGCCAGCCAGACCACTCCGATAGCGATCGTGGCGAGCGCTGCCGTATCCACGATAGATACGGGTTTTACACTATCGTTCAGAGTGCGCTCGAGTGTGACTGTGTCGCTGTCGGGATCTGGTGAGGTGACCGGCTCCGGAGTCTGCTTGGGTCGTCCCAGCAACACCGGTACCGCCAAGCAGGTGGCCATCCACACGGCGGTCAGGATGACGTCTGCCGCTGTGGCTGCGGAGAACAGCTCTGCACTGGTCTCGAACGCTCGGCCTAGGGCGGCGAAGTTGGCCCCTCCACCTGTGTACGTACCCGTGAATTGACCGGCCAGCTTCCAGGTTTCCGGACCGACCAAACCCGACAGCATCAGACCACCCGTCACCGCCCCAACCGCCGTGCCTACCGCACCGATGCCGAAGGCTGCCAGCATCTTGGGGCCTGCCTGCAGGACTGAACGGAGGTTCACGCTGAGCAGTATCAGAGCGATGCCAATGTAAACGCCATCGCCCATCAGAAAGTCGTATGTGGGGGATTCGCCTGGCAGCAGGCCAGTGTTGGACAGCACCATGCCCAGCAGGATTCCCGTCAGCGCGGCACCGAGCGACCGGAACAGCCCGACGCGCTTCTCCAGCTCCAGGGATATCAATACCACTGCAGCGAGCGAAAAGAAGATCGCGATTGGATCGGTGATCATATCCTACGTCAGCTTGTGGTCTCGGTTCGAGCTGAGAATAGCGAGTTGAAGGAGCGGCAATATGGGCGCCAATGGCGTTCCGAGCAAGTTCACGACCACACACGAAGGGCCACGACTGCCGGAACAGCCGTGGCCAATATCATGAGCGGGATGGCTACTAAGTGAAGATAATCTGTGCGCCAGCCGACTTTTCGTAGAACTCTCCGACCGAGATTACAGCATCCACCTCGGGACAGAAGTCCTTCTCGCTCAGGTCGAACATGTCGACTGTCGCCTTGCAGCCGTAGATCTCACATCCCGAGTCGTGTATCAGCGTGATAAACTCGCGCACCGGCGGAATATCGAGCTTCTCGATCTCCTTCTTCATCATGGACGTCGCCATCGCTGACATACCGGGAAGGCCCCCGATCATCGTCGGCATGTGCATTGCGGCGTTGCCCACGGTTGCAACCTTCAGGGAGTCCATACGCTTGTCAATGATGGCCACGCCGGTCGTTATCTGGATGGCGTAGCTCATAGGTCCTCCTGCGGTTGGTGCAGGGTGATCTCGAGCACGGGATCGGGCCCGGCTCCGTCGACGGTCTTGAACCGCGTGATGATCTCTCGGCTCTCTATGGATATCACGTAGACGTCGCCTGAGCCTTGGGAAGCAGTCAGGATTCGCTTGCCGTTTGGTGACATCTGAAGCGAGGCCGGTGATCCGTCGAGATCGACTGTCGCAATCTGCCGCCCCGTCTCCACTTCGGCGATCCCGATCTGATTGTCGTGTACCAGGGAGTAAATCAAGAATCGCTCATCTGGCGTCAGGCGTACTCGGTTGGGGCCGGCACCGGTCGGAACTTCACCGACAACTGACGCTTGCTCAACGTCGATAATCGTGATGTTGTTCGACTCGCGGCAGGCGACGTACAGTGTGGTGCCATCTTCAGTGATGTCGCTGCCCTCGGGCCTCTCGCCCACGGGAATCAACAGCACTGTCCCGGTCTCGAGATCGATGACGGACACGTCTTGCGTACCGATGTTGCTCACGAAGGCGGTCTTCCCATCGGGGCTCAACGTCACCATGTGCGAGGATCGGCCCTGTGTTGTGAAGTCCGCTACAATCGCGTGCGTTGCCGGGTCGATGATGATGAGCCTATTGGGATTCTCCGTGGTCACGAGAAGATGCCCGGTATCGTGGTCCAGGTCGATCCCGTGCGGTCTTCGGAACTCGCCGAGGACTATTTCCCCTGCCTGTGCCAATGCCTGTACATCGATCACCGAGACCGTGGTACCTCCCTCCGCTTCCGCCTCCACTCCCAGTGCACCGTAATCGGTGACGTAGGCGTAGCGCCCATCAGCCGACATGATCATCTCGTGGGGGTACAGGCCGACTGGAACGGTTGCCAGCAAATCGCCGTCATGCGAGTAGAACGCGACTGAGCCGGCGAGCTTCTGGAGGACGAGGTATCCGGTGGTTGCCGCGTTGGGCCTAGTCTCGGCGGGGCGACAGGCAACCGCGGTCAGTAACGAAACGAGGACGAGTTTACGGAACACCGCTACGTTTCCTCCAGGCTGACGGAATTCGCCGCACGATCCGAGGTTGGAGCACTGCGCTCCGATAGAATCCGCACTGCCCTGACCGGGTTATATGCCCCACAGGGGCAAAACCGGGCCAGAGTGGCGGCCGCCTGATCGGCAGAGCGGCGGCCTTCTCTTACCATGTCGATCATCTTCTTGGCGAAATCCGCTGAGATCATGCCGTGTCCACACATGGTCGATAGCTGCAATACCCGTCGCTCGGGTAGCCGGTCGTGGGGGTCGCCGAATCCGAGTGAGTACTCGATGCTGTGGCGCGGGATACCGCAGTTGGATGCTACGTGTTGAGCTCCTTCGACCGAGGTGCTGATGTTGACGGATAGTCCTAGGTCTGCTTTGATGAGGTCGTTCAGGCAAGCCTCGGTCTTTTCGCGGCAGTCGAAGACCGCCGCCACCGTCGCCAACCGATGCACTCCCGCGATGACACTCTCAACGTCTGGAGCTTCCGGTCTCGCCCAGTGGACTGACGGACCAAGTCTGCTCGAGGGTCTGTAGCTACTGAAGGACGAGTTCCCAACGTTGACCGGACCGTGTTTGGCGCAGATGCCAAGAAACGCCTTCAATCTGTCCACTGCACCTTCGTCGTTCTTGCCTTTGCAGGGGATGGCGAAAATGATGTAATCGTCGCTGAAGCTCCCCGCTTCGCCATAACGGTGCAATGTGTTGGTCATCGCACCATCTCGGTCTGTTGCTGGTTGGTCACCCGACCCAGGCCCATGTTGGTCTTGGCACGTTCCGGGGTGGAGTCGAGGCTGGCAAGCAAGGGAGCGAGAAGCTCATCGTTGCCCCTCTCGTCGCAGCGAGTCGACACGCCGACGGTCATGACCGTGTCGATCTCTCTGGATGCCGAGGCGACGACCTCCAGGACTCGCGGTACCTCTCCGAGCGTCGTCGTGAGCTCTACGATTGCCGAAAGGATCTTCTCGTCAAGGAGATCTGGCCTCAGCTCGCCGGTTGCGGGATCCGTCATCAGGTGGGTGATGGGGTTCTTGGTCTCGAACGTGACGTCCGACTGCGCTAGAGCTACCGTCATGTGCTGGATCTGATGGAACCGCACACCCACTCCGGGTCGCCCCAACTCGATCACAAACCCAACCTCTCCCAACCCCACACGATTGGAAACGTCGTTGGTCTTGACCTCTTCAGTGCCTCGGCCGTGGATGCCCGTGGACGTGTGCTCAACTAGCGGATCACTGAAGACCTGCCGTACTATTCGCGGCCAGCTCAGATCCTCCATAACAAATGCTGCAGTGGGACAGACATCGGGTTCGGGCTCGAAGCGAAATCGGAACGCCTTGGCCAGTCGCCGAATGGCCCGGACCACCGTGGGATTGAGATGCTCCTGGCTCATTCCGCGATAACATGTGCCGCACTCCACGCACTCGTCGTAGTCGATGGTAGCCCTGCTAGTCGCAACGTCGATGGCGATGGCCCCCATCGGACAGATTGGAACGCAGTTGGCGCAAGCGACACAGCGCCGGGGGTCAATGTTCATTTGTGCAGTCGCCGAGCCTCTAAATGCGACGGGTGTTGCGAGGATCTGTGTATCGTGTGCGTGGCCTGCCGAAAGTCATCCTCGGTTGCGCTGTAGATATCCACGAAGGTCTGCGGGTTCATGTCCACCAGCGGGAACCAAGAGCTTTGCACCTGAATCATGATGCGGTGCCCGCTCTTGAATGTGTGGAAGATGTCGGGCGCCGTGAACGTGATGCGGGTGACATCGCCCGGCACTAGTGGCTCCGGGTCTTCCCAGCTGTCGCGGAATTTGGACCGCATCACCTCTCCCCTCACCAGCATTTGATAGCCGCCCATCGGGACGTCGAGGTATGGATCTTCCACGTCCGGCGCGTCGTCCGGGTAGACGTCGATGATCTTCACGACGAAGTCCGCGTCGGTTCCGGTCGTAGAAATGAAGAGATCTGCCGTAAGCGGCCCGGCTAGTGTGATGTCCTCGGTCAACACCTCTGTCTGGTACACTAGGACGTCAGATCGATCCGCCACAAACCGCTGGTCTTCGACCATGTATTCGCGTGTTCGAACTGTGGTGACTTCCTGCGTGTACGGAACCGGGTTTGCCGGATCGCTGACATAAGAGTCAGCGCCGTCGACTGCAGTAGGTGGCTGGAAGGTGATTGACCCGTGCTCGTTGAGGTAAAGCGATGTCGGGGTAGCAGCAGGCGGCGGCCAGGAATCGAACCGATGCCACTCGTTGGAGCCACTTGCGAACACCAGGGCCTCGGGCAGGTCCGATTCTCCTTTGTCCTTCAGGTGATAGTTGAAGAACGCTATGTCTACGTTTTCGCGATAGTACTCGGCGGTTCGCTGCTGGAACGACACATTGCCCAGCCTGTCGCCCGCGGCGCGGACCCAGCCGCCATGGTACCATGGACCCGCGACCAGCGTATTCTGGATACCTGGATTCTGACTCTCAATCGATTCGTAGATCTCGATCGGTCCGTAGGGGTCCTCCGCATCAAACCAACCGGCGACTGTCATGACAGCCGTTGTCACGTTGTCCATGTGGGGTATGATGTTGCGTGATTTCCAGAACTCATCGTACTCCCCATGTGTCATCATGGAATCCCAAAAGGCAACCTCGTTGTTGAAGTACTGTTCGTTCGCGTTCTTGAGCGGTCCCATGTCACGGAAGAACTCGTAGGCACTGTTGGTCGGGAACTGGAATCGCGCACCACTCTCGGTGGTTGGCTCAGGTCTGTTGCTCTTGAACCCAGGGAAGAAGCGAAACGCATCGTGCAGATAGAAAGCGCCTTTGTGATGGAAGTCGTCTCCTACGAACCAGTCACCGATGGCTGCCTGTGGCGAGGCCGCTTTGATGGCAGGGTGATTGTCGATTATGCTAGCTGCCGTGTAGAAGCCCGGATATGAGATCCCCCAGATTCCGACACGCGCGTTGTTGGGATGGACGTTCTCTAGCAGCCAATCGACGGTATCGTACATGTCGGAACTCTCGTCGACATCCGTCGAGTCATCCTTCTCGGGAGTGTGAGGTGTCATGTTGCGGAACACGCCTTGGGACATGTACCGGCCTCGCACATCCTGGTAGACGAAGATGTAGCCCTCTTCGGCGAAACGCCTGGAGCCGACCGGCCCAAGCCAACGTGGAAACTGATCTTCACCGTACGGGCTGACCGTGTAAGGCGTTCGCTTGACCAGGAAGGGATAGTGTTCCGTCGTGTCCTTTGGCACGTAGACGGCCGTGAACAGGTGAGTACCGTCGCGCATCGGAATGCGGTATTCGTACTTGTTGTAGTTGTCCTTGAGAAACTGGACGTCAGCCGCTTCGGCGGCCTCAGTCGCCGGTGCGCAGGACACCGCGACCATTGCTGACGCGACCGCACCCAGGCTCAGTCGGATTTGACGCGCTTTCATTCCTGTCTCCATTGGCTCTTAGTACTGCCACCAAGGCGTGTCCCTCACGGCCGGCTGTCGCCGCATCACGTGCTGAGCCATCTCTTTGAGTCGCTCGGCGGTGGTCACGGGACCGCTGTAGCAATGCCCTCTGTTTCTGCCGTACATGAAGAATCCGGGATAATGAGGATTCTGGGTGGTCTTCATCCAGGCTTCCATTTCCATCACCGGATAGTTCAAGTAGTAATTGTCCATGTCGCCGGTGTAGATGTAGAGCTTGTCGACTAGCTTTGGGCCCAGCCAGCTCCAATTCTGCTGCATGTAGTGGAGCAGGTCGTAGTTCTCCCGCCAGTACTCGGCGACTTCCCGATCAACCACCCCGGTACGTTTGTGGTATACGGGCTTGAAGTAACCATCCTCCCCGATCGGACCATAGACCGCAGCCCAGATGTCCAACTGTTGTCCCGAGCGGCCTTTGGTGCCGCTCACCAACTCGAAGCGGTTGCGTTGCTCTGAGGTTACGCGTACCTCGCCGTTGATTTCGCGCGAGTTGATAACAGGAACCTTGAACCAGCCACGATCCTTGTACAGGCCGTTGTCGTCTTCGTAGATGTTCACGCCCTCTACGTTGGTGAAGGTCACCGGGTCGGGACAATAAGACCATGTGCCGCCGAAGAAGTCAGGATGGAAGATCTGAAGCGCCAGTGCCTCCCAACCGCCTGTCGAGCCTCCGTCCAACAGACGAGCCCAAGGTTCCTCGATGATCCGATAACGACGCTCGACTTCCGGGATCAACTCCTGGAGAATCGCGTCTCCGTAAGGACCCACATTTACGGAGTTCACTGCGTAAGAGTCGTCGAAGTAAGGGGTCGGATGCTGGAATGTCACCACAATCATGCGTGGGAAGTCGTCTTTCATGCGTGGGAAGTCGTCTTTGATCCACTCCCCATGAAGAGCCTCGCCGACTTGGAATCTCAATGGGTTGCGCAGTGAGAAGTGCCCCTGTCGGTAGAGAACCGGGTAATCGATGGTCGAGCCGTGGTAGTCGCGGGGCAAGAGCACGGTTGCGCCCAGGTAGATCGGGCGGCCCCAGAATTCCGTGAGCATTGGGCTCTCGAACTTGAACCTCTCCACCCACTCGGTGTTGTCGGGCACGACGATCTCAGGAATCACATTGTCCGCAACTAATCGCAGTGTATAACCCCGTTCGGCATCGAGACGGACGCGCTGCACATCGCTGTAGAGGTTTCCCCCTCCCAGCGGTCATCGTGCATCCAAAGGACGTGACCGTCGGCTCTGTTAAACTCCGAGTATATGTTCACGAATCCCTGCACGTAGTACTCCCCGGGCGGGATGTGAGCAAGGCTCTCCGCAGGCCAACCCAGGTCGGTACCGTCGATAACGGCAACCTCACCCGGCATGAGCTGGTCGACGTCCCGCCCGAAGAACGGCTGTCCGGTGCGACCGATCTGTAACCGCGGTTCTCTTTGCCCGGTCCGGGCGATCATCACGTAGACTCGTCCCACGATAGGATCGGATCGGATGGCCTGGGGGACGACGATCTCGAACCGCGTGTCCTGTGCGATTCCGGCGTCGGGCGATAGAGTGACTGCAATGAGGAATGTCGCTATTGCGGCGCTAAACCCTCCTGATGGTCGTCGCGTCATGGCCGGGGGTTTCTCCTATCTGATACGTTTGAGAGGTGCTGACCGTGGTAGGTGCCTGCCTCGAGGTGACGGAATTATGGTCACAGTTGTTATGTAGCGTATGCGGGCCGGTCGCAAGTAGTCTGCCTGAGAGCGTCGCTCGCGGGCAAGTGCGGCGAAACGTACATTGTCGCTGTCCGGGTGGGCGTCAAGCCTGCTCGGAAGGACCGCCCGCTGCATCTTCGCAAACATCCGGAGTGAACCATGACGAGTATCAGACCGGCCTTAGCTCTGTCGCTCCTTCTAGGCATCGCATGTTCTTCAGGCGAGTCGTTCAAGATCGCAGTTGCTCAGTTTTCTCATGAGACCTGCACCTTCTGCCCGGGCGGCGATACGGACATCGAGAAGTGGACTCGGATCCGCCCACCGTACCAAGGAGATGAGGTGCTGGAGGCCGGCGGCTATGTCAGGGGCTTTGTCTCACGAGCTCGCGAATATGGCAGCGTCGAGCTTGTCGGTCTCACGTCTCCCGCGGAGGTGTTTGGTGGGTCCTCCTCCAGCTGGAATACGGAGGAGGCTTTCGACCACTTCATGGGTTTGATGCTGGACGACCTCCGGGAGCAGTTGCCTGTTGACGGGGTCTACTTGGCCCTCCACGGCGCCATGGCCGTTCGCGACGTACCCCGACCTGAGGCAGAGATCGCCCGTAGGTTCCGGGAAATCGTGGGGCCAGATGTCCCGATAGTCGCGACCTTCGACCTGCACGGCAACGAGGACGCCGAGTTCCTGGCGGCGGCCGACATGGCGTTCACGGTCAAGAGGTTTCCGCATTACGATGCCTACATCCAAGGCGAGCGGGCTGCCCGGATGCTGATTCGCACAATGCGCGGGGAGTTCGTGCCGACCACCGCCACTCGCAAGCCCGGAATCATCACGGCAACAGTGCTGCAGTGGACCGGCTCCTCTCCGGCAATGGACATCATGGAGCGGGCCCGTCGCTGGGAAGCGCGCGAGGATGACGCCTACGTCAGTGTGTTCTTCGGGTATCCCTGGTCCGACGTACCCGACGTCGGTGCGACCGTTATGGCAATCACCAACGATGACCAAGAGCTGGCGGACCGCATCGCCGAAGACATGTCTGACTACATGTGGCGTGTGCGAGAGGAGTTCGCACACGGTGAGTTTGCGATGCCGCGCGAGGGCGTGCGCCAAGTTCGCAGGGCAGTGGCCGCCGGGCAAACGCCGGTAGCGATTGGTGACTACAGTGACAGGCCAGGTGACGCCACGTTCATCCTGCGAGAGCTAGTCGACCAGGGCGTCGACAACTTCATCTATGGTGCGCTACGAGACGAACGTGCCCTCCAGGCTTTAGCTGATGCCGACGCGAAGCCCGGTGATCACTTTTCCATGGATGTCGGCGGGTTCACGCCGAGTGGCGGCTCGCCCCTGCATATAGAGGGCACCTTGGCCTACTTCGGTTCGTACGGCTCGTACGAGCAATTTGCCGCAGTCGAGTTCGGCGACCACAACATGCTGCTCATCGCGCCGGCCTATACACAACTCACATCGCCTGAGCAGATGAGAGTCGGCCCGATCGATCCCGACGAATACGACGTATTTGTCGTGAAATCGCGTGCGCACTTCCGGCGCGGATTCGACGAGACCGGGTATGCCAAGTCCATCGTCATCATCGATGCGCCCGGTCCGTTCGTGGGCACGACGCGGCTGGACGCGCTCGACTACCAGTTTGCCCCGCTCGACAAGCTGTATCCGTTCGGGATGCCGGACGAAAGGCGCTAGGACGGTAAGGCGGGAGGAAGGCGCGGCAGTCGGTTACTTTCCTCCCCATGACCGATCCCGCTTTCCGTCCGGCTTGGTGGTTGCCGGGGCCGCATATGCAGAGCATCGGAGCCAGGTGGCTGCGATCGCGGTCCGGGGTCGAGCTGCGCCGCGAGCGGCTCGAGCTAGGCGATGGCGATTTCCTGGACTTGGACTGGGTGGTTCGGACGCGCGATCGGCAGACCAGCGACGAATTCCCGCTCGTTATCGTGCTGCACGGTCTCGAGGGCTCTGCCCGGTCCGGGTACGCACTGGAGATGTACCGCGCCTTGGCGCGTCGCAGTGTCTCTGCAGTCGGGCTGAACTTCCGCTCTTGCAGCGGCGCACTGAACAGGCTGCCGCGGTCGTACCATTCAGGCGAGACCGGGGATGTGGGGCTCGTGATAGAGATGTTGGCCGCTCGCTTTCCGCTGAGGCCGCTCGGTGCAGTAGGCTTCTCTCTGGGCGGGAACGTGCTGCTCAAGTACCTGGGGGAGGAAGGGCGGAAGGGAAGGGAGCATCCGCCACCGCTGAGAGCAGCTGCCGCGGTGTCAGTTCCGTACGACCTTGCGGCGGGTTCCGATCACGTCGAGCGCGGGTTCTCACGGGTGTACCGAGCGTATCTCATGCGAAAGCTGCGTAGGAAGATAGCCGGCAAGCGGAGTCTTCTCGGCGGGTTGATCGATGTGGAGCGGGCTCTCAGAGCAGTGACTTTTCGCGAATTCGACGATGCGGCTACTGCGCCGCTGCACGGGTTTCTGGATGCTGACGATTACTACACGCGATCCAGTTCTCGGCGTTTCGTTAGCCACATCGCGGTGCCCACCATGCTGATCCACGCAGCCGACGATCCGTTTCTACCGGCCGACTCCCTTGCCGCCCTAGGGGAGACAAAGAACGGGCTGGTCGAGAT
>JBDHHP010000149.1:0-9322 GCA_039589275.1 Gemmatimonadota bacterium | reverse complement strand
GAAGGTCAAACGGTGGAAGTCGCGACGGTGGTTGCTGTGATTGAGACGGACATGGGTGCCGCCGCCGCTGCCGCCCCTGCGCCCGCCGCACCACCGGCAGAAAAGAAGGCGTCAGCCCCGGCCCCGGCTGAGCCCGCAGAAGCGACCCCGCTCAGGGCCGAACCCCCGCCAATAGCCGCACCGCCGTCCACGCGAGTGTCCGATGAGACGGCCGAAGAACGGCTGCGCCGTAAGTCGACTCCTGTGGTGCGCAAGATCGCGGCCGAACATGGGGTCGATCTCGCGGCCGTGGAGGGTACCGGCCATGCGGGCCGTGTCACCAAGCAGGACATCCTGAGCTTCATCGAGTCGGGCAAGGCCATCCAAGCTCCCGCTGCTCCGATCTCGCCAGCACCGGCTCCTTCGGCAGTGACCGCCGCCGGCGAGATCGTCCACCCCCACGTGGAGGTGTGGGACGGCGATCGCGTTGAGGTGATGAGTCGTATCCGCAAGCTGACGGCTGACCACATGGTGCTCTCACGCCGCGTCTCGGCTCATGTGACGAGCTTCTTCGAGGTCGACTTCACCAACGTCGACAGAATTCGCCGAGCGGTGAAGGCCGACTACGAGGCTCGCGGCGCAAAGCTTACGTTCTTGGCATTCATTGTGAAGGCAGTCGCTGACAATCTGCGAAAGCATCCTGTGCTCAATGCCTCCGTCAGTGGGGACAACGTCGTTTACCGCCAGCGGATCAACATCGGGATTGCAGTGGCACTCGATTGGGGGCTGATCGTGCCCGTCATCGAGAACGCGGACGAGCTTTCTCTGATTGGCATCGCCAAGCGAATGGCGGACTTGAGCGAGCGCGCCCGCACCAAGAAGCTGAATCCCGAAGAAGTACAGCACGGCACGTTCACGATCACTAACCCTGGGGTGTTCGGCTCCTACACGGGGTCGCCAATCATAAATCAGCCGCAGGTGGCCATTCTCTGCGCCGGAACCATTGAGAAGCGGCCTAAGATCATCACACTGGAAGACGGGCAGGATGTCATTGCCGTTCGAAAGATGGGAATGCTGTCGCTGTCGTTCGACCATCGGGTTGTGGACGGTGCCGATTCGGATCGGTTCATGGCAGATGTGAAACGGGATATTGAGGAATTCTCCGAGGGGGTGGTCTGACATGCCACGTCGTTCGATTGAAATAGAGGGCGAGCGGTGGGACGTCTACCCGTCAGGCCGCGTGACCGTCTATGCCGATGACGAACACGGCCTGGTGTTTGAGAAAGGGACTGGATCGGGGCGAGTCCTCAGAGTAACCCGCTTCTCTCCTCGGGGTGTCAAGCGCACCGACGCAGCCTTGATGGAACTCCCTGAAGCGCGCTTGCGCGAGTTGTTCCGCTTTTCGCAGTCCGCACGCACAAGCCCGGACCTGGGATATCGGCGGCGCAGCAGTTGATTCGTGCGGTTCGTCGATCTTCATGTCCACTCCACCGCGTCTGACGGGGAGATCCCGCCTGCAGACGTAGTCCACTGCGCTGCGAAGGCTGGCCTAGTCGCGGTGGCCCTCACTGACCATGACACACTTGATGGCATCCCTCAGGCCGCGGCAGCGTCGGCAGAGGTAGGCGTGAGGGTGATCGCTGGGTGCGAATTCAGCGTCGCCGCGGGTTGGGGCGAGATGCACCTCCTGGGCTACTTTCTGCCAAGCGATCATCCCGGCCTGAACCGGTTTCTGGCGGAGCAAAGACAGAAGCGAGTGGAGCGTGCGCACCTAATCGTTCAGCGCCTCAACAGAATCAAGGTGCCGGCGGATGTCGAGGGCGTAATGTCAGAGGCTGGGGACGCTGCAGTCGGCCGGCCACACGTCGCCCGGTCACTCGTAAAAATGCGCGTAGTCAGGGATGCCAACGAGGCCTTTGATCGGTTCCTGGCCGAGGGACGGCCTGCGTTCGTGCCCAAGGACCTTCCGACGGTTGCCGACGTCAGTTCACTAGTGCGAGAAGTCGGCGGTGTGACATCAGCAGCCCATTTGGGATCTCGAGCCACAAGAGCTTTCTTGACAGAGCTGCAGCAAGCCGGAGTCGACGGCGCGGAAGTGGTTCACCCTGCGCACGGTGACCACTCCGTAAGGAGAATCAGAGCGTTGGCGAAGACGCTACGAATGCTTCCGACAGGAGGCTCGGACTGGCATGGCGATCGCACAATGCAGGGCCGCCGCGGCCAGTTGGGCTCGCTGCAGGTTTCCGAAGCCTGGCTCGACGGCCTCGAAGCACTGCACCGCGAACGGGTCGCTGCCGCCGAAACCGCGACCTAGGTTATCTTACCGCCCTAACTCTCTACCGCGCGACATCATTTGACAGCGGCGGAGCACACCACCAGAAACCCAGGCAGCAGGACAGGAAACGCAATGTCTGCAGCGGAACACAACGACGAAGTGACTTGTGATGTCATAGTCGTAGGTGCGGGACCGGCAGGTCTCTGTGCCGGATTGTACGCTGGCCGCGGCATGCTCAACGCCGTGATCATCGAGCGAGGGTTGCCGGGAGGCGAGCTGCTCAATACTGAACTGATCGAGGACTACATCGGATTTGAGAGTGTTCTTGGCCGCGACCTCGCGCAGAAGATGGCCGATCACGCCAAGAAGTTCGGTGCCGAAATCGTGACCGATACGGTTCGGACGATCGAGAAGCAGCCGAACGGCGAGTTCCATGTGAAGACGGAATTCGGAAAGACATTCCGGGCGCCGGCGGTCATCCTCACGGCTGGCGGTACGCCTGTGAAGCTGGGTGTTCCGGGCGAAGTCGAATACGCCGGCAAGGGCGTATCGTACTGCGCGGTGTGCGACGGGGCGTTCTTCAAGGGCGAGACCATAGCCGTGGTGGGCGGCGGCGACGCCGCCGCTGAGGAGGCTGGCTACCTCACGAAGTTTGCGGAGAAGGTTTACGTGGTGCACCGGCGCGACCAGCTCAGGGCGTCGGCAATTCTGCAGAATCGTGTGTTCAACAACCCAAAGATCGAGGTAGTGTGGAACAAGGTAGTCGAGGAAATCGAGGGCGACGAACGGAACGTCAAGCAGCTGCGCCTGAAGGACACGGTGACCGGCGAGGAATCACATCTCGAAGTCACCGGTGCGTTTGTGTTCATCGGATTTCGTCCCAACAGCGATCTGATCAGGGGCCATTTCGACCATGACGAGCAGGGCTACGTCATAACCGACTGGCAGATGAGGACTTCTATAGAGGGGCTTTGGGCAGCCGGTGACTTGCGGCAACAGCTCACACGGCAGATCACAACCGCAGTCGGAGACGCGACCACGGCAGCGGTCTCGGTGGAAAAGTATCTCACTGATCTAAAGGACAAGAGCTAGCCGGTGCAGCCCGAGATTATTTGCCTCACGAACGGGATGTTTCAGGAGAACTGCTACATCATCGCTGATCCGGAGACCCGTGAGGCCGCAATCGTCGATCCGGGTGAGGAAGCGGATCTCTTTCTCAAGAGGATAGAGCATGAGCGGTTGACACTGCGTGAAGTGTGGCTCACTCATGCCCACCTGGACCACGTCATGGGATTGGGAACTGTGGTCGAGAAGACTGGAGCCACCATATACGTGCATCCGGGCGACCGGCCCCTGTATGACAACTTCCAGAGACAGGGGGCCAAGTACGGAATCGATGTCGACCCGCTGCCCCCTCCTGACAACGAGCTGGCCCATGGGGACTCGCTTGAGGTCGGTGACTACAGCTTCGAGGTACGGCACGTCCCGGGGCATAGTCCCGGAGGCGTAGCCCTCGTCGGTTACGGAGCGGTGCTGTCGGGCGACGCTCTCTTCGCGGGTTCGATCGGCCGGACCGATCTTCCGGGGGGAGATATGGAGACCCTACTCACGAGCATCCGAAAGCAGCTCCTCACGCTTTCTGACGACACGATTGTGTACTCGGGCCACGGGCCGGCCACCACGATCGGAACCGAGCGGGAGTCCAATCCGTTCCTAACTGGAGCTTTCTACCCTTAACGTCGTTCCGCAATCGTGCTGCGGGCGGTGTAGCGCACTCACCTCGGCCCACTGACCGGTGCGGGTCAGCCTATCGGAGCTCACATGACCCAGCCTCGCATTCGTCCCCGCAATCCTGATGAAGTCGCTTCCGAGGTGCGTAGCATCTTCGACGTGTTCTTGCAGGAGCGCGGGAACATCCCCAACATGTTCCGGACGGTTGGCGTCCTGCCCAAGCACCTCAGGACGATGATCACCCACTTTCGCACGGTGATGAACGAGGGTGTGGTCTCGCCGCTGCTCAAGGAGCTGCTGGCAGTCAGAGTCTCGTCCATTAACGCGTGTAAGTACTGACTGGCTTCTCATACCGCCTTGGCAAGGCGGCTGGGTGCTGAAGAACGGTGGTTGGCCGCCCTTCGGCGCGAGGTACCTGAGACCGATGGTGCGGGTTCCGGGTCGGAAGAGGGGCTGACGGAAGACTGGAAGTTGGCCTTGCGCTATGCCGAGAAAGTGACCGAGAGCGGTCACGCCGTGACGGACCAGGAATATGAGGCTTTGGCAACTCACTGGACCGACGAGGAGATCCTCGAGATCACGCTGGTGATAGGACTCTTCGCCTATTTCAATCGGGTGAACGATGCACTCAGAGTAGAGGTGACCCGGTGACATCCCGGATTGAGCGCGATTCCCTTGGCGAGCTGAAGGTACCTGCCTCCGCCTTGTACGGCATTCAGACCGAGCGAGCGCGACAGAACTTCGCGGTCTCAGGGCTGCGGCCACAGCCCGCCTTCATTGAGGGGATAGTGTTGGTTAAGAAAGCCGCTGCTCTGACGCACAAGGAGACCGGCAGGCTGCAGGCCCACCTTGCGGACGCCATCTTGGCGGCGGCAAATGAAGTGCTACTCGGCGAACACCGCGACCAGTTCGTGGTCGATCCCTATCAGGCAGGGGCCGGGACCAGTCACAACATGAACGCCAACGAAGTGCTGGCGAACAGGGCCAACGAGATCCTCGGTGGCAAGCGAGGCGAGTACCAGCCGATACACCCCAACGATCACGTCAACATGGCGCAGAGCACGAACGATTCGATTCCGACCGCAATGCGCTTGGCTGCGCTATCAATCTTACCGCGATTGCTGGAAGCAATGGGGTTGTTGTCCGAGGCCCTACTCGACAGGGGTCGCGCGTTCCACCATGTGGTGAAATCAGGCAGAACACACCTGCAAGACGCCACCCCGATCCGATTGGGTCAAGAGTTTGCAGGGTACGGCAAGACAGTTGCGCGCCATGCTAGGAGGATTGAGCAGGCCGCCGATTGGCTGCGGGAACTCAACATCGGGGGTTCGGCTGTGGGGACCGGATTAAACGTTGAGCCCGAGTATCCCGCCCTAATGGTGCAGCACCTGAAGGAAATCACTGGTTTGGAGCTTCGGATAGGTGAGGACCGCGTTCAGTTGATGCAGTCCATGGGTGATTTCGCCGCCTTCAGCGGCTGCGTGAGGAGCTTCGCTGTGGATCTTGGCAAGATAGCAAGCGACCTGCGATTGCTGTCCTCCGGACCGAGAACGGGGTTGGCCGAAATCAAGTTGCCTCCGGTTCAGCCCGGATCCAGCATCATGCCAGGCAAGGTGAATCCCAGCATTGCCGAGATGGTCAACATGGTTTGTCATCAGGCGGTCGGGAATGACCAAGTCGTTGCTCAGGCATCAGCCGCCGGCGAACTCGAGCTCAACGTCATGATGCCGGTGATCGCGCACAACCTCCTGTTCACTCTAGAGATCCTGGCAAACGCCAGCCGGATACTGGCAGAACGCTGTGTGTCCGGCATTCAGGCCGACGAAGAGCAATGCGCGTACTGGCTCGAACGGAGCCCGGCCATAGTGACTGCACTCGCCCCTAAGCTCGGTTATGCGAGAGCGGCGGAGCTTGCGAAGGAGGCCGTATCGCGAGGCATGACCGTCCGAGCTTTGGTGGCAGAGAAGAACCTGCTAGACCAACAAGAGCTCGAGCGGGTGCTAGACTTGGCAGCCATGACCGACATCGGTGTACCGACTGATGCCGAGCCATAGGAGCCGGCAGCTGGGTGATTTCTCCTCCAAGGAGTTCAAGCGCTACTTGCGCCACCTGTCTCTGCCCGAAGTGGGAGAGAGCGGGCAGCGTAAGCTCAAGGCTTCCCGAGTGCTCGTCGTTGGTGCCGGTGGTCTAGGGTCGCCGGCCGCGCTGTACCTGGCGGCCGCGGGGGTCGGTAGGCTGGGCTTGGTGGACTTCGACGTGGTAGATGAATCCAATCTGCAGCGTCAGATCTTGCACGGTACCGGCGGAGTCGGCACCACCAAGGTCCAATCTGCCGAGACGCGGTTGCGGGATCTCAATCCGTACGTCGAGGTTGATAGTCTCGAGGCTCGGCTATCCTCCGAGAACGCTATCGAGATCTTCGAAGCCTACGACGTCGTGGTAGATGGCTCGGACAACTTCCCCACGCGCTACTTGGCCAATGACGCCTGTGTCCTTACGGGCAAGCCATACGTTTACGGTGCGGTCTTCCGGTTTGAAGGACAGGCTTCTGTTTTTGGCGCTCCGGGCGGGCCGTGTTACCGCTGCCTGTTTCAGGAACCGCCGCCGCCAGGATTAGTACCTAGCTGTGCGGAAGCCGGAATCCTCGGAGCAGTGCCAGGTGTCATCGGTACCATTCAGGCGCTCGAGACGTTGAAGATCATTCTGGAACTGGGTGAGACGCTTGCCGGCAGGCTGTTGCTTTTCGACGCGCTCCAACTGGGATTCCGCGAACTCCGACTCACGAGGGATCCCGAGTGCTCGGTGTGCGGTGACAACCCGACTGTCACAGAGCTAATCGACTACGAGGAGTACTGCGGCGCCAATGCGGTGACCGCAGCGGGACTCGAAATCACTGCCGCCGAGCTGGCCGAGAAGCTGGAGAGCGGGGAAGGGCCGTTGCTGGTGGATGTGCGCGAACCCTACGAGTTACAGATTTGCCAGATAGAAGGATCGATGCACGTACCGCTGGGGTCACTGCGCAGCCGACTCGCTGAGCTGGACACGAGCCTCGAAGTAGTCACTGTCTGCCACTACGGAATCAGATCGCTGTTGGCACTGGAGATTCTTAAAGGGGCCGGTTTCGAGCAGGTGCATAGCCTGCACGGCGGAGTGGATGCGTGGGCCCTAGAGGTGGATCCCGCCATGGAGAGATACTGACGTCGGAACGTCGGTCAGTCTGAACGGCGGAAGCTCCACACCCTGCCCAGTTCCGTCGTTCCGCCGTTCCGCCGTTCCGACTTTCCATGCCGAAGGGGGGATTCGAACCCCCACGGGCGTTAAGCCCACTGCGCCCTGAACGCAGCGCGTCTACCAGTTCCACCACTTCGGCGAGGAACTTCCCGACTTCAGGCGAATATAGATAGCCGTGGGGTAAGGGGCCGTCAAGGTTCTGCTTGACCGCCTGGAAGTGGTTTTCTATCTTCGACTTAGCTTGTGTCGCAGCGCTCAGATTCCGAGGCCACCAAGCGCAAGGTTGTGGCCTCGAACCGCAAGGCACGTCACGACTACCACATCCTAGAGACGTGGGAGGCGGGCTTGGTGCTCACCGGAACGGAAATCAAATCTGTCCGCGCAGGGAAAGTGAGCCTGAAGGGCGGGTTCGGAGCCGTTCGACGGGGAGAGGTCTGGCTAGAAGGGGTCAACATCGCCGCTTACGACTCAGCCGGTTACGTCAACCATGATCCCGAAAGACCGCGCAAGCTACTGATGCACCGGCGCGAGGTCCGCCGCCTGATTGGCGCTTTGGAGCAGCGCGGTCTGACCCTGGTTCCCTTGGAGATGTACCTGTCCGACGGTTGGGCCAAGGTCAAAGTGGCGCTCGGTCGTGGAAAGAAGCTGCACGACAAGCGCGAGGACGTTAAACGACGAGATGCGGCGAGAGAGGCGGCCCGTGCCATGGGGCGCAGGCAATGACATCACTTATCCTGGCATTGGCGCTTGCCGTCGGGGGCGTGCGGGCTCCTGGGCCGGTCGCGCCGGCCAGCATCGTCGTTGCAACCGCACGCGGGCAAGCCGAGGTGCCCGTTTCGCTCGAACGCGGCCACCCCACGCTCGCTCTTCCTCGGCTTTCCCGGTTGCTACCCGTCAACGGCGCAGTGGACGGCGACTGGGCAGTAGTGGCCTTCGCCGATCAGCCATTCCGGTTCCTGCTCGACGGTGCCGTACTCATGTATCAGGGCAGAGTCACGCCGCTGGTGGGCGGCGCCTACGTGTCTCGGGATACGATTTTCCTGCCGCTGCAGTGGCTCACTGATGTAGTGCCACGAATGTTCAGTGAAGGCTACCGCTACGATCCCTACGCCGCCCGATTTGAAGAGGCTCGGTTCTCTCCCGTGGTGGCAGGCGGCGGGGAGCAACCACGAGTTGCCTACACGGCGCCGCGCCCGGGGAGCGCAGCGGCCCGGCGCGGCTTCCGGATGGTGCACAATGTAGTGGTGGATCCGGGGCACGGCGGTCGGGATCCGGGCAATCCAGGGCGATACTTGCCACGCGGCGTGAAGGAGAAGCATATCACCCTGGCCATTGGGAAACGGTTGCGTGATGAGCTGGAGCGGCGCGGCATCAATGTGATGATGACACGGGATACCGACGTGCTGCCGGGGCTAGCGGATCGGGCTCCTATGTGCAATGACGACTGCGACCTCTTCGTCAGCATTCACGTTAACAGTCTGAAGCCCATGCCGGGCTACGAGAACGTGAGTGGAGTTGAGACCTACTACCTCGACGAGGCCCGAACGGCCGAAGCTCAGCGTGTCGCGCAGATGGAGAATGAGGCGGTCAGGTACGAGACCGAGTGGGCTTTGGACGAAGACGACCCGCTGGCCTTCATCTATAAGGACCTGCATCAGAACGAGTACCTGCGCGAGTCGGATCTGCTGGCCCACATGGTTCAAGATGCAGGATCGAAGGTGCATCCCGGGAGGAATCGCGGGGTGTCACAAGCTCGGTTCGCCGTCTTGGGAGCCGCGCGGCGGCCGGCTATTCTTTTGGAGACCGGGTTTGCCACGAACCGGGGTGACGCGGCGTTCCTTTCGTCGGCCACTGGTCAACGGAACCTCGCCGTGGCTGTGGCTGATGGCATTGAGGCCTACCTCCTTCGCTTTGAGGAGAAGTTGTTAGCCGGGCGCGAGCAGTGAATCTGCGCTGGCCTCTAGCGCTCGTCGCACTCGTGACGGGTTCCTTTCTGGCCTGCGCATACTACAACGGACTCTACAACGCAAATCGACTCGTCCGCGATGCAGAGAAGGCCGAACGGGAGGGCCGGATCGGTGAAGCGCGGTCGCTGTGGTCCCAAGC
>JBDHHP010000148.1:0-9367 GCA_039589275.1 Gemmatimonadota bacterium | reverse complement strand
GAGAAGTGCACCTGAGCGGTTGTGGACGCTGCCCGAGCGTCTTCCCAGCGGCCCTGATCCTGAAGATGACGGATCAGGTGGATGTGAATCGTGCGGTTGGAACCGCCGAGCTGCACTGCACGGCGCAGATCCGGTTCCGGATCGCGCTGGCGCATTGTTTTCAAGAGATGAGCGCGGCTCACGTACAGCGGTGCCAAATCGGCCCTGTTGTCGAGACTCTCTAGCAGAGTGGCGGCTTCGTCAGCGCGGTCCCGCGCCCACAGATTGAGTGCGAGCAGGTAGACCCAAGACCAATGATCGTCATGTTCCGCCGCCCACTCGAGAACTGGAATGGTCTCACGCCGGAACGGAAACACGAATAGCACGTCCGCCTGCCGAGGCAGCTTCCTCGGATCGTCGTCCAGCCACGCCAGCCACGCTCCGAGCAGTGGGTTCGCGGCAGCCTGGGTGCCGAGCCCGAGTAGTGTGCGGGCATCTTCGTGCGCGCCGCGACGGAGGTAGTCGGCGGCGAGTTCGAGCATTGTCTGGTCGGGGTACTCACTACGCAGTGACGCGGTGAAAGCACTGGCGGATACCGCGTCACCTGACGTGAGATAGGACTCGGCTGCCACGAAGTGGTGTAGCGGGTCGATCGCGAGCAGTTGCTCACGCATCGACGAGGCAAGTGTCGCATCACCCGCTCGGCGGCCAACGATGGCAAGCACCTGCCGCGCCGGGATGTTGTTGCGGTCGTAGTCCAGCGCGAGGCGAGCATACCGGGTCGCTTCTGAGTAATCGCCTTCGACCAGCGTCAGCTCGGCAAGCTGCACGTACGCGGCAGAGCGATATGCCATGGAGCGCGCCGCCCAGCCATACGCCTCGCGAGCGTCAGTGTCTTGATCCAACGCACGATAGATATTCCCGGAGACGAAGTTGGCTGCGGCATCGTATGCGTCGAGCTGCAGCACACGCGTTACATGAACCAACCCAACTTCGTGCAGTCCGCGGCGGTACTCCAGATCGGCTAGCCCGAGCAATGCGTCGCGATGCCACGGTTCTTCGGCTAGCGCAGACTCGAACATGTCTCTGGCTTCAGGGTACCTGCGGCCCTTGGCCAACTCTCGTGCCTCGAACACTAGTTGATCTGCTCGCGGGACTTGCTCTCTTGCCAATGGATCGGCTGCAAACGGCCGAGCCAGCTTCCGCTCTGCCGGATCGGATGCGTAGTCCAATCCGAGCGCCGGCAGCTGCACCCGATAGGTGGTGTAACCCGCGAGGTCTACCACGAACTCGACTGGCTCCAGGGCCGCGAAGTCTGCGGGGATCGCGGCCAGGACGCGTTCTCCTGACGAGACCAGGAGGGTGTCGGCTATGTCTCCAAACGCATTGATGCTCACCCTCAGGTTTCCCGTATCCCGCTCGACGTGCATGGCCCCGTTGCGCGAAGCGTCGGTCAATCCGCCGATGCCCTCCAGGGGGAACCAGGTCTCCGACCAGCGATCAGCTGCGCCGGGATCGAACCCCGCCTGGGTGATAGGGTTCACGTGCGCGCCAGGGGAATACTGCACCAACAGCCGCCCCGCCTGGAACTCGATGTATTGTCCATCGGTATCGGTAAGCAGATCCTCCCACACGCCTCCTTCGCGGGACAGCGCCCAGAGCCACAGTTTCTGTCCTGGCATGTCTTCGTAGCGCGACCAATGACCAAACCCGTAGTCATCGTCGTGGTAGTATCCTCCGAAGAAATCCCTCAGCTCACCCACCACATGATAGGACTTGTGCCCCGCGAATCTGTTGTTGTCGTATGCCGGTAGGTAACGACCGGCACTGTCGACTGGCCAGCTTCGTACAGCGCCCGAGTGCTGCAGGTATGCGTTTCCCGGCATGGACATCTCTAGGTCATCGCGCGCGAACGCCGCAGCCGTCATCCAGTTGTAGTAGGGTTGCTCCAGCGGGGTCGGATTGTACCACAGCACGTTGGTTTCGAAATACGCTCGGTCGGCAGGTAACCGGACCTCGACACGCCAGTGGGTGCGGGACGGCAAGTCCATGGTACCCACCACGCAGCTCACACTGCCATCGGGGTTCTCGTGCAGCGCGTAATCGACGGGCGTCGCCGTGGCAGGTGTGTGACCGATCACGCCGAAGTTGAACTCGATGCCGCCTGAGGTCCACGGGCCGCGCAGCGCGATGTTTCTGAACTTCATTACCTCATTGCGATAGATGAACTCGTGGCCTGTGTGCTTCACTACTGCCCCCCAGACCTTGCCACCGGCTTCGGGCAGCACGAAAACCTCGATGAGGTCGTTCTCGAGGTGCACGACCTTCCATTCACGCGGCGTTCCATGTAGCTGGTATCCCTCGAATGAATGGTACGGATACAAGCGGGCGTCACGTGTCAAAATAGGAATCGGATTGGGCTCGGAGAACGGATAGGTCGTTATCACGCGCGTCTCTTCCGAGATGCGCGCGGTTTGAGCAGTGGCATTGGTCGACAGCAGAACGGTCGCTGCAACAAACGAGGCAGTGGTACGTAGCAAAGGGAGCATGGCAAATTGTCGGTGACTTATGAAGGGATCAAGGTACGTCACGCGGGGCTAGCTCACCAGCGGGGCAACCTGTGGGTGATTCGAGCTATATCAGTCCGTGCTCGGCTTTGTACGTCGCCCACTCGCGTTTGAGTTGCAAGAACTCGTCGATGTCGAGCATTCGGATGAGAAACGGATTCGTGAGCTTCTCCAGTGCGATGCTGGAAGAGGGTCTGCAGCCCACGTCGTGCCCGGGCCAGATGGTCACGTCGTCCGGCAACCTGTCGAGCATCTTCTGCAGGCTGACGTATTGGGTTCGCGCGGCAGCCTCGGTTCCGGTGCCACCGATCTTCCCAACGAACAAGTGGTCCCCAGTCATCGCGATGCGCTGTTCCGCGAGGTAGATGAGGATGTGATCGTCGCAATGACCGGGGACGTGGATTGTCTCGAGGGACAGGGAACCTAGGCTAAGGACTTGACCGTCATCCAGGGGCAGGTTGGGCTTGACGCTCGAGTCCCGAAACGCCGCAGTCTGTGCTCCGGTCAGCTTCTTGGCCTTCGCGTTTCCGTTAGTGTGATCGGAATGGCCGTGAGTGTTGATGATGTAGTCGACGCGGAGTCCCTGCACGTTTGCTCGCTCGACCACCGCTTTAGGATCGTACGAGGGATCAACGAGCGCGGCGACCTTGGCATCTCGATCCCCGATGAGGTAGGCGAGATTCCTATCGCCACCGGTCCGGATCTGTTCGAAGATGAATTGCATACGTCTCAAGACAGTGAGTGTTGGGAGACACGCCGGTCGGGTTCAAGCGCGCCCCGGCTTGAGCGGGCTGGTGGTGACCACCTCGATTGCACCACCTGCCACACCGGTGCCCCACTTGGTCGTAGCGTCGGCGGCGTCGAAGTACCGAATCTGGGTCACCCTGTCGAGGGGAATGCCAAGCAGGAAATCGACACCACCCATTCGAACGTTGTCCATGAAGACGATCACGGGCGCGGCACCCGAAAACGATGCTGGTCCCCGCGGCCGCAGCCAACGGGGCCGAAGACTCTGGACTGCTTCGAGTGCGTTCGACAGCCGCTGGTGGGACACAAGTTCCTCAACAGTGATGGGCTCACGGGAACTCCGAGTCGACGCGCCGTTCCCCTGAGTGGCGGCCGCACACGCAACCGTCACAAGGGATACGGCCACGAATGCGGTTAGGCACCGCGTGCCGTGCATGTTTGGCCTCCATTTCTCAATCGACTGACACCCGTTTGAGCTGGCTCGCTACCCACCCGACCCATCAAACATCCAGTTCATGATCCACCACCGCTCACCGTCGTAGAAGAGCGTAATGCTGTTGACTCCGCTAGCGAATGGCTCCCCACCCTCGGTGCGGGCAGTGGCGTAACTGCTCCATACGTGGACCATGTTGCGGGACCGTTTGGTGACGCGGTCAGTTTCCCACTCCCAGAAACCCTCCTGCCGCGGAGCGTTATCCCCGTGGTACCCGTCCAACGTCATGACGTCTACGATCGGTTTACCGGAGCTGTCCGCCATCGCGATGGCGATCCATGCTTCGGGATGATGCAGCGTGCGATCGCGCTCCAAGTCTGCTGTCTCGCCAGCCGGTCCCGAAACGACTTCGTAGTACGCCCTGATGATACCGTCGATCGTTGCGACGTCCTCGGGTCGGGCCTCCTGCTGCGCACTGGCCGCGCTGTGAAGCAGGAATAGGCCCGCTATGGCTCCAATAAGTCGTCGTGTCATTCACTCACCTTCGGTCTGGACTGTTACCGGTTGTATCAATCACTCGCTTGACAGCAGTTCCACGGCTACCTACCAGCTTCCTCCCCGACTCTTCAGATATCGGTCCACGACTCGGATGAACTCAGTGCCAGAGAGATCCTCTCCTGGTCGCCAAGGGCTGTAGCCGATCCAACAGTGCGGTTTCTCCCGGCCGTACTCGAAGCTCGCTCCTGGTGACGGGTCGCTGAGCTCTCCCAACGCCTCCTCCATGAGTTCAACGGCGTTGTTGAGGTAGTAGTTATCCATGTCCCCCACGGTGACGTGGATCTTGCCTGAGAGGCTCGGTCCCACCGTACTCCAGTTGTTCGCCAGGTAATGGGTCAGGTCCCAATTCTCCCGCCAGTACTCAGCCACCTCGTGGTCGATCTCACCAGTGACCCGGTCCCAGATCGGGGCTGCGTAGCCATCCGGACCTACGGGGCTGAACAGGGCCTCCCAGATGGCCCACTGGCCGCCGGACCTGCCGTTCGGTCCCACCGCACGCTCGTAGTACATCTCTTGTCGGATCGTTGATACTACGGCGCCGTCAGTGCGGCGGTTGTTGGGCCGTTCCACCTTCACCCACTCGTTACCTGTCTCGTAAGCGTTGTCATCCTCGTACACGTTCACCATCTGGTAGTAGTGGAAATCCACCGGATCCGGGCACCACCCCCAGGTACCACCGAAGAACTCGGGGTTGCGGATCTGTATTGCCAATGCTTCCCATCCTCCTGTCGATCCGCCGGCCAGGACTCGCGCCCATGGCTGAGGGATGATGCGAAACTCCTCCTCCAGCAAAGGAATGAGTTCCTGGGTGAAGGCCTCCCGGTAGGGACCCACGTTACCGCTGTTTACCGAGTGCCCGGTGTCGTAGTAGGGGTTTGCGTCCCGCACGGAGACGAGGATCATCTTTGGGCTTCGCGACGAACGCCAGTAATCGGAGAAACCGGCGTATCGGCCGCGGCCTTCCGTCGGCTCGTCGGAGTACCCAAAGGGGGCTCTCCGCCCCGGGAAATGCCCTGTGAGGTAGAGAACCGGGTAGCGACGATTCGGATTCGTCGCATAATCCGTGGGGAGCAGGACGTTGGCCCCGATGTACATGTCCTGCCCCCAGAATGTGGACAGGGCATCGCTTCGGATCTTCATGAAGCGGACCAGATCCCCCTGGTCCGGGGGGTTACCCTGCTGCAGTGAACCACCTTCCGGAACTGGGTCGGTGGGGGGTATGACTTGAGTCAGCGCCAGTCGGATCGTACTGCCACGCGCGGGATCGATCCTGACCTCCTGAGGTTCGCTCAAAGCGTTGCCTGGAGCCTGCCAGGGATCCTGACCGGCACCCGAATTGAGATGCATTTCTACCACGTGTCCGTCGGAGCGGTGTAAGGTGGTGAACACATTCAGGAAGGCCTGGACCACGTAATCACCGGGGGGCACGGAGGTGAGGTCGGCCAGGGGGTGCCCGATGACGCCGTCTCCGCCGGGCACAATCGTTACCTCGTCACTGCCCGCCATCCCTCTCACTTCCCGACCCCAGAAGGGCACGCCACTGACACCCACCTGTTCCCTTGGCTCCGTCTCGCTGTCCCGGGTGAGGATGACGTACGCCCTCCCTGTTACCGGCACCTCTAGTCCGAGAGCCGTGATCTCCTGGGCGGCCGATTCGGAAAGCTCGATAGCGAACTCAGGCGAATTGACGGTGCAGCCCCCGGCCGCAGCCATGAGGGCGAAGTAACAAACAGGTCTCTTCATGAGTAGCCCGGGCCTTTCAGCGGATTCTTTGAGTGAGAGACATCCGTGCGGCAGCTTCACAGCGCGTCCAAATGCTTCTCCCCGGCTTCGGTGACCTGCGCGATGGCTGCGTCGATCGCCGCCATGGTCTCGGGAGATGGGCCACCGACCTCCACGTCATGCGCAGTTCGCAGCGCATCCCGGTACCAGTCCAGCCACGTCTGAACGATCAGAACTTGCTCCGCCCTGTCTTCGCCCGCGTCGATCGCTGCCCGACTCAGTTCGTACTCGACAGCCAGTCGGGCCAGAGCTGCAGCCTCCACTTCGCGGACAATGAAACGCGCCATCTCGCCATCCGCGGTGACGAGGGTCATGGCTGAGACCGTTGTACTCACACCTACGTTGGCCATGGAATAGGCAGAGACTTTGTCAATCCTATCGCCGTCGGTGTGATAGAACATGTCGGTGAAGTGCCACAACAGTAGGCCTGGAATGCCCGCCCGCAAGAAGGGCACGTGGTCGCTACCGCCTTCGTACGGGTTGGTCTTCACAACCCAACCCGTCACCGCCGCCTGATCGAGGCAGCGACCCAGCACGAAGTCGTTCAAATAATGGGGTGTGAGTTCTTCCACGGAGAGGCGGCGCCTTCCTTCGTGCCACCAGTCGGTGTGCTCGGCCTCACCACGGTCCCAGATTGTCGAGGGATCCGGCATCTTCTCGATGAGGAAGGTACCGCCCGTCTTGTCCGTGTCCTCTCCCACCATGTCGAGACTCACTCCCCACCGAATCCCTGAGGCGCGATCGGGATCGTCCTCGATGTAGCGACGGGTGGAGCTGATTTCGTCACCCCACACCATGGAGATCGTCCGGTCCGGTCGGAACTCACCGTCTCGAACGAGTCCTCCCAAGACACGTGCGATCTCCGCCTGAACTGCTACACCTGAGGCGTTGTCGTTCGCCCCCGGTTCCTGAACATGTGCACTCAAGACGAAGCGCTCATCGGGATGGGTGCCTCCGCGAACGTCAGCCACCAGGGTGAGTTCATCCGCGTCGTAGATCTGGGTTTCCAGCTTTACCCGTACTCGCGTGGGACCAGCGTCCAGGGCTCGCTTGATCTGGGCCCGCGTAGCATACGAAAGCCGCAGACCCCAAGACTGGTGCTCTGGATCCAGCGGAATACCGCTGAACTGAATCGAGTTCTGGTTGACCTCCGGTTGTGTGTAGGCCGGCATGCTGTAGGAGAGCACACCTAGGGCGCCGCGGTTCTGGACGGCCTCACCGAACAGGCGGCGTACGCCGGTCTCGCCGAAGACAATCCTCCCGCGCACGTCGAGGTCCTCGAATTGCTCTGCTCCCCCGTCTGCCACGTAGACAACTTCCGCTTCTATCCCTTCGGGCGGCGTGGAGTAGGAGTTGATGGCAATCATGTTCATGTTGGTGGAGAATTCGAGCAGCGGCCCACCATCGGGTCCCATCAGCTCCAATGAGCCGGCCACCGGCTCCCACGTTGGTCCGTCCATGGCGCGGTGCTCGATCCGGTAGGTCAGGGGTGCTTCCGCCTCGGCATCTTCTTCAGAGACGTACCCGGCGGCATCGAGCACCTCCATCACCCGAGCGATACTGGCGTCGAAGCCTGTGTTCCCCGGAACCCTGAATGTCCCGTCCATAGAGGCAACGATTTCCCGTGCGCTGTCACCGGAGTACCTAGCCCGCACGTCATTGAAATACTGTTCAATCGTCGCGTCGGTCGGTCGCTGTTCACGAGTCGCGTCGCTCATGCAGGCGGCAACTCCCAACGACTGACCGACGAGAAGGGAGAAGACGATTATGCTCTTCATTCGGAGTGTCCCATCATCGGTTCGTTTCTGGGAGATCCGTCTCTGGATCGCCGTACGTTTTCGTCTCAATACCGCCAACTGTCGAGGTCGGCTCCTTCCGGAGCGGTGCGGAGTATGTGCTGCGCCATCTGTGGGATGAAGCGCTGGTAGACGGTGAGGCGCTGGGTTCGCAGCGGCTCGCCGTGCACGCCGGTCCAACAGTGCTCGTAGCGGTCACCGTACTCCACGTGGCCCCCGTAGTAGGGCTCCCTGGTGCTCTCCAGGAAGTCTTCCATCAAATAGACCGAGTTGTTTAGGTGCCAGCTGTCCATATCGCCGGTGTAGATGTGCAGCTTGCCCACCAGCTTCGGACCCAAGGTGGCCCAGTCCCGCTCGAGGATATAGCGGAGGTCGTAGTTCTCCCGCCAGAATTCCGCCACCTGGTGGTCGATATCCCCGGTGAGAAGGTCCCAGATGGGTGCCGGGTATCCGTCGTCGCCCACCGGGCTGTAAACGGCCTGCCAGATTGCCCATTGCGCGCCTGAGCGTCCCCGACTCCCCAGCACCATCTCCCAGTGGCTGTCCTCCTCCACCGTGACGATGGGGTGGCCCAGCCAGTTGCGGCCCGAGATCTTGGGCGTGTGCTTCCAGTCGCTCTCCATGAAGTAGGCGTTGTCATCGGAGTAGATGTCAATCATCTCGTACTGCCGGAAGTCCACGGCATCGGGGCAGAACGACCACGTGCCGTTGAACTCGTCCGGGTAGAAAATCTGCGCCGCGAGAACCTCCCACCCGCCGGTGGAGCCCCCGAACATGACCCGGGACCACCCCTCGCCGATGCCCCGGAACCGCTCTTCCAGTTGCGGGATCAACTCATGGACGATGGCATCGCCGTACGGGCCTACGTTCTCAGAGTTGACCGCGTAGGAGTCGTCGTAGAAGGGATTCGCATGCTCGATCTTCACCACCAGCATCCGAGGGAAGTCGTACGATGTCCATTTCTGGTAGAGATCGTATCCATACTCCGCACGGGTTCGATCATAGCCGCCGAGGTCCGGCGTGGCCGGCGTGTCACGGAACTCCGGGAACCCGCTGGGGAAGTGACCGTGGTGAATCGCCAGTGGGTAACGGGCCTCTGGGTGCTCGTCAAAGCCGTATGGGATAAGCACGTACGCTCCCAAGTACATGGGGCGTCCCCAGAAAGCGCTGAGCAGTTCGCTCTCGATCCTGATGTGCTTGACCCAGGGAGTGTCCTGGGGTTCGGGGATCCGGGGAAGCTCCTGGTCGAGGCTTATGTGCACGATCCCGCCTTGGGACGGGTCCAGTTGGACCGTCTGCGGCGTGCTGTAGAAGTTGCCGGGCTTGGTGTTCCAGTGTTGGCCCTCCCCCCGGTCTGGTGGGAGGCTCACCGTGTGGCCATCGCCTCGGGTGAAGGTCTCGTAGCGGTTCAGCACCGCCTGAACGCGGTAGTCTCCTGCGGGCAAGGCATCGAGGCTTCTGACGGGGAAGCCAAACGTGGAGCCGTCAATCACCGCCGCCTCGCC
>JBDHHP010000147.1:0-9383 GCA_039589275.1 Gemmatimonadota bacterium | reverse complement strand
CACCAGCGCCTGCAATACGAACCAAATCAACAGGGCGATGACTATTGACTTGGCCCAACCGCCCAGCCACTGGCCCAGAGTCTGCTTCTGAGGCGCCTCTTTAGCCGCTGACTGCTTCTCGTCGACTTGGCCCGACTCGGCAGCCTCTGCGGTATCTGCGAGCTGCTGCTTGGCTTTGCGTGTTTTCTTGCTGCCCTTGCTCATTCCAACTTCCAGTAGTCTCCCTTGGTGGCATTCAGCCTAATCTGCTGGCGTCTATACGACAAGCGGGGCCGGCGAGGTTCGATTGCCTTCTCGCCCTTGCAAATCCGTCACCGAGCCCCGATAATCCCCGCTTCCCCACAGCGCCCCGAATCACAGAGATCAGCAGGAGGTTACATGGCCAACGAGATCGGCGTCTACCATCCCGCGCAGGGCATCGTCGATGCGGCACACGTTCCCGACTACGACGCGCTCCGAGCTAAGGCTGCGGCAGATCCATTGGCTTTCTGGGAGGAAAGGGCGCGGGAGCTCGACTGGTACGAGCCATGGACCCAAGTGCTAGACGACTCGGATGCGCCTTTCTTCAAGTGGTTCGTAGGTGCGAAAACGAATGTGGTCCTGAACGCGCTCGACCGCCACCAAGAAACGCCCATTCGTAACAAGCTCGCACTCGTGTGGGAAGGCGAAGACGGGACCCTCCGCTCGTTCAGCTACTTCGCTCTGAACCGAGAGGTGTGTCAGTTTGCCAACGTGCTGAAGAGCATGGGCGTCACGAAGGGGGATCGGGTCACCATCTACATGCCACGTATCCCCGAACAGATGATGGCCATGCTCGCATGCGCCAAGATCGGCGCCGTTCACTCCGTGGTGTATGGCGGCTTCTCTGTGGAGGCACTGGCCGGACGGATCGAGGACTCCGAGTCGCGCGTGCTGATCACGGCCGATGGCGGTTACCTCCGCGGGAAGATCGTGCCCTTGAAGGAGATTGCCGACGAAGCGCTGAGGCGCTGTGGTGCCGTGGAGCACGTTGTGGTGGTACGGCGCACCGGCGAGGATGTCGCAATGGAAACCGAGCGCGACTACTTCTACGACGATTTGATGTCTCTCCCTGTCGCGCGCAGTAACTACAACCAGTGCGCCACCGAGCGAATGGATGCCGAGGATCCGCTGTTTCTTCTCTACACTTCGGGAACGACCGGAAAACCGAAAGCGATTGTACACACGCACGGCGGTTACCAGGTGGGCATAACCGCAACGTTGGAGTACGCCTTCGACCTCAAGCCGGAAGATCGCTGGTGGTGCGCTGCCGACCCCGGCTGGATCACGGGCCACAGCTACATCGTCTACGCACCGCTGATTCTCGGAGCAACCTCGGTGATGTACGAAGGAGCGCCCACCTACCCGTATCCCGACCGTTGGTGGCGCATCGTGGAGAAATACGGAGTGACAATTCTCTACACTGCGCCCACTGCGATCCGTGGCCTCATGCGGTTTGGCGAATCGTGGGCCAACAAGCACGACATGTCGACATTGCGACTGCTCGGGAGCGTCGGCGAACCGATCAACCCCGAGGCCTGGCGCTGGTACTACGAAGTAGTAGGCAAAGGACGCTGCCCGATCATCGATACCTGGTGGCAGACTGAGACCGGCGCATTCATGATCACGCCCGTGCCATCGCTGCCACTGAAGCCTGGATCGGGTACCAAGCCGTTTCCAGGCGTTCAGGCTGAGATCTTGGACGACGCTGGCAAACCGGTTCCGCCCGGCGAAGAGGGAGCCTTGGTCATAACCACCCCATGGCCGTCAATGCTACGGGGCATCTATCGGGATCCAGATCGCTTCAAGGAACAGTATTGGTCGACCTACCCTGGCAAATATCTGACCGGCGATTCGGCCAAAATAGACGAAGACGGGTACTTCTGGATCATCGGGCGAACCGACGATGTGATCAAGGTCTCAGGATACCGCCTTGGCACCGCCGAGATCGAGTCGGCACTGGTGAGCCACCCAGCGGTTGCCGAGTCCGCCGCGATCGGTATCCCGCACGACGTACGTGGCCATGTGATCTACGCCTATGTCATCCTCCGTGCCGGCCACACACCCGATCAAGATCTATCCGACGAGTTGATCCGGCACGTGGGACGGGAGGTCGGACCGATAGCCAAGCCGCAGCAAGTGGAATTCGTGGAGTCGTTGCCCAAGACTCGCTCGGGCAAGATCATGCGACGGTTGCTGAAGGCGCGCGCCCAAGGGCTGCCTGAAGGAGACACGTCGACGTTGGAAGGATAGGAAAGAAAGTATGACAACTAGAGTCTCTTAACCGGATACACACCCATGTCTACTGTGCCAAAGCCAAAGCAAAGTCTCTGCCTCTTACTCTCTGTCGGCCTATCCGCCTGTGTCGGTGATGCCGCGCTGAATTCTGCGGTCGACACGATCAACGCCGACGACTTGTTGGCCGACATCCAGACGCTCTCGAGTGACGAATTCGGTGGACGCGCTCCATCGTCGCCGGGTGAAGAACAAACCATCAACCACCTGAAGACCGAATTCGAAAAGCTGGGCCTCGAGCCCGGAGCCGGTGGCAGCTTCTTCCAGGAAGTGCCTTTAGTAGCCATCACAGCCAACCCGGGGCGACTGGACATACGTGGCAATGGGGCGCGGAACAACTTCGACCATGGCAGTGAGTTCGTTGCCGGCACCAAGCGCGTAGTCGGCAGCTCACAGATCCGGAACTCCGAGCTCGTGTTCGTAGGGTACGGCGTGGTTGCGCCCGAGTATGACTGGGACGATTTCGCAGCCGTCGACGTGCGCGACAAGACCATCGTGGTCCTCGTCAACGATCCGGGATTTGCCACCGAAGACCCGACGCTATTCAACGGTCGAGCCATGACGTACTACGGTCGCTGGACCTACAAGTTCGAGGAGGCGGCCCGGCGGGGAGTCGACGGCATCTTCATCGTTCACGAGACAGAGCCGGCCGCATACGGCTGGGGCGTTGTCGAGCGAGGTTGGACGGGGGCACAGTTCGGTCTCGTCGCGGACGACAACAACATGTCACGCGCCGCTATCGAGGGTTGGTGGACAGTCGAGACCGCCAGAGCTGTATTCGAGCAAGCCGGCCTGAGCTACGACTCGCTGAAGGCGCTGGCCCAGACACGCGATTTCCAAGCGATTCCAATGGGACTGACGGCGTCGGTGACAGTCCGAAACGAGGTGCAACAGTCCACTTCCAACAACGTGCTGGCGTTGCTGCCAGGCACCGACCGTGCTGACGAGTACTTCTTCTACATGGGGCATTGGGATCACTTCGGTACAGATCCCAGTCTGGAGGGCGATCAGATCTTCAACGGTGCGCTCGACAACGCCACGGGAACCGCCGCTCTCATCGAGCTGGCCGAAGCGTTCGTTTCACTGGAACAACGCCCCTCCCGCTCGATAGTCTTCATGGCAGTGACCGCGGAAGAACAGGGCCTCCTTGGATCGGAGTACTACGGCTCCAACCCGGTCTATCCGCTAGAGAACACCGTGGCCGCACTCAACATGGACGCCTTGAACATCCTAGGCCCCATGAACGACATCAGCATCGTGGGCTACGGCAACTCAGAACTGGATGATTATCTGATCGAAGCAGCGGCAACCCAAGATCGCACGGTAAGTCCCGATCCCAGACCGGAGGCGGGTTCGTACTACCGATCCGACCATTTTAACTTCGCCAAAGTGGGAGTCCCCGCGATCTACCCGAAGCCCGG
Organism: Gemmatimonadota bacterium; assembly: GCA_039589275.1. Lineage (GTDB taxonomy): Bacteria > Gemmatimonadota > Gemmatimonadetes > Gemmatimonadales > GWC2-71-9. Next base: position 5,649 of record JBDHHP010000147.1, on the reverse strand, counting down.
CGTTGACCACGTCGAGTACGGTGCCGATTGGTCACAAGAGCAGGCTGCACAGTACACGGCCGACAAGTATCACCAGGTGACAGACGAGTACAGCCCGGACTGGGACCTCGCTGGCATGGTAGATGACCTCGGACTCTTTTTCCGCATCGGATACCGCATCGCCAACGAATCGACCTTCCCCAATTGGAGCGAGGGATCGGAATTCAAGGCAATGAGAGACGCGATGATGGGAACCGGGATCACCCGCTAGGCCGCATCAGCTCCTCAAACGCGGGAGTGCCGCGCAGGGACTCGAGGTCGAAGTCGTGACGCAACTCGACAGAGAACCGTAGGCCTTCGCGGAGAGCCCTGGAAAGCAACTCGGTCGCCTCATCGGTTCGACCTAGTGCGGCAGCAATGCGCGCCCGCCAGGCCACAGTCTCACCAAAGAGATATGGCCGATCGATGGAAGCCAGAAGGCTGCTGATGCGCTGTGCTACAGCCCGGTTGCCGAGACGTGCGTGAGTGACGCCGAGATATCCGTAGCGCGCAACCGGTACCGGCGACTCCGACCCCAGGTCCGCAAACAGGACCCACGCATCCTCCCAGCGTTCGGCCCAGTACAGCGCGCGGGCACGGTCAAAGCCGTGCGCTCGCAGCTCCCCTTCCGCTACGGGCCTGACATCGAGCCAGTTCAGAGCTCGCTGGATTGTAGCCTCATACGCGGCCTCGTGTCCGTGCGCGCGGAACTCCAGCGCCGCAAGCGTCAACGACGCCCACGGATCGACGTTGTCATCGTCGGTCACGGCTGTAATGTCGTCCAACAGGCTCGCCACCTCATCGGCACGACCCAGGGCTGACCGAGCCCTGACCTCGATGTTAAGCATGCTCTGACGCCGTGGGTACAGAGCCCTGCCACGCATCGCCGTACGCAGTTCTGCTCGGTAGTCCTCCAACAGGTGCTGAGCGGCCCCGATCTCGGTCCACAGGAAGTGCCAGCCGCGCACCGAGGCTTGTTCCGGGTCGATTCGTTCCAGGTGCTCGAGCGCCGCGCGCGGTCGGTTTGCCGCCAACGCAGTCCAACCCGCCTGGTACTCCCACCAACCACCCCCAGAAGAAATGAGCAATGCCTCTCGGGCCGCAGCGTGGGCGGCCAGGTAATCTCCGGCCAGACAGTTGGCGGCGAAATCCAAGAAGTAGCCATCCAACGGCAGGACTCGCTCACGATGTCGGCTCACGACCCGCACGAGCGAATCCGCGCTCCCGTACTCTCCAAGGTTCCAGTGAGCCACAGCCGCCGCAATCGCCGGGGTCACGAACCCGGAGTCGAGCTGCCACGCTCGATAGAAATGGGGCAGCGCACGCTCATTGTCGTACTGGGTAAACCGATCCATGCCGGCCAGGTATGATCTGAATGCGCTGAACAACGGCGGCCGTCGTGCCTCATCCACGAACTCCGTGACCCACGGATCAAAGTGTCCGGCCAATTCACCCAACACCTGACGCCGCAGTTGCTCCACCGCTCCCATCGGTTCCGTTATCAAGGCACTCGCTGTGAGAGTGGCTGCCACCAGCTCAGTCCCGCTGACATCCATGATCTCGCTGGCAAAGTGGATGCTGTCGCCCCGCACGTGATAGCTGCCTGACACTGCCGTTCCGGCCTCCAACATCTCGGCGAGCTCACGCACACCTCGGTCACCGCCGCTCTCCAGCTCTGCCTCAACCGCCTGAATGGGCACTACTCTGACAAAGCCCGCCTGCTGCAGTCCCTCGGCAATCCAGCTCGCAGCGACCTGACCGAGCGGATCGTACTGCGACTCCGCTGAGAGGTTCTCAAACGGGATTACGATGACTCGCCGGGGATCGAGCGAGGATCCACCGCCGGTGAAAGTGATAACGGCGGCAACCGCTACTAGCGTGAACGCCGCGGCAAGGGTCGCGATCAGCGATTTCCTGCCGCGCGACCCGGTCAACACGGTGGCGGCCGGCGACGTCTTGAATTCCTCGAGTTGCGGCAGCATCTCCTCGGCACTCTGCCACCGGCTCTCTGGTTTCTTCTCCAGGCACCGCATTATCAGCTGTTCGAGGGTCGCCGGAACTGAATCTCGGTGACTCGTCACCGGCTCGGGCTGCTGCCTCACTTGGGCTGCCAAGACCTGCTGTGGTGAGTCACCTACAAACGGAGGGCGGCCCGTCAGAATTTCGTATCCCAGAGCGCCAACAGCGTAGATGTCCGCACGGTGATCAATCTGTTCGTGCGCCACGGCCTGTTCCGGGGCCATGTAGGCCGGAGTACCCAGTGCAAGCCCAGTGGCTGCCAGCTCGGCGCGCCCGGCCGCTACGGTCACGGCCGTGGCCACACCGAAGTCGGTCACCAGCGCGTGTCGCTCCGACAGCAACACATTGTCCGGTTTCATGTCGCGGTGGACTACGCCCTGTCTGTGCGCATAGGCCAGCGCGTCGACCACATCTCTGAGAATCCGCACCGCGTCATCCACCGGCAGCACGCCAGCGCGATCCAGACGCTCTCTCAGAGACTCACCCTGGACATACGGCATGACGTAGTAGAGAGAATCCGCGACCTGCCCCGAGTCGATCAGCATGAGGATGTGGGGGTGCTGCAGCTTGGCAGATATCTCGATCTCGCGCAGGAATCGGTCTGGCCCCATAGCGGCCGCAAGCTCGGGCTGTAGTACTTTGATGGCGACCTTGCGGTTGTGTTTCAGGTCCTGGGCGAGAAAAACCGTCGCCATCCCACCGCTACCGAGTTCACGCTCGATGCGATAGCGACCTGCCACGGCTAGCTGGAGTCTGTCGGAGTAGTCGACCATGCCGGATTACCTGCGGGCACACGGTCCCGCGGTTCAGCACTTAAGCTAGGGAATCGGGAGTCGGCTGTCAGCTGGGCAGCGGCCGGCTACCGGCGGCCAGCTACCGGCCGCCAGCTGTCGGCTGCCGGCTGTCGACTGTCGGAAACAAGACCCCGGGCTGTTCGGCCCGGGGTGAGGGATCCCGCTCCGTTGTATCCCAGAGGTCCTAGTTCACGGACCGCAACCGCCCGTATTCTTCGGCTTCCGCTGGGACGGCTTCGTCGATGGGTGCCGACTCGGCGACCTCGATCGACCGCAGCTGCTCTGACATCCGCAGTTGACCGTTCACCGCACCTCCTTCTTCAACCGCAATGCGCGGCGTCGAGATATCACCGTTCACCCGACCTCCTGCCTTCAAGTCGACCGATTCATCAGCGAAAATCTGCCCCCGCACCTCACCCGCTACGACTGCCTGCTTGGCATGGATGTCACCCTCCACCAGTCCACCCGCAGATATCAGCACCTGACCCTCAGCGCGCAGATCTCCCTCGACAGTGCCTTCGATTCGCAGGAAACCGTCAGTCTCGAGCGCGCCTGTGATCCGCATTCCGGCGGCCAGAACGGACAGGTTCGGCTCCCGGCCGCCGGCTCGTGAACTGATGCCCCCGCTGCCATTGCCCTTTGCTGTACCGAACACCGCCATCGCTCAACTCCTGCTTGGGTTTGCTCCGAGTACCCAAACGCGAAACTAGGTGTTGGTACCAAATCGTGGCGTGACAACGATCACCAAGTGTGATCCGATGACTTCGAGTGACGGCTGCCGGGAGCCACGAGTATGAAGGCCGACCCCGGGCCGCAACATGCCCGGGGTCGGCTCCCAATCCACTAGATACCGCAGGAAATCCGCGGCAATCAGCGAATTGGTATGGAAAGCGAGATCGAGTTGGTGATTACTGTCACGTCTTGTAACGTGAGTGGACCCTCCGGAGCCAGCAGGATGTCGTTTGCGGCAGCGGCGTCGAAGGCGCGCGCCTCCGCAGCACCGTCCCATGCGACACCCGGCCGACCGGTGCCCGTGGTCACCCGACCCATGTAGCGGAACTCCATGTCGCCCAGTTTCAGCCGCACACCCCAGCTTGGAACCCACTCCATCCAGCTCTCATCTTGGCGCCGGAAGTCCTCCTCAATGTTGTCCCACTGATCCAGGTGGAAATCGAAGGCGCGCAGCCCCAAGCCGAACTGGAAGGTTGCCGGACCCTCGGTCCGACTCACTCCCACATTCACGAACGCGTTGGAATAACTGAACTCGTTCTCGACGGTCTTGCCGCCGGAAGGGATGGTATCACCGCTTATCGTCTCGACTGGTCCTTCGGCTTCAGCCCACGTGTCACTGGTCCCCGGCTCATACACGATGTCGATTCCAAAAATCGTGGGTCCCACGACCTTAGCGATCCCAACACCCACGTTGAATGCGGCGCTGCTACCCGGGTCGCGCGGGATGTTCATGATCTCGTAGTTGGGAATCTTGGGATGGGACTTCCAGTTGCCCGTCAGGACCCCACCCAGGCGCCAACCGCGTTCCCCAATCGGCTGCTGGTAACCAAGGTGGACACCCCAGGTGTCGGTCACATCCAGATTGTTCTCCTCGCGCACGTCCCGTTCCCAGATCCAGTTCGTTGAGTCCACCAGGACCCAATCGATGTACACAACGTCGTGTCGCATGTCGAACCGGCGGTAGAGACCGAGAGCCTCAAGCGTCTGTCCTTCGGCGAATGTCTTGGTCAGTCCGATCCTGACGTCCTCCAGGTCCCCCGACTGCTGGATATTCGATGCCATGGCATACAAGTGCTCGACCCCATCGACCGCGTTCAAGTCGGCGATGAAAGCGGAACCAGCCAAAGCCACATCGCCAGGTAGATGTGTGCCCAGCGTGAGGAACGCGTACTTGTTAGTGGCAGACCGCTCGCTCAAGGCGTTTGATGGCAGAACATCTAGCTCGCCGAACCACACAGGCCCCCACTGATCACCGCGCTTCAGTTGCTGCAACGCTACCATGCCGCCGCCGAATATCTTGCCACCAAACAGGGTGCCCACCGGCAGGGTCGCCGAGCTACCCGCATTGTTGCTGACGCTGTAGAACACCGGAGCCGTAAATACGTGCGACTCTCGAATGCGGGCTCCCTTTGCCGGGTTCACAAAGGGATCCAGTATCGAGTCGTCGAGTGCGATGCTCACACCTCCCATCCCGAGATTGTGCGACGGGTAGAGAAGAAACTGATCTCCCGCCGCAACGGGCACCGTCTTGAGCGCGATAAGCTGAGTGGCTGCTTGTGACGAGATTGCAGCCAACAGCACCATAGTACCGACCAGAATTCCCTTCATGACTGCCTCCGATTGGTGCCCGCCGGAACCGTTCCGGCTTCCTGAGCGACAGAGCTTTCAATTGCCCGCATGACTACGTCCTCGGTAGCGTGACCGAGTGATTCGTCTCTATACCGGCGCTGATGGTGATGTCCACGGCGGTGACTGAGCCTAGCGTGGCAAACGAGGGCGCTTCCACCTGCACGATGTATGTTCCGCTCAACAGAAATCCAACGGTGTAGTTGCCGTTGGTCCCAGTGTGACCGGTTGCGATTATTCGCGAGCCGCCTAAGTCATCGGAGAGGACCGTTATTGCCGCGTTCTCAATCGGCTCGGGAACGCCGTCGTCGTCGGCATCTCCGTGAACACTCCCAGACAGCGTCCCGGATGCGGCCCCGTCTACAGCTCGCAGTACCGGTGTGAAGGCGAAGTCATGTAGGGGATCGAGCAAACCGTAGACAAAGCTGCGACCGACGTCGAAGTCGATGACGATCTGTGC
>JBDHHP010000146.1:0-9499 GCA_039589275.1 Gemmatimonadota bacterium | reverse complement strand
GTTTAGCCATTTGCGGTCCTCATGCCTCGAACTTAACGGCGACCAAAGTCCCCATTCTGTGACGTCCGACACCCGGTGGTCGCTTCACGTTCGATGTTCGATGTTCTAATGTTCGACGTTCGATGTTCGACGTTCGATGTTCGACGTTCGATGTTCGACGTTCGATGTTCGACGTTCTCTACTCCCTCACCTTTCCCGCCATCTTCGCCGGGTCCAACACCGACATAATCTGATCTTCGGTGAGCAACTCTTTCTCACGGATGAGCTCCACCACTCCACGGCCCGTAGCCAAGGCCTCTTTGGCGAGCTTGGTCGCCGTCTCGTAACCCAGCAGCGGGTTCAAGGCCGTGACAATACCGATCGAACGATCCAAGTGTCCTTGACACACTGCCTCGTTCGCCTTGATGCCTTCGATGCAGTGCTCCCGTAGCGTCCTGGCTGCGTTCATGAACATGGTTTGCGACTCTAGAATGCAATATGCGATGACCGGCTCCATCACGTTCAGCTGGAGTTGTCCCGCCTCCGCCGCCAGCGTCACCGTGTGGTCGCTGCCGATCACCCGGTAGCACACCTGATTGACAACCTCGGGAATCACTGGGTTCACCTTGCCCGGCATGATCGACGAGCCGGGTTGCATTGCCGGCAGGTTGATCTCGTTGATGCCCGCCCTCGGGCCCGACGAAAGCAACCGTAGGTCGTTACAGATCTTGGACAGTTTGATGGCCAGACTCTTGAGCATCGACGAGTAGAGCACGAACGCCTGGGTGTCCTGAGTTGCCTCGACCAGATTCTCGGCTGTGTAGATCGCCTTACCTGTGATCTCGCGCAAGTGATGCACACAGCGCTCGGTGTATCCCTCTGGTGCGTTCAAGCCAGTGCCGATCGCGGTACCGCCCATGTTTACCTCGAGCAGTACATGCTCGATCCGCTCTAGCGCCGCCACCTCGTTCTCCAAGCTCTCTCCGAACGCGTCGAACTCCTGTCCCAACGTCATGGGGACAGCGTCCTGCAGCTGTGTTCTACCCATCTTCAGTATATTGCTAAATTCCACTCCCTTGTCTCTCAGCGCCTGAACCAGGTCTCTCAGTTCGGCGATCAGCTCGTCGTTGGCGAGTATGATGGCAATGTGCAGCGCGCTGGGGTACACGTCGTTGGTGGATTGCGAACAGTTGACGTGATCGTGCGGGTCGCAGGACTCGTAGTCTCCCTTCTCGCGCCCCATGATTTCGAGCGCGCGATTGGCAATGACCTCGTTGGCGTTCATGTTTACCGAAGTCCCGGCGCCACCCTGAATCACGTCAACCCGAAACTGCGCATGCAGCTTGCCGCGGATGACCTCTTGAGATGCGGTGTCTATAGCCGTGAAGACGGCGTCACCCAGCTCACCCAGATCGTGGTTGGCTCGAGCAGCCGCGAGCTTGACCATCGCCAATGCTTGGATCATCTCGGGGTACTGCCGGATCGGCACTCCCGTGATGTGGAAGTTCTCGAGCGCCCTTACGGTTTGAATGCCGTAGTAGGCGGATGCCGGGACCTCTTTGTCGCCCAGCAGATCGTGCTCGATGCGGACCGCCGTGTTGGCGTCGCCGTCTTTCCCGTGGGGCATGACTCTCCTCGTACACTGCGGTTGGACATGGCTTGACATCGAAAGTTGACACAATGGACCGGTCCCGGTCCAGACAACCGACTTAGGGCGCGGTCCCGCGGGAGCCGTTCCCTGGCTATGTTCCATCGTCATCTATTCTTCCGCTGTATCACCACCTTCCGGAGGACAACAGTGCAGCATCTGTCGTTTGGAGCGCGATTCCCCGGCCGACATTGGGGTCTTCGTCTCCGTACGCTTGCTCTTGCCACGGGTGTTCTTCTTTTCTTGCCGGCCTTCCGACCACAAGACGATTCAGGATACCGCACATTCGACCAGATGACGAATGCGTTGCGCCGGGTCGTCAGGGGGCATTCGGACATTGCCCGAATGGAGTCGCTGGGGGAAACGCTCGAGGGTAGAGATATCTGGATGGTCGAGATCGCCAATCGGCAGGGTGCCCCTGTCGCCGAGCGTCCCGGCCTGCTGATCGTGGCCAATCTCGAAGGCGACCGTTTGGTCGGCAGCGAGATCGCCGTGCGCACGATCGACTATCTGCTCACCAACTACGATTCAGACGCGGCCGTCAAGGAACAGTTGGACAATCACGTGTTCTACGTGGTCCCGCGGCTCAATCCTGACGCCGCCGAGCTGATGTTCGCGAACCTCAAGAGTGATCGACGCACGAACGCTACTCCGTACGACGACGACAACGATGCACGTGTCGATGAGGATGGTCCCGACGACCTAAATGGCGACGGACTGATCAGCGTAATGCGGGTCGCGGATCCATCCGGGGCCTTCATGGTTCATCCTGACAATCCGCGCTTGATGAAGCGGGCTGACGCGGCAAAGGGGGAATCGGGCGATTACGAGGTCTACTGGGAAGGTATCGACGACGACGGCGACGGGTTCTACAACGAAGATGGAGTTGGCGGCATCGACATGAACCGCAACTTCCAGCACGAATACCCCTACTACGAGCCGGGCGCTGGCCACCACATGGTGAGCGAGTTGGAGAGCCGTGCGCTGATGGACTTCGTCATTAGCCACCGCAACATCGCGGCAGTCCTGACCTTGGGCGCCAATGACAACCTGGTCAACTCGCCTACGTCGACTGGCGCGTTAGCTGCGGCTGCGCCGATTGGGCTGCACGACTTCGCGGCACAGAGTAATGCCGACGCTCGCGGCGTTGGCATGTTCCAGGTGCGGCAGCCGGGCGGTTTCTTTGGGTTCGGCATGTTCCCGTTCGGCGGGCAGCAGCAACAACAGGCTCCCACGGGTCGGAGACGACCGGTAACTCAGCCTGCCACGACTGTAGACGAGGCCGACCGCGAGTACTTCAACGCCGTCGGCAGCAAGTACCGCGAGATCACGGGTGTCAGTGACGTAGCCGGGACGCGTGCACCGAAGGGTGCCTTCTTTGAGTACGCGTATTACCACTTTGGAGTGCCCTCATTCTCAACTCCAGGATGGGGCTTGGGCGCTGATGATGAGGAGGCAGAGAGCGGAGTAGGAGCAGAAGCAGCACAGCCAGACGCACCTAGGGCGCGGCCCCAGCCGCCTCAGCGGCAGCACCCCGGTGCCATGCCTGCGGGCGGCATTAGGATGCAACGCGCAGCGCGTCCGGGGGCTGAGCCATCCGGAGGCAGCGCCGATACGGACGCGAGACTGCTCGAGTGGATGGATGAGAACGAGGTGGACGGGTTTGTAGACTGGCAGGAATACCAGCATCCCACGCTCGGCACGGTCGAGATCGGTGGCTTCAAGCCGTACGCCACCTCCAATCCGCCCGCGTCGGCACTCGCCGAGTTGGGAGAGTCTCACGGGGAGTTCGCAGTGTACCTGGCGTCGCAACTACCGCAAGTGCGGATCGCTGACGTGCAGGTCACGAATCACGGCGGCGGCGTGTTCGAGATCGAAGCCGAGATCGAGAACGCCGGCTTCCTGCCCACCTCAATGCAACAGGGGGTGAGAGCGCGATCGGTGGCTCCCACGATGGTGCAGCTCGGTGTCGATCCCGACGACCTGCTCACCGGAGCTGCCAAGACCAGCTTCATTCGCAAGCTCGATGGCTCAGGTGCACGTGAGACGTTCAACTGGGTGATCAGAGGTCAACCGGGTTCCCGCATCGAACTCAAGGTGCGAGCGCAAAAGGGCGGCACCACGACTCAAACCATTACGCTCAGGTGAGGCCCGCAATGAACAATACACGACTGATAGGGTGCGACTTGAAGAGACTCGTGTCGCTTCGCGCGCCGGCGGCTCCCTGCGCGCTACGCAGCTTGGTACTCAAGGTGATCAGCGTCGCAGCGGTGATGACCTGCCTCGTTGCGGCCGCGCCGCTCACGGCGCAGAGCGGATCAGATCCGCAGTTCCGGGTCAAGATCGACTTCAACCGCTGGCACGATTACGACGAGTTGAAGGCCGATCTGCTGCGGCTGGAGGATGCTTTCCCCAAGTTCCTCACGTACTCGTCGGTCGGGACAAGCGTGGGTGGCCGCGACATGATGCTCATGACCATCAACAATCCCGACACGGGACCGGAGGAGAGTAAGGCCGCGATGTACATCGAGGCCAACGTGCACGGCAATGAAATACAGGGTGGCGAGGTCTGTCTGTACACTGCTTGGTATCTGATGGAGAACTACGGCCGAATTCCGGAGGTCACTCGACTGGTAGACGAACGGGTCTTCTACCTGTTCCCCTCAGTGAATCCGGATGGCCGCGACCACTTCATGGATGGTACCGGCTCTGGTTCGCGAACCGGCCACGTTCCAGTTGATCAGGACAACGATGGTCTGTTCGACGAAGACGGTCCCAATGACTTGAACGGCAACGGTGTGATCGAGCAGATCCGAAAGTACGTGCCGGGGGAGGGCACGCATCGTATCAGCCATCTCGATCGGCGGGTAATGGAGCCGGTGCCTGCCGGTGAGTCTGGCGACTACGTACTGCTCGGCTCCGAGGGGTTGGACGACGACGGCGATGGCCGAGTCAACGAGGATCCGGTGGGTGGGTACGATCCCAATCGCAACTGGGGTTCCAATTGGCAGCCCAGTTACGTGCAGGGCGGCTCGATGGACTATCCGTTCCAGCTCCCCGAGGCGCGTGCCATCAACGATTTCCTGATGGCGCATCCCAACATTGCCGGCGTGCAATCCTATCACAACAGCGGCGGCATGATCCTGCGCGGTCCTGGGGCAGAATGGCAGGGCGAGTATCCGGCTGCGGACGTACGAGTGTACGACGCGCTGGGTGAAGACGGCGCGCGCATGCTGCCTTACTATCGTTACATCGTGATTTGGTCTGGCCTATACACGGTGCATGGCGGTTTCATCGACTGGACCAACGATGGCCTCGGCATTGTGTCATTCTCGAATGAGCTTTGGTCCCGGGGCCAGTACTTCACCAGTCCCGATCTCAAGCGGGAGCAGGAAGACCCCGATAGTCCCATTGCTCCACCCAAGGACAGGTATTTCTTCGACGACTTTCTTGAGCTGGGTGACGAGTATGTCGAGTGGGCGCCGTTCGACCATCCGGACCTGGGTCCGGTCGAGATGGGTGGTTGGAAGAAGACGTTTGGCAGGGTACCGCCGCGCTTCATGAACGAGGAGCTGGCGCACCGCAACATGGCGTTCACGCTGTACCAGGCCGACCACATGCCCCTCATGCGTATGAACGAGCCCACGGTGGAACGGGTGAGCGGTAACGTCTACAAGGTCCGTGTCGAGCTGGTGAACGAGCGGGTCACTCCTACAATTCTGGAGAAGGCGGCGCAGAACAACGTCGTACGTCCCGACTTGCTCACAGTCGCGGGCAACATTGAGGTGATCTCCGCGGGTATCGTGCCGAACAAATTCCGGCCCGGTCCCAGTGAACGGATCGATCAGCACGACCTGAAGCGCATCATGTTCCGGAACGGTCATCCGGGCCATCACACGCGGATGGTCGAGTATCTGATGAGCGGATCTGGCAACGTGACGATCACCTATTCGAGTGTCAAGGGTGGCACGGTGAGTCGGAGGGTGGCGTTGAGGTAGTTCAAGAACAGGCATCGCAGGGCAAGTGAAGGGCTCGGGGTTCGTGTCCCGAGCCCTTGTTACGTACGCCTAAGGACGGACCAAGGCGGTCCAAGACGATCGAGGACGACAGGTAAGATGCCGGGATTGCTTGACCGACCAGATCGATGCGGCGATACTCGGCGAGTGATTCCTACTTCTAGTATGAGAGAAGCGATGCTCAGACAAGCAAGCCGAAGAACCGTGTTCACTTTCGTCGCGGTATTGCTGTTGGCGGTCGCAGCTTGCTCCGGCGGGCGACAACCTCGCCTGGGCGCGACCGCCACTGCGGACACGCTACGCATACTGGCGTACAACATCCATCACGGCGAGGGCATGGATGAAGTCGTCGATCTCGAGCGCATCGCGGCGCTGGTCAGAGCAGTGGACCCGGACCTTGTCGCGCTTCAGGAGGTCGATAGCGTCACGTCCCGCACCAACGCGGTGGATCAAGCGGCTGAGTTGGGGCGCCTCACTGGACTTGAGCCGACGTTTGGGAGCTTCATGCCTTATCAAGGTGGCGCATACGGCATGGCACTGCTGTCCCGCTGGCCCATCTCTGAGTCGAGCAATCTTCGGCTGCCCGATGGTGAGGAGCCGCGGACGGCTCTGAGCGCAGTGGTGACGTCGCCTGAGAGTGGGCAGAGCCTCCGCTTTGTCGGAATTCACTTCTACCGAACCGACGAGGAACGGCTGGCGCAGGCGAAGCGACTTGAGGAATTACTGGGCGAAGAAGAAGTGCCGACTGTGCTTGCCGGCGATTTCAACTCGACGCCAGGTTCCGACGTGATGATTCACCTTGCGCAGGCCTGGTTCATCGTCGACAAGGGAGAGGACCGCTTCACGTTCTCCTCGTACGCGCCGGAGAGAGAGATCGACTTCGTGCTCTTCCAGCCGTCCGACCGATTCGTGGTGGTAGGACAGTGGCTGATCACGGAGCCGGTCGCATCAGATCATAGGCCCGTGGTCGTCGATCTCGTGTTGCGGGATCGGCCGAGCGTGTTGCGACTCCGGCTCAGAGGCTGATGTGGGTTCGTGGAGTAGAACCGTTTGTTACGGCGACACTAAAGCGAGGCTTGGAAAGTAGGTTTTGTACGGCCCCGCATCCCTCGTGAGGAGCTTCCAACCGCACACTGCGGCGTGCGCACCGATGTAGAAGTCCGGCAGCGGTGAGCGTCTCACGCCACCCTTCCTGCGGTAGCGGACGAAGCACTTGCCCGCCAAGAACGCAGCTTCCCACGGAAGATGCGCTCGCTGAAACAGATCCGGAGGAAGAGCGTCCTCCATGTCTTCGATTCTCTTGAACCGAATCGAAACCTCCGCATAGATGATTGGATTGATGGCCAACACGCTCGACTCCGCTTGTGTCTCGAGCGCCTCCGCAGACCACTGGAACCACTCCGCGTCCTCCGTCAGCACGTCTAGGAGAACGCTGCTGTCTACCAGCACAGCTGTCACCGTCGTCCCCTGGTGAGCATCAGGATCTCGTCCGTGGACATGCGCACGTCACCGCGGCCACGCAGATGGTCAACTAGGCGGCGTCCCCTGCGACGGTTTTGGCCGACCTTTCTCAACAGCACCGCATTACCCTTTACTTCGAACTCCACCTCGGTATAGGGCAACAGTCCTAGCTCGTCCCTGATTCCAGCGGGAATGGTGACTTGGCCCTTGGTCGTGATCTTCATGTCTGTAAACCTCATTCTTACTCCTACTTGTAATACTAAGTAGGTTAGCGACCCGGCTCAAGTCGGTACCTCGCAAATACGTGCAGTTGAGCTTTTCTTGACGTTGGATAGTCGAGTGTCGTAGTGGTAACCGATACGACGCGAGGTGGATCAGATCCTCGCGGACGCGTTGCCGCTGCAGCCGATAAGCCGCTATCCCATGGCTGGACAGCCCCTTGCTCAGGTCCGCATCTTCTTCTATGAGCCGTCAGGCTTGCCACGGTCATCGGTGAGCACGTAAATGGATCTAACCCATCTCTACCACCAGATGCTGCGCGCCCGCTCACTCGAATCGGTTGTCGCCGAGCTGTGGGCGAGTGGCTTGATCTCGGGCGAGATGCACCTCGGCACTGGCGAAGAAGCGGTTGCTGCGGGCGTAGTAACGCATCTCAGAGATGGTGACGGTCTCTCGCTCGCGCACCGCTGCTCACCCGCGCTCGTGGTTCGGGGCGTGCCGCTCGTGCCCATTCTACGCGAGATGCTCGGTTGCGCAGACGGGCTCGCGGGCGGGATGGCGGGCCACATGCACCTCATGTCCAAGGATCATCTGGCCACCTCCTCCGGTATAGTCGGCGCGTCGCTTCCTGTCGGTGCCGGGTTCGCGCTCGCCGCCGATCGGCTCCGGCCCGGTGCGATTGCCGTTTCGTTCACCGGTGACGGTGCTATGAACCAGGGCATGGCGCTCGAGACATTGAACCTCGCGACCGTGTGGTCACTCCCTTTGTTGATCGTCTGTATCGACAACGGTTGGGCCATAACCACGAAAACTGGTGCGGTGAGCGGCGGAGAATTGTCGCAGCGCGCCGCGTCGTTCGGCCTCGTTATCGATAAGGTAGACGGATCCGATGTCGAAGCAGTGTACGAAGTCGCCGGTGGCTTGATCGCACGGATGCGTCGCAAATCGACACCGTGCTTCCTTTACACTGGCTGCCCACGGCTAGACGGCCACTTCCTGGGCGATCCGCTGCTCAGGCAGGCGAAGGATCCCTTGGGTGAGGGGCGAGCAACACTGACCAGTGTCACGAGAGCGGCGCTCACGCGCACTGGAGCGGGCATTGCCAAACGGTTTGCTAGCGCCACCGCGATGTTGAGCATCATGGCCAAGGCGAGAAATGTCGCGACTCGGGATTCACGAGGCGATCCGTTGCGAACGGCGCGTGAAACCGTGAAACGGCGTCATCCGGATGCGCTCGAGCGAATCGAGGCGGAAGTGGCGCAGGAGATGGAGGCGGCTGTCCTAGCCGCGACCGGATCGGAGCAGCCGCACGATGCCTGAGATGACATTCGGAGCGGCAATCGATGAGGCAATCGGGCGCGCAATGGCAGCGGACGATACGATCGTGTTGATCGGTGAGGATGTACCGCTGCTGCGATCCGCGCTGTTCGCTCGCTTCGGGCCGGAGCGCGTGATGGCAGCACCAATCAGTGAAGCGGCATTTTTCGGCGCAGCCACCGGTGCGGCGATGGCCGGTCTTCGTCCCGTCGTGGAACTCTACATGATCGACTTCATGGCTGTGGCGCTGGACGCGGTGCTCAATCACATGGCCAAGGTGGAAGCGTTCTCCGGCGGCAAGTGGCGCTGCCCGGTCCTGGTGAGAGCGCCGTGCGGTGGCGGATACGGCGACGGCGGCCAGCATGGGCAGACACTTTGGGGAATGGTTGCGGGGATTCCGGGTCTCACGGTAGTGGTTCCTTCCACGCCCGCCGATGCGTTCGGCCTTACGAGCACGGCGTTGTCACATGACGGTCCCGTGGTGCTGTTCGAGCCCAAGCTACTATCGGCGGAATGGCTCCGGTTTCTTGGAAGTGGCGGGCGAACCACCGTGAGCTATGATGTGCCCGCCACAGGAGCACGCGGCGATGTCGACTTGCAGTCGAGGGTTCCGTTTGGCAGTGCGGTCGTCCGGCGACATGGCGACGATGTCACTCTCGTGTCACTTGGGGTCGGCGTGCACCGGGCTTTCGAAGCGGTGAGCGACCTCGAGGGCCAGGGGATAGGCTGCGAGGTCATCGACTTACGCAGTCTGCGGCCGTTCGATGTCGAGACTGTGATCGGCTCGGCTGGGCGCACGGGTCACGTCCTCGTGGTGGACGACGATTACCGTGAGTTTGGCCTCTCGGGTGAGATTGCG
>JBDHHP010000145.1:0-9568 GCA_039589275.1 Gemmatimonadota bacterium | reverse complement strand
GCTCGGTTGCAGGGCGGACACTCCACACGCCAGACCGTGGGCATGGCGGAGCCGCCGCCCTCTGGTCCAGTGATCTTGAGCTTGCCGTCACACAGCGGGCACGTAGGGTGTTTGGCCGAGGTGCTCAGGACCTCCCGGATACACCGGACCTCCTCAGGAGAGAATGGGACGGGAGTATTGGATTGTTCTCTCATCGGTACCTCAATGAGCATGCCAAACCGAAAGCTGTGTGGAGGTAGCCGGACCCACAATGGCTCACCCGAGGGCCGGGAGACCGGCCCTTTGTCCTGGTGGCAAACGCTGAAAATATCTGCGGCTGGACTTCGGGGCCCTCTTTTGGATCATGGGGCGTTTTCCTCTGACGAACACCTAACAACTAGCTCGAAGGCGCTCCCATTCCGTATCATGGGCTGGCCGGGGTCACGATGACTGAGGTGACAGTTGGCGGCGGCGCGCAGCAGTCTTCTTCACTGCCACAGGCGCAAAGCAGTAGACAGATGCTCGGTGCGAAAGCTGTCCTGCGCATAAGGCGCGCTCCCGAGTGAGGCTCCTGTGTTAGCGTCGGTGATCTCCGGTCTCGTCGTCGGCCGGGCGTCCTACTGTGGCGTCTACTGCGGCGTCCTACAGCGGCGGCGGGGCCACGACAACCCAAGTTTGTCATCTGGTACCCTGATAGATTGGGGTGCAGCGGGAGTCGATACAGGCCAATGCAGGCGGTTCCACCAATGCACAATCTGAAATGAGGCCAAGTTTCCGGTTCAGTTCCTCCTGGCGCGCGTTGTACTGCTCGACCGTGTTGGCAAGCTGTACGGAGTCCGTCGTCACAATCGAGTAGACAAGATGTCCCGCCGGGCCGCCACAGGGCTTGGCGCCGAATCCGATTAAGCGACATTCACCAACGTCGTTGCACGTTGCCTCCCCAACTAACTGCTGCACGACCGCCCCCAGGCTGTCTAGCACGTCGTCGTGCAAGGCCAGCGGGCCAGACGGACCAGAGATGGGCGTTGTTGGTGTTTGATTGCAGGCGAGCGCGACGTGCACGCAGAGAACCATGGCGATAGCTATGTACCAGGGACGAGTCATGGGACCTCCTGGCCATGCGACTCGTGGTGACTTGGTGGTCTCGTCGTCGGGGCGGGCGTCCTGCTGTGGCGTCTACTGCGGCGTCTTATACGGCGTCCAGCTACGGCGTCTACTACGGCGGCGGGGCCACGACGGCCACCGGCGTTTACTGTCAGTTCAGTGAGGGCGACAGCCGATTATGTCGCAAGGTACACAGAGCCGCAAGACAAAGCCCCGAGCGCCGCGAGACGCCCGGGGAGGATTCGTGTTCGCTCAATAACCAGGCGCACGTAACTACACATGGATTCCAAGAACTTCTGGCGCCTACCGCGTGAGAAATGAAAGACCAACACTCGCGGTGAGGGCGGAGACTCCAGCGAAGTCATCGTTCTCAAATGAGTGTTGGAATCCACCTTCGAGCCGCACCGCAAGCTGGTTCGCAACCGGCAGTCTCACTCCGAAACCACCGCCTACACGGAATTGAGAGGCGCTTTCACCGCCGGCGGTGACGAATGACAGCCCGGCGAGTGGTCGGAAGTACGGCTGCGACCTACTCCGGTCAGGACTGAAGTGAACCAACGCAGCAAACTCCAAGCCGATTGTGGCAATCGCGTCCCTGTCTGCAGTCTTCCAGTAGTTGAGTGATAAGGCTGGTTCAAGGGACACGTTGTCGGAGGTGAAGAACCCGGCTCGGAATGATTGAAACGGGACCGTGAACGACGTTGTGGTGCTCCCGTTGAACGAGATGCTCAATCCACCGTCGAAGCCTAATTCCACTGGCCGACCTTGTGCAGCTAGCAGGGTCGGTGCCAACAACACTGCGCCGACCAGAACATGAACCCTGGCTCTTGAAACCATGTAGCCCTCCTTGGTGAGTGCAGCAATTGTGGTAACGACCTCACGGTCTCGTCGTCGGGCGGGCGTCCTACTGTGGCGTCTACTGCGGCGTCCTACTACGGCGTCTGGTACGGCGTCCAGCTACGGCGTCTACTACGGCGGCGGGGCCACGAAGGCCACCGGCGTTTACTGTCAGTTCAGTGAGGGCGACACGCGATTACGTGGCGCCGTACACAGGGCCGCAAGGCAAAGCCCCGAGCGCCGCGAGACGCCTGGGGTAAGTGACAGACGATATCAGCTAGAAGCTGACAGACAGGCCCAGCGCAAACCGTCCATCACGTTGCGGCGTGAGGCGCACGCGCAACCGGTCGAGCGGGACCTCCTCCCAGCGTTCAGTCTTGAAGGCCGAACCAGCGAACGCTCCCAAGGTCGCTCCAACCGCCGCTCCCAAACCGACCCTCCAGCCAACGAATGCCAAGTTGCACGCAAGTTGCTCATCCGGCAGCCTATCTGCACAATCCCCTACTGTTTCGAAGGGCCATCCCTCAATCACTGCAGCGGCCGTTCCTCCGGCGAGTCCGATGATCCCACCGGCCACCGCTCCCTTCACCCACTGTCGCTTGAATCCGCGACTCACCTCTAGTCGGGCCAGTGAATCCCGTGGTACAGTGAGGCTTCCGGCGTCCGCCTGAAGCATCAACGGCCCATCGGCTTCCCATGAGGTCACGGTTCCAGTGATGCGCCCGTGGTGACAGCGCCCGGACCCGTAAGAGCCAGAGCAGCACCGCACTCGGTTGCCTGCTTCAAGAGCAAGTGAGTCCTGGCCCCATGCGGCTGAACACGGCAGCAGAAGGAACAAGGCTGGGAAGCAGTTGACGACGGCACGCATGGCGACACCTCCCACGTTTGCGATACCGTCGGCGGTCTGGGTCTCGTCGTCGGGCGGGCGTCCTACGGGGCGTCTGATACGGCGTCCAGCAACGGCGTCTACTACGGCGGCGGGGCCACTAAGGCCACCGGCGTACTTCAATTGTCGGGCAGTATCTATTCCAGGGGCGTCAATTGAACGTCAATTGCGTGCCACCGGCTGCCACCGCAATTGGGCGAGTCATGGTATCTAGCGGGCGACAGGATAGCTTGCAGCCAAAGATGCGGGTCCGCAAGACACGGTCGGGCTGTCGGGCTCAGCCTTGCCCTTGTGACACTGTGGTGCGATTCGCGCGCCAGGGCCGGTCCGCATCAGCGCCGGGCGTTGTGCTCAACACCAATCTGGCCGGCACCAGATCCAAGCCGTAGTTTAGGCTGCGGACCACAGGGAGCCTGTCCACGGCTGACCTGTTGCAGTGTCTCAAAGCTCTACTTGCCGATCACGGCCCATCGTGGCGACGCATCCCGTTCCACGCAAGCCGGGAGGATCGCTTTCTCTACTTTTCCTGCCAGGACCAGGGCGCTGGCCCTAGGTGCATGAGTGCCACATCGCTGCGGGGGAGTGATCCCAGCTTCATCAACGATTGGTGTGCCGTCAGGCCGGACACGGAGGGATAGCTCATGCCACGCGACACGATCCGCAACCGAGTCGAAGAACTACTGACGCTTGCAGACATTGTGATAGACGGAGACCGACCGTGGGACATACAGGTGCACAACGAGCGGCTCTACCCACGAGCGATGGCGCAAGGAGCTCTGGGATTGGGAGAGGCGTACATGGATGGCTGGTGGGATTGCGAGAGACTGGACGAGTTCTTCTACCGAGTCGTGAGAGCCAGGCTGGACACGAAGGTGAAGCCGTTGGGGGACGCACTGCGCATCGCCAAGGCAAAACTGGTCAACCTGCAGAAACCGACTCTGGCGTTTCGCATCGGGCCACGCCACTACGACATCGGCAACGACCTTTTTCAAGGTATGCTCGATGAGCGCATGATCTACAGCTGCGCGTACTGGAAGGACGCAACCACACTGGGCGATGCTCAAGAAGCCAAGTTGGACCTGGTGTGTCGCAAGCTCGGGCTACAGGCGGGGATGCGGGTTCTCGACGTGGGTTGCGGTTGGGGAGGAGCGGCGAAGTTCGCTGCTGAGCGCTACAAGGTTACGGTACTCGGCATCACCGTTTCTGCGGAGCAGGTGAAGTACGCGCAGGAACTCTGCGACGGGCTCGACGTCGAGATCCGTCTCCAGGACTACCGTGACCTGGCTGGGGAGTTTGATCGTGTGTTGTCCCTTGGGATGGTCGAGCATGTCGGGTACAAGAACCACGATGCGTTCATGCGTATCGTCCGCGACCACCTTGTGGACGATGGGCTCTTCCTGCTGCACACCATCGGTAGTTACCGCTCCGTGACCAAGACCGACCCCTGGACCGACCGGTACATCTTTCCCGACTCCGCGGTGCCGTCTGCAAAGCAGATCTGTACTGCGATTGAAGGAAAGTTCGTGATCGAAGATTGGCACAGTTTCGGAGCGGACTACGACAAGACACTGATCCAGTGGCGTCGCAATTTCAAACAGCACTGGCCAGACCTCAAACACCGGTATGACGAGCGCTTCTATCGGATGTGGACGTACTACCTCCTATCCTGCGCAGGCTCGTTCCGAGCGCGTAAGAATCAGTTGTGGCAGATCGTACTCTCGCCACATGGTGTCCCGGGTGGGTACCTTGCTCCCCGATGAGACCGATGTGATTCCCTATCCCGGTAGGCCCATCCCGGCAACCCACAAGGACTAGTGGTACCACGATGAGCGCGAGCGATCCTCGCACCATGAGTCACCTCCGTTCGCAACGGTTCTCTGCCAACGAATGGTGGTCCTGCGATCTCGTCGTCGGGCGGGCGTCTACTGCGGCGTCTACAACGGCGTCTACTACGGTGTCTACTACGGCGGCGGGGCCACGAAGGCCACCACCGATGGCGCTGCAATGTCGATAATGAGGCGAGGTACGCTCGGCTGCAAGGCTGACACAAAGTAGAAGGCCCCGAACGCCGCTGGACGCTCGGGAGCTGGGTATCAGGCTTACGGGGAGCGCTAATCCATGCCACCTACCAGCGCGACATTCATACCTGCCGTTACGTTCCGACCGCCGGCCGGTATCCGTCTAGCCGGTAACCGTCATGCATTGTGAGAACTCGGAGGTGTTGTTGTTCGGGTCGGTGGCTGTAACCGTAATGAACTGCCCCACGGCAACCGTTGCCGTGAAGGTGGCCGTGAAGCTCGCGTTGCCGCTGCCGTCGGTTGTCTCCACCGTCGAGCCGAGGAACGTTTCGCCCTGGCCGTTACCCGATGGATCGCAGGCGCTGTTGGCGAAGAATTCAAGGCTGAAGTCGGTGTTGGCCGCGCTGTTGAGGTCCCCCAGAATAGTAATGCTGCCACCGCCACTGATCCCCGAAGCCAACACTGGGAAGTTCTGGAGGTTGTTGGCGCCGGTGTCGCCGTCTCCCGCGTCGTTGTCGGTGATGCCGTCTCCGCCGAGGTCGATGCCAAGACCGGTGTTCGAGAAGATCATGTTGGAGAGGACCTGGTTTCCGGTGCCGGTCGCGACACTGACGCCATCACCTCCATTGAACGCGACGGTGTTCCCCGCCCCGATGTCGGTACCGCCGATCGTGTTATTTGACGCGTTTGTGTGGATGTTGATGCCGTGCTGGTCGTTACCCAGATCAGCGCTGCCGGCCGCATCGGTCCCGATGTAGTTTCCCTGAATCACGTTGTTGGCGGCGTCGCTCCCCTCGATCACTATGCCGATCCCATTGCCGGAAATGACGTTGCGGGCCTCCGCAATGGTTCCGCCCACCGTGTTCAGTGCCTGGCTCAGGCTCATGCCAAAGCCATTCCCCAACTTGACGCTGCCGCCGGCATCCGTCCCGATGTAGTTGCCCTCAACCACGTTCCCCGTGGCACCCACATCGCTTATACGTATGCCCGCCTCGGCATTGCCAGATATCACATTTCCAGCGCCCGAGGTGGTCCCACCAATCGTGTTGCCGGGCGCGCTTATGAACACGCCCTGACCATCATTGCCAAGGGCAACGGTACCCGCGGCGTCGGTGCCAATGTAATTGCCCCGAATCAGATTCCCGGTTGCATTGCCACCGCTAACGAAGATCCCGTCTCCGTTCCCTGAGATGATATTTCGTTCCTCCACGAGGGTTCCGCCGATTTCGTTGTCGGGCGCGCCGTCGATGTGGACTCCCGCAACACCCGTGTTGGGCAGCACCACGCTCCCGGTGAGGTCGGTGCCGATGTAATTGCCCACTACCCTGTTGCCCGTCGCCGCGACACCCATGATCACCACACCATCCCAGTTGCCGGAGATGACATTGCGCGCTGTGGTTGTATCCCCGCCGACCGTGTTGGTTGTTGCGTCCGAAAGAGTCACACCGCTCCCGGCGTTGCCCACGTCTACGCTACCAGTGATGTCAGTGCCGATGAAGTTGCCTTGGACGACGTTACCGGAGGCGCCGGGAAGGAAGATGCCTACACCGTGTACATCGTTACCCGAGATGACATTGCGCGCTCCGGTTGTCGTCCCGCCGACCGAGTTGTCTGGCGCCCCGGATATGTTGACGCCGTTCTGCGTGTTCCCAAGGTCCGCCGTGCCGTTTGCATCAGTGCCGATGAAGTTGCCTTGGACGACGTTGCCGGAGGCGCCGGGAAGGAAGATGCCCACACCGTGTACATCGTTGCCCGAGATCACATTGTGCGCCTCCGGCGTCGTCCCGCCGACCGTGTTGGCTGGCGCCTTGTCCAGATTCACGCCGTTGCCGCCGTTTCCCAGGTCCGAAGTACCGGTGACGTCCGTGCCGATATAGTTGCCTTGCACCACATTGCCTGTCGCGCTGGCGTCAATCATCCCGACTCCATGGATGGCGTTGGCCGAGATGATATTGCGTGCCGCGCTTGTCGTTCCTCCGACAATGTTGCCGGGCGCACCCACGATGGACACACCGTGCACCCCATTACCGAGTGCAGCCGTGCCGGCGACATTCGTCCCGATGAAGTTGCCTTCCACCACGTTGCCTGTGGCGCCGGCCCCCGTGATCTGCACGCCATTGCGCTCGAACCGATTGATCACCAGGCCCCGTATCGTGCTGTTTGCGGCGGTGATGTCCAAGCCTTGCACGCTGCCGGCACTGGATCCGTCCAACTCGACAATCGGGGTACCAGCGAAGTCGGGTTCAGTGGTGCCATCAATGACCACCGGGTCGGTGATGGTCGGGAGGGCTGAGGCCGGCCGGATAGTGTGTGGGCCCGCACCGGGGATGCTGAATCCGATCATGTCGATACCCGGATTGGCGTTAGCGGCATTCAACGCCTCCCGGAAGCTACAGTGGGTCACGTCGCACATGGCGTCGTCAATATCGTCGGCACTGTTGACGGCGAAGACTATGTCAACATCGACCGCTGCGGTTCCGTTGACACCGTCGGTGCTCGCCGTGATGGTCACTGACCCGTTTGCCACGGCGGTCACGAGCCCGCTGGGGTTCACCGTCGCAACATTCGCGTCGGACGACGACCACGTAAACGTCTTGCCGGTAATCGCATTCCCGCTCGCGTCGCGGGCAGTCGCGCTGAGTTGCAGCGTTTCCCCGAGCGAGACAAGTGTCCCTGATGCAGGCGTGACTTGGACGGAGGCTACGCTCGGTGTCGGCGGAGGTGGCTCTGTCGTCTCACCACCGCAGGCAATGAGGCAGAAACAAAAAGGCAGTGCTGTCAGGAAACATAAGACGGAGCGCATGGACACCTCCTTGGTATTCTCATTGCTTTCCGTTGATGGTCCAGCGGTCTCGTCGTCGGGCGTGCGTCCTACTGTGGCGTGACGCCCGGGGCTGGTTGACGAAACTGACCGCTAGAAACTCACCGACACCCCGAGTGCGAACCGGGCGTCGCGTTGGGGGACGAAGCTCAAACGGAGCCGGTCCGGAGGGGCGTCAGCCTGACTGTCACTACCTGATGCTATCCCGACTATCCCACCGACGAGAAACCCTACTACGGCCCCGGCCACGGTGGGGAAAAGGATTATGGCTCCTGCACTCGCTCTCTGTTCATCAGTCCAGTCGTCTGGGCAACCGCCCAGATCGCACTCTGTGCCGATGAGCATCATCACCAGCCCGGTGACTGCGCCAACTCCTGCGCCAACTCCTGCGCCAATCTTTACGCCAGTCCATACAGCGTTGCCCGCTTGCGAGGGCACAACTGGACTTGGGTCCAACCGGGTCACGGAGGCGAGGGGAAGCATCAATCCGCTTTGGATTGCGATGCTGGAGGGTGGCCGGGCACGGGGTTCAAGGGGTCCTTGTGCGAGCGCGTTGCTGAGCGGCGCGAGGACGAGAACGGCGAGGAGGGCGTGAGCACGCACATGTGCCTCCGAATCGGGAGCTACGTAATCCGTCGGCGGTCCAGCAGTCTCGTCGTTGGTGGGCGTCCAGATGGAGGGCGTCGCTCCAGCGGCGGGGCCGGGAGGGCCACCGACAGAAACTTGCGTCGCCCCAAGCTGCGGCTTGTGTAGGTGGACTGCAAGAGTTGTATGAACGCAACATGAGAATGGTGAATTGCGCCCATGAAGGAGCTGTGAAAACATTCTGAACGGGGTCGGACAGGGAGTGTGATCGTTATTTGCTTCACGTGCTTTTCCTTAGCCCTTAACACAAACACAGCGCCCTGAGACAATTGCCGATTCTGCTTTGGGCTATGAGTACCCGATGAGCGTTGCAGCCTGGCTGGCCAAGCCACATCTTAGCGGTAGCCGTCACAAGGAGGGTACCATGACTGACGAAAAGAAGAAGCCGGAAGAGGGAGAGGTGAATGACAAACAGCTTGATGACGTGGCCGGAGGGGCTATGCAGCGAGTGGTGAAGAAGATCGTTAAGCCGTTGGCGAGCCGCGAAGAGGAGGAGGAGGAGGAGATCCAAACGTAGTGCAGCCGTCCGTCCTGCGAGACACAGGCCGGGCCGCTTGGCTCGGCCTTTTCCGATTATCCGTTCTGTTGGAGCTTCATAAACTCCGTGAGGAGGCTTGCAGCGTCAACATCTGCATAGCCCGCTGCAGAGGCTTGCTTGGCAAAGGCTGAGGCAGCCGACCCATTCAAATCGCTCAACTCGTTCACGGCTGACGCTTCCTGCCTCGGCAATGGTAGACCAAAACCGCCAGCCACTTCGTCCAACTCAGAGTCATCCAACGCATCCGCGTCGAGTCCGATCTTCTCCGCTGCAAACCGTACGAACTCGCTTCTCAATGTCTCACTCTCAGCAAGCTTCTTCTTGAATGCAGCCAGTTCGTCTTGCGACATCGTGACCCCCTGTTTAGGTCTCCTCAACATGGCTTCGAGTAAAAGATAGGACTCGGGTTCGTGTCGCCGCAAACAGGCCGGAACCCGCTCGGCCTTTTCGTTGTTCTCACAGGCCAATCTGGCCGTCAACAGCCCCAAACCGTAGGTTAGTCCAGTCGCCAATCGGGAGCCGTCCCTGTGGCTGACGTGTTGGAACGCTTGAAAGCTGCGCTGTCTGACCGCTACACCATCGAGCGAGAACTCGGTAGTGGGGGCATGGCTACCGTCTACCTTGCGGATGACCTGAAGCTTCACCGCAAGGTGGCAGTGAAGGTGCTACGTCCTGAACTTGCCGCAGCCCTTGGCCCTGATCGCTTCGTACAAGAGATCGACATCGCAGCGAAGCTCACT
>JBDHHP010000144.1:0-9900 GCA_039589275.1 Gemmatimonadota bacterium | reverse complement strand
GCAAGACGTGCGTACGGCAATCGGCGGCAATCTGTGTCGCTGCACCGGCTATACCAAGATCATCGAGGCGATTCAAGCGTGTCGTACCCACGCTTCCTGAAGCCACGGTCGCTCGCCGAAGCCCTCGACCTGCTGGTGACGACGAGCGACTGCCGTCCCGTTGCGGGCGGTACGGACCTCTTGGTGCTGCTCCACGCGCGTCAGATCAGCCCCGCCGCGCTGCTGGATGTCTGGTCGCTCCCTGAACTCAAGGGTGTCAGGGAAGTCGATGGCGCAATCGAGGTGGGTGCGGCGGAGTCCTACACTCACATCATCAGATCATCGCTGGTGAATCGCTACGTGCCTGCTCTTGCAGAGGCGGCACGGACTATCGGTGCGGCGCAGATCCAGAATCGCGGCACTCTGGGCGGAAACCTCGGCACAGCTTCCCCGGCGGGTGACGCGCTTCCGGTCATGCTGGCAGCCGACGCGGTGATCGTGACCAGCAGACGCGCTATCCCCACGTCGGAGTTCTTCCTCGGATATCGCAACACCGCGTTAGAGCCGGATGAGCTGATAGTGGCCATTCAGTTTCCACGTGACGGCCGCAGCATAAAGTTCCGCAAGGTCGGCACCCGTCAGGCGCAGGCGATCTCCAAGGTCGTGATGGCGGTGAGCCTGGAGCCGGCGTGCGTGGCGGTCGGCTCCGTGGCCGAGGTACCTCTGCGCGCCCCAATCACCGAAGCAGCTCTCGAGCGCGGCGATTTAGATGGAGCGGTCGCCGCCATTGACCGAGACATCCGTCCCATTGACGACGTCCGCTCGACAGCCGCATACCGACGACTGGTGACACGGAACGTGCTGCGGCAACTGCTCAGCGATTGACAGCTAGGTGCTCGATGACTGATTCGATGGAGGGAGGAATCGGTGACGGCACTTGCACGCCGGCGGTTGCTCCTGGAATGTCTTTGAGGCCCGTGCCGGTGACGAGCAGCACGACTTGCTCGCCGCGTTCCACCAGACCCTGAGACAGCGCTGCAGCAAGTCCCGCCAGCGCCGCCGCCCCCGCGGGTTCGGCGAACACTCCACTTGAGCGAGCCAGCTGCGAGATCGCTGCTATGATATCCTGGTCACCAACTGTCACACCTCCCCCGCCGGATGATCGTATTGCTCGCAGGCAGAGAATCGCGTTGCGTGGCGCCTGCACGGTGAGGCTGTCTGCAACGCTGTGTGCATCGCGAACGGCAGTGATGGTGTCTGCGTTATCGCGCAGCGCATTCACGATGGCTGCCGATCCCTCAGGTTGCACGGCAATGAGACGCGGGATGCGATCGAGCAAACCACACCCAGATAGATCACGAAAGCCCTTTGCGATCCCTGCGAGAATCACGCCGTCTCCCGTCGGTACCACTACCGCGTCCGGGGCTGCAGGAGCCATATCTGCAGCGATTTCGAGGGCCACGGTCTTTTTTCCCTCGATCGTGAACGGGTTGAGCGCAGTGTTACGATTGTACCACCCCAACCGTTCGCATGCCGCGAGGCAAAGATCGAACGCCTCGTCGTAGGATCCATCGATGCGCACCACGTCGGCACCATAACTCAACATCTGGATCAGCTTCGCTTCGGGGGCATTCGCGGGCACAAACACCACGGCTCGGATGCCGGCCGCCGCTGCTACCGCGGCCAACGCGGTCGCGGCGTTGCCGGTTGACGCCGTCGCTACCGTTGCAAAACCGTACTCGCGCGCCTTGGCCACTACGAGCAGTGACGCTCTGTCTTTGGTTGATCCGCTGGGATTGCGCGTGTCGTCCTTGATCCAGAGCCGCGGCATCCGCAGCTCGTCTCTCAGCGCGGGAGCTTCGATCAGCGGCGTTCC
This sequence comes from Gemmatimonadota bacterium, assembly GCA_039589275.1. GTDB lineage: Bacteria > Gemmatimonadota > Gemmatimonadetes > Gemmatimonadales > GWC2-71-9. The sequence continues at coordinate 8,045 of JBDHHP010000144.1, read as the reverse complement.
ACCCACGGGCAACGGAGGCAAGTACGCGCGGTCGGGAATCGGGAGGAACGACAGCAGGAACTCCGCGGACCAGGCCGGTGCATCGGGCCACTCGTTCGGCAGGCTCTCGAATTCGACCTCCAAAACGCCCCTGGTCGGCGCACCGGGATCCTGTTTGCCGGAGCAGTCAGGACACACCAAGAGACCACCGCGTTCTGGGTACGCAGCGCAACACTCGGTGCAGCGAAATTGAAAGGTGGACAGGGGCATCCGAATCGAGAGCCGCTACATCGTGAGCGCCATCAGCGCTTTCTGTGCATGCAGCCGATTCTCCGCCTCATCGTACACCACCGACTGCGGCCCATCGATGACCTCATCTGTCACCTCGCGCCCGCGATCGGCGGGAAGCGGATGCATGTAGACCGCGTGCTCTTTGCAGAGCGCCATGCGTTCCTTGTCGCAGCGCCAATCGGGGTACTTCTCAATCAACTGAAGACCTTCCGCGAAGTCCTGTGTGGTAACGAGAGGTCCCCACGACTTGGGGATCACGGCGTCGGCATCGTGGAACGCGTCTGCGAAGTCATGGCTGATCTCAAACCGGACACCCGCCTCGCGCGCGTTCGCACTCGCCTGCTGCTCAATCTCAGGCGTCAGCTTGAACTCGCGGGGATATGCCAACGTCACGTCTATTCCGAACCGTGGCATGAGAAGAATCAGGCTTTGCGGCACTGATACTGGACGCACGTAGTTGGGCGCACTGGTCCAGGCGACGCCTAGCTTGAGTCCGCGAGTATCGCCGAACCTCTCACGCAGAGTCATGTAGTCAGCCAGTATCTGGCACGGATGGTACACGTCGCACTGCATGTTCATCAGCGGTACGCTTGCGTGTTGCGCAACGTCATTCAGGTAGGCGTTTCCTTCTCCATAGGCGCAGTGACGGATGGCGATGCCGTCCCCGTAGCGCGAGAGCACGTTGGCCGTATCGCGAGCGTTCTCGCCGTGGCTGATCTGCATCTTGTCGGGTGACAGATAGACAGCGTGGCCCCCGAGTTGAGTCATGCCGGTTTCGAACGAGTTCCGGGTGCGGGTCGAAGCATCGAAGAAGATCATGTACAGCGTTTTGGCAGGTAGCAGTGGCGTGGCCACACCTAAGGCCTTCTTCTGTTTCAACTCGGTAGCCAATGCGAACAGTGTCTCGAGCTGACCCGTGGTCCAATCCTGCGTGGTGATGAGGTCTTTGCCCTTCAAGCCGGTGCTCATCGTCTATCCCCCAAACGCCGTGCCGGACTGTAACAGCTCGTCGCTTCGCTGCGCCAAGAACGCAGGGATCAGGCTATACACCGCCGTCGCCCGCACCAGGTCTTCCACCGCAATCCACTCGTCCGTGGTATGCGCCAGCTCCTCGAGCCCTGGCGCGAAGCCCACTGTAGGAATGCCCAGCCGGCCCATGCTGGCAACGCCGTTGGTTGAGAACGACCAACGCGAGATATCGGGTCTTTGGCCCAGCGCCGTAGTGACAGCTTCGGCCACACCCTGCACCAGAGGATGCTCCTCCGGGGTCACCCAGGTCGGGAAGTACTTCTGCTGTTGCGCAGCGGCACCGCGCCAACTCGTAGCTTCATACTGCAGCACCTCTATCGTCGCCTCACCGATGTGGGGCAGGTCGCGCAGCTGGTCCAGGGCGCTTTCAACCGTCTCCCCGGCTGTCATACGTCTATCCAAGTAGATACGTGCGCTGTCGGGAACCGCGTTCAACGATGGCGTCGTGCAATCGATCGAGGAGACCACCACCGATCCCTTGCCCAGGAACGGATCCTCGGGCAAGCGTTCGTTCAACTCTGCGATATCTGAAATGATGGGCGCCATGCTGTAAAGGGCGTTCACGCCGCGCTCACTGTGAGCAGCGTGGGCGGAGACCCCCTTAGTGTCGATTGCGATCTCGACGCGCCCGCGGTGGCCGCGGTACACGTTCAGATCGGTGGGCTCGCCGAGTACAACGGCGTGAGGACGAATTCCCTCCTGCTCGATCAGGTGTAGCAGGCAATAGCCGTCGCAGTCCTCCTCCATCACGCTGGCAGACAGATACAGGGTGACGCCCTTGAGTAGACCGTGTTGCTGCATGATCTTCGCCGCATATGCCATGCAGGCGATGGCCGGAAGCTCATCCACCGCACCTCTGCCGTACACCTTGCCGTTCTCATACTTGCCCTGGAACGGATCGTACGCCCACGCCGCGGGGTCGCCCACTCCCACACAGTCGATGTGGCCGTCCATCAGAATCTCGAGCGGGCCGTTGCCAACTTTGGCAATGACATTGCCGAGCCCGTCGAAGAACACCTCGTCCAGCCCCACCTGCTCGTACTCGTCGTGCACGCGTTGGCACCGCGGGCCCTCTTGCAGGCTCTCCGCCGGAATGGCGATCATCTCGCGCAGGAAAGTCACCAGGCTTTCCTGGTGCTCGCCGGCGATTCTCAGAACATCCTCTTCTGTCTTGCTCATGATTACCGCGATCCCTTGACTCTACCTGTCTCGTTCACTGAGCTGAAGCCTCGCGCTTCAGCGCATCCAGCACACCGCTATCGGAATTGAAGGCCGCGATCTCTTTGTCCCACTCCGGCAGTTGGTCTGCCAGGTCATCCCAGAACGACGGGCTCCACAGCGCGTCGAGTTCTTCAACCGTCTTTCCCTGTTGTTCCACCCAAGTGAAGTACTTGAGATTGTGGATCGCCTTCCGATCTACGTAGCGCAACTCCCGTAAGTGATCGGTGGTCGCTCCAAGGAGATAGCGCTCGAAGTCAGTTGTAGCCGCCACTTCATTGTAGGAGCCATGCGCTTGATTCAGCTCGCCAAGACGGGATGCGTAGAGATCCACTGAGTCGGTAAGCGAAGTCATGAGCACGTCGTGCTCGTCGTACTCGAAGTACTTAGCGGTCTTCACTGCAGACAGCAGATTGCAGATGGCAGAAATACCGAGCAACGGCAGGTCAACCACCGTCTCACCGGGTACACCGCGCTGCTGCAGCAGGTCGTGGCCGGCGGGCTCGTTGAACAGGCGCAGCAGTCGCATGGTGGCCTCGTCGTCTATGGCCGTGACGAAGTCGGTGTTGCGGACATTGTGAATCCAAGGAACGTGCTTGTCGCCGATCCCCTCGATACGATGAGCACCAAAACCAGTGCGCAGCAAGGTAGGACACTGCAGCGCCTCTGCGGCCGTTATCCGGATGTGAGGGTGGCGCTGCCTCAAGTAGTCGCCGGCGGCGAGCGTGCCGCCCGACCCCGTTGCGCCCACCCACGAGGCGAAGCGATCGTTCGGACCCGCAACTTGCTCGAATACCGATTGAGCGGCCGGCCCGGTCACCCCGTAGTGCCACAGGTAGTTGCCGAACTCGTCGAACTGATTGAAGATGACGCATTCAGGCCGCGTCTTCCTGATCTCCCAGCACGCGTCGAAGATCTCCTTCACGTTGCTCTCCGACCCGGGTGTGGCGATGATCTCCGCGCCAACTGACTCCAGCCATTCGAACCGCTCTCGGCTCATCTCTTCCGGTAGAATGGCCACCGCGTGGCATCCGAGCAGCGCGCTGTCGAAGGCACCTCCGCGACAGTAGTTGCCGGTAGACGGCCAGACGGCTTTGTGTTCTGTGGGATCGAACTCTCCACCAACCAGTCGCGGCACCAAACATCCGAAGGCCGCGCCCACTTTATGCGCGCCTGTCGGGAAGTACTCGCCTATCAGCCCCACGATGCGTGCCCGTACTCCAGTCACCTCGCTGGGGAACTCTACGGCGTTCACGGGACCGAAAGCGCCCGTTGCGGGATCGTTGTGCCACGTAATGCGAAACAGATTGAGCGGATGTACAGCCTGCATGTTCACACCGCGCATGGCGGCAAGGACGACCGGGTCAACTGTCGTCGGGTCACGGAGCTGGCTAAAGGTGGGAATGAGAATGCGCCGCTCTCGGCAAGTCTCGACGGCGCGTTGTCGATTTGTATCCCTGGTGTCGCTCATGCCACCACCGATAGTGTGCCGATTGTCTGAGTCGTCGCTAGGCCTCAGCGTCCGAGAAAGCTAGTGCCCCACGAAAGGGCGTGAAAGCGATTCCACAACTCCGGCGTGAGATCCCGACCCCTGCCGGCGAGCTTGCCGGGATCGATTGCCCGGTGCTCGAAGTCTTGCAGTAGCACTCTGCCGCGCGCAACGGTGTGGCGCACGGGAAACTCGCTCATGCCGTACACCATGTGCGCAAACGCGTTGTCAGCGTCAAGCGTAGTTGGCGGCGCTACGTCGAGCACGGCGATGTCGGCCGGCGCCCCCGCGGTCAGCTCGCCCAGCTCAGGCTCGTCGAAGAACCTGCGCGCGACACGCGCGTTGTTCGATAGTAGGTCTGGGATGACCGTGAAGCCGGAAGAAGGATCACTCCGCAGGTGACGATGCGACAGGAACGCGCTGCGGAGTGACCTGGGGATCGAGGACGACATTCCATCAGTTCCGAGTCCGACCACACAACCCCTCTCTGCCACGTCGAGCACGTCGAGGCACCCCACACCGTTGTTTGCGTTCGACTCCGGATTGTGTACCACCGTGCAGCCGTGTTCGGCAATGGCCTCGTAGTCCTCTCGCTCCAGGTGGATGCAGTGCGCTAACAGGCAGCGTGAGTCGAGTAGTCCGTGAGCGCGAAGTCGCTCAACCGGAGCGACGCCAAACTGCGCGACACTGGTGTGGACATCGACCGGGTCCTCGGCTACATGGATATGACATCCTGCATCTGTCGGCCGGCGCTGCGCCACCACGGCAAGAGTCTCATCGCTCAACGTGAAGCTCGCGTGTAATCCGAGCATGCCACGGATGCGTGGATCGCTGCTGTGCTGTTCGATGAAGCGCAGGTTCTCCTCGATCCCGGCAAGGGCACCGGCGTGCCCGTTCCGGTCGGTAACCTCGTAGCACAACACCGCTGACAAGCCCTGGGCCTCGACGGCATGTGCGATCGTGTCGAGGCTACCTGCGATCGCGTTGGGTGACGCATGGTGGTCGAACACGGTTGTGCATCCAGCTCTCACACAGTCCGCCAGCGTCAGTTCGGCAGATATTCGTGTGCTTTCTGCGTCGAGTGCGCGATCGAGACGCCACCAAAGCCGATCGAGCACCTCTGTGAAGTTGTTGGTCTCGACAGCCGGATCGAGGCCGCGCGCCAGATACGAGTAGAAGTGATGGTGCAGGTTGATGAAGCCGGGCAGCACGATACCGCCACGCGCATCGAGGTACCTGGCATCGGGGAACTCTTTTCTTAGTTCGCCCTCCAAGCCGACCTCTACGATGCGATCGCCTTGCCACACAACGGCCCCGCCCGCCACGACCACGGGATGGTACGGAGCATCCGTGATCGCTCCAGTCAACACCGTGCCGTTACCAAGCAACACCGTTTCAGTCATCGGTTCCCTCGGGATTCACCATGTTGGGCTCCCGCCCGCAAAATATCCCTTCCCAAACCGTACGCATGCGCCACAAGACGGCCGTGTCAAACGTGGTTTGCGACTCGGCGAGCTTCGTGCTCTTGATCTCCAAGTCAGGCCATGTGACCTCGAGCGACAAGCCTTGCCCAGACAAATGTGCTGTGCCAGGGCTCGCACCGATCTCCAACCGAGTGGTGTTGCCGCCGATTCGCGCATGAAGCACCCGTTCATCGCGACAGAACCCGTCCAGCTCAGGGCACCGCTCGAAGTCCACGCGGTTCAAGAACACACGTTCCTTCACAACGAACGGCGCCCCCTGCTCCGGGCAGTACACTTCACAGTTGGAGCACTCGTTACAGGCCTCCTCTACCACCGCCAGCTGATGGCTCTCCTTTATTCCGAACCCCTCACCGGGATCCTCCCGGACCGAGCCGTCCACAAACCGTAGCTGCGACGTCGGTACATTTCGCGGAGTGGCCTGGTACACAAATATCGCATCATTGGGGCACGCCGCGATGCAGAGATCACAATTGATGCAATCGTACAGTGCGAGTTTGCTGTCCAGGCGACGCGGTGTCTTCTCGTTGGCAGTTGCGTGGTATCGAGGGTCGCTCGCGAGGCGGGACACTATGTCGCGACCGTTCAAGCGGCCAGCCACGCGGGTGGCCTGTAGCACGGCCGCGTCGCCGTCCAAGCCCGCGGACACTGCTATCTCTTTGATTACGCCGGGTAGGTCGTTGGGACACCGTGTAGCCGTTTCGGTCAGTCTCTCTCGATCACTGTGTTTGAGCGCTCCCGGCCTGGCAAGCGACGCAAGTGCCTCGGTAGCGGCGGCTGCTCCGCAGCCTAGCGCCGCGAGAACGAATGCCTCGCGTGTCGTGACACCGTGACGCTCCATTTCCCGTGTGAGCGCACGCAAGTAGGCTGGCAGCCGTCCGTAGCCGCCCTGCCGCAGCAGGTCAGTACAGGTCGTCACGGGCACCATGCCACACGCCACCGCGCTGGCGAAGTTGCGCCCATCGATTCCAGCCGAGAACGACACTGGGAACTCGAAGCCGAGGTCCTCGCGGAACCGCTGCATCAGGTTCATGGAAATGACGTGCAGCGGGCGACCGGAGAGATACATGTACGGGTCCGATTGAGTCGGGAAGAACCGCTTCTCGTTCGCCACCACCAGCGTGTTGGTGAACTTGGCACCGATCATGGAGTCACGCTGCAGCGCCACCGTACGAAGGTTGCGTACGATCGCGAGGCCATCGTCGTAGTGCAGGTCCTTGTCGAACGCTTCGCGTTGCAGCTCCAGGTGCGTGTAGCCGAGTTGATCGTGCAGGATGTCGCGCAGCGACTCGAACCCCAGCAGCGTCGGGTTCAGCTTGATGATGGTGTGCAGGCGCCGTTCAACCAGGAGGTATCGAGTAATCGCCTCGATCTGATCCGCCGGGCAGCCATGGAACGTCGATAAGGTGACGCAATCGGACAGCGGATTCGCGGGCTGAACGGCTCTGAACTCTTTCAGGTCGCCGGTGAGTTGCTCGCGCAACTCATCGTACAGCGGCTCCGGATGCTCGAGCGCATCCAAGAAGCGGCTCACCTTTTCCGAGCGCACGCCATCCAGATCGTACCCGACACTGATGTCGAACACCGTGTCGAAGCCCGCGTCCGGTACAGACTCGAGTGCCCCAAACCCGCGGGTGGCAACGAGGACCGCGATCAAGTATGCGGCCTTGGCGTACTCCATCGCCGACTGTTCAACCAGCAGTTCCTGCGACCATTCTACGTTGTAACCGACGTTGGGGATGTGGATGCAGGGTCGCGGTATCGATAGACGGTCGTTGGTCTGCACCGTCTTGAGTTCGATGATGCGGCCGCCCGCCAGCCAGGCGAGCACGATGTTCTGGGCCAGTTGTGTGTGGGGGCCCGCAGCGGGACCGACCGGCGTAGCCGCGCGGCGATTGAAGTGAATGGCGCCGTAGTCGAACCCCGGCGCCGACATGAACCACTTGCGCAGCGGCAGGTCGAAGATCGCCTGACTCACCTCGACCTCGCGCCTCATGCGCCGCAGCAGGTCAGTGAACGGTATCGGCGCCAGCTCGGCTATCTCGCCACCTCTTCCGGTTAGGCCCGCCGGGCCTTGGACCAAGCTGAATCGACGGATGCCGTCATAGGAATGGAGTGCGGCTGCGACCGCCCCCGCGGTGGGTACCAATCCGATCTCACCCACCCCTTTGGCACCGTAACCGCCGGTCTCATCTGGCACCTCGATCAGAATGACGTCGATCTGCGGTGTGTCCTTGGCCTTAAGAATGCCCAGGTCCCGCAGCAACAGGGAATCGGGATGCCCACCTGTGCACGGCAGATCCTCCGACAGCGCGTAACCCAGTCCCATATGCACGGAGCCCTCTATCTGTCCCGTGCATAGCAGCGGGTTAATGGCTCGACCCACGTCGTGGGCGGCAACGACGCGATCGACGCGCCCGTCATCATCGAGGATCACCACCTGGGTCGCGTACCCGAAGGTTAGGTGCGTGCGCGGATTGTCCGTATCCGTGCCCGGTGCGACGGTGAAGTCACACACGTATTCACCGTGATACACACGGCCGGTCAGCTGCTCCAGC
>JBDHHP010000143.1:0-9595 GCA_039589275.1 Gemmatimonadota bacterium | reverse complement strand
GTCGTGCCGGCACGCTGCGAGACAATCGCGCTAAAGCTCGTCCAGCCCTCGGTCTTCGCCGCGGCGCTGGACCAGGAACGCTACCTCGCGGCGCCGCAGCTCTACCTGGCCCTCAAGACCGACGTGGACCGTACGGAGCTGGCCAAAAAAGCGCCACAGCTAGTGAAGATCGGCTCTGGAGACCGAATTGACGGACTGATCAAGCAGGCGCTGCAGGGCCTGCAATTGACGCATGTCGAGAGACCGCCTAGCACTCTTCCGGTGCGGCTGGACTACAGCTACTTCCAGCTCAGTCGCTCGGGAGCCGAGTGGGATGCCATCTCTTTGGCCCGGAACATCGCTGTCTACGTGCCATCCGAGCTGCCCAACGCGCTGCTGGAGCTGATTGTCATCCTGCCAACGGACCGAGCGTAGGCCCGCCGCCGTCGCGCGCCCGACCGATTCGGGCGTGCTACGTGAGGGCGATCAGCACGATGAGTAGCAGCGCAACCAGCGCGATTGCAGCCAACGAAACCCACAGCCATGTAGGCGTCTTGGAGGCAGCCGGCTCCCCACCCTCCACCGCAGGACTCTCGGTCGGAACGGCTTCGCTTTGGATCTGGTTGGGCTCGACCGTGTGGCCGGACATCATCTGGGTATACTCGCTGGGTCCAGGAGCCGCCTTGGGAGGGGGGGCAATTGGTGGAGGCACTTCCTCCTGAGAATAGACCGGTGGGCTTAGATCCAGCTCTGAGATCGGTGCAGCCGGCGGAGGCTTCGCCTGTGAATCGGCGTTCAGCGCCCGTAGGTAGTCGCTGGAACCCCTGTCCTTGAGAGGCGCGATTTGGTCGCTCACAGACTTCCGAGGTCCCGTCAAGTATGGCGGAAAATCCGTGTCCGGCGGATGCTCGAGAATGCCCTGATCGCTCACTCCTGCGCCGCTGCTTGGCGTATCGTTCGGCTCCGAGCCTGGCGTCACTGATTTGCCAAAGATCTCAGTGAACTGGCCAGGAGGTCTCGGCGGCGGGGCCGGGCGTTGATCTGAAGGCGCCTCGGGTGCTCTGGCGGGCTCTTGCGGCGCAGCACCCGCTCCGTCGGGCGGTTCGTCCTGCTTCCAGCGGATCTTGATCTTCGGCTCTTCAGGCTCCGGCGGTGTTTCTTCTGACTTACGATCCCGCCAGACTATGCGGGGCGCCGCCGGACGATCTTCATCCGGGCGTGGTTCCCCTCCGGCCCGGCTCGCTTGGCTGGCTTGGTCTGGCGGCTCGACGACTGTCTGGGATTGCCCTGGACCAGCGCCAGGTCGCTCGCTAGGGCCGAACACTTCGGTGAATCCGTCACTCCTCTTGTCTGCCTCTGGTGCCGACGTGCCCGGCGGGTCCGGTTCTTCCACCCTCGCCTTGTCCGTCGGTGTCTCAGCGGGAGGTTCCTCCGCGAGAGCCCCAAACATGCGTGTGAACTCCCCTTGCTGCCTGCTCGGCGGCTGCTGCGGAGTTTGCCTCTCAGCTGCTGGTGCTGGCGGCGGCTCGGCGGAGTCTCCGAAGCTGGAAACGACCTCATCTGGGGGCCCTTCCGTCGCATCATCGGAATCGCCCTCGAGAGGTCGAAACATCTTGGTGAATTCGCCTGCTCGCTCCTCGGCACTAGCGTCAGAACCCCTGGCCAGGTCCTGCACTGGCGGCTCCGGCGTTGGCGTCGGGCCGAGATCCGCTTGCTGCGCCTTGATCAGTACGGTCGGGCCATCGACGTCGACTCCCGATCCCGTGCCTGAGGCGGGTGAATCGGGAATGGTCTGCTCACCCGCTATCGAGCTATACCAGTCGTCGAAGGAACGGGCGTGCGGCAGGAACTCGGTTACCAGAACGGCGTCGTCGTCGATCTGGAATGCCCCGACCAGTCCTTTCCTAGCCTCCGGCCTGAGCGCAGCCAGTCTGGCCAGGTGTGCCCGGGTTGCCGGACTCGCCGCGGGGCCCAGGAAGTGGACCATAACGAGGCGATCGTTGTTGTCTCGCGCCTCGTAGGTTCGGACTTCCTCGTCAGCCACCTGTTTTACGAGCTTGTACCTCGTCTGGAACCGCGCATTACTGATCTGAATCAGCATGACCGGCTAGCTGCACCTGCGCATGTAAGACCTCGACAGCTTGGGTGCTCTTTTGGGGGCGCTCCAGATCCTAGGATATCCACGCCAGTTGATCCCGAATAGAACCATCTGCATTATAGTAGTGATCGCACGGAACCTGAGCAAACCGTCTCCCCAATACGGGTGCTCAAAAGACACGATCCCCGTCCTCCCAATCGGGACGGTTGTGGCCAACGTTTGGCCGTTGGGGCCGCGGCCTAGACCGGGGACTGGAGAACCAATGAGATCCTTGTCTCGGGTGGTATGGAGTGAGGGCATGCACCTCGCTCAGCACCATTTCCAGGCGCAGACTCGCTACTTCGAGGACTCCATCGCGTTTGCGGTGTCACACCTCTTTCTCAGACCGTATGGGCTTGCTGGATACGAGCTGGACTCGGAAGCGCTGCGCAACGGCTCCGTGTCGCTGATCCACGCGCGAGGGATCATGCCGGACGGATTGGGCTTCCAGTTCCCTGACGCAGATCCTATCCCGCTGTCACGGGACATCGCCTCTCTTTTTTCTCCGACCCAGGACAGCCACGTGGTGCTCTTGGTGATCCCTCCCTATCGGACGGGCCAGTCGAATTCTGCCGACAGCGGCGACGAAGCAGGCGGCGTGCGGTTCGTATCTGACCAGTGTCCCGTAATTGACGACACGACGGGACAGGACGAGAAGGTCGTAAGCGTGGGACGCAAGAACTTCCGCTTGGCACTAGACATCGAGGTGGGAGACGACGACGTGTCTCTACCACTCGCTCGGATTCGGCGAGACGGGTCCGGACACTTCATCTATGATCCAGAGTATGTGCCCCCCTGTCTACAGATAGGTGCCAGCCCGAGATTGCTGGAGATTCTAAAGCGCGCCCTCGACGTGCTCGAGGCGAAGAGTGTTGCGCTCGCAGCCGAACGACAGGCGGAGAGCAAGTCTGTGGCTGAGTATGCCTCGAACGAGGTTGCCAACTTCTGGCTGGCACATGCCATCCATAGCAGCCTGGGGCCGCTGCGGCATCTGTGGGAGACGCGCCGCGCTAGCCCGGAGAAGCTCTACACGGAGCTTTCGAGGCTTGCCGGTGCCCTGTGCACGTTTTCGATGGATTCCCATCCCAAGGACCTACCGACGTACGACCACGGCCAGCTCGGGGAATGCTTCAGCCGCTTGGATCAACATATCCGCGCAGGCCTGGAGATGATCATTCCGACAGCGAGTATTGTGGTGCCACTCGAGCGCACCAGACAGTTCCTCTTTGTGGGGAAGATCGCGGACAGTCGTTGCTTCGGTCCTTCCGAATGGATTGTTGGTATGAAGGTGAAGGGTAGTGACACCAAAGCCATAGCAGACGTGGTGCGTTTGGTGAAGGTGTGCTCGTCAAAGCACATTGTGCGGCTAGTCAAAGAGGGGATCCCAGGCTTGCCTCTGCGTCACCTGCCTTCGCCTCCGTCCGCAGTATCACCAAAGGTTGCCAGCCACTACTTCTTGGTGACCCAGAAAGGCCCCTGCTGGGAAAGCACCGTCAAGACGGGCGAAGTGGGCATCTTTGTGCCGGAGGCCTTGACCGTGTCGGACATGGAGCTGATTGTCGTGCCAAGCTCTGATTAGCAGTGTGGCAGATAGGCCTACCGCAGTGGACGGTTTATTTGAAATAGAAGAGAGCTGCCCATGACCACCCCAGTCAACGTACAGCGCAGCGGGCAACTCGCGGTCAAGTTGCAGGAGGTCTTGACTGCCGCCGCTCGATTGCGCTCCAATGCGATGGAAGCGGTTGACGCTGGTTCGTTTCGCAGCAACGTCAAGCGCTTGTTGACGGCAGCAGATCGTGAAGCCCGCGAGCTGGGATATTCAGGGCAGACCGCGAAGCTCGCGGTGTACGCCGCAGTTGTGCTGGTCGATGAGTGTGTCCTCAACTCTGCCCGACCGGCGTTCCAGTCGTGGCATGGCCAGCCGCTTCAAGAAGAGGTGTTTGGAGACCACAGAGGAGGCGAAGTTTTCTTCGAGAACCTGCGCAGTCTGCTTGCTCAACCTGACTCGGAGGATCTGGCGGATCTGCTCGAGGTCTACCACCTGTGCCTGCTGCTCGGATTCCAGGGTCGGTACGGAGGTGAATACAAGAGCGAGCTGAACTCGATCACCTCGGGCGTATCCGAGAAGATCAATCGGATTCGAGGTGTACAGCTGGAGTTGACTCCTTCCTGGTCGCTGCCGCAGGGAGAAAAAGTGCCTGTGATCAGAGATCCGTGGGTCCGACGCATCGGCATGACTGCAGGGGCACTTGGCGCAGCCGTCCTCCTGTTATTTCTGCTGTTTACTCTCCTGCTGCGGCCCAGCGCCGGGGAGTTGAGGGAACTGGTAGACACCCAGATTGAGGCGGGTGCTCGATGAGGCGCCCCGCGAGACTATCGCTCACGACGGCCGCGGCCATGCTCGGTTTCTCGACCGGCACATGGTTCTTGGGAAGCGCGCTGAGGCTGCGTGGGTTCGATCTCTGGATGCTGCGCGGCGGCCTGTGGTTCTTGGGCATCGTCGCCGCGGGCTTGATTCTCTGGTACCTCCTCAAGTTCAAGAAAGGGAAGGGTGCTGAAGCTCCACCTGACGAGATCGACGTGGCGATCGCCAACGCCAAGAAGAGGATCGCCGCCGCCAAGCCCGGAGGCGTCAAGTCACTCAACGATCTTCCGATGGTCATCTTCTTGGGCCGATCCGGCAGTACTAAGACATCGATTATCGCGCGATCCGGACTGCAGCCGGATCTACTCGCGGGTCAGGTCTACAGCGGGGACACCATCGTTCCGACCTCGGCGCTGAATCTCTGGTTCGGGAACAAGACCGTCTTCGTGGAAGCCGGTGGCCAATTGCTGGAAGATCCTGACCGATGGTCGCGTCTGACCCGACTGCTCCGACCACGGCGACTCATGGCCGCCATCACTGGGCGTTCCCTACCGTCCAGAATGGCTGTGGTCTGTATCAGCTGCGAAGACCTGCATGCTCAGCGCGGTCTTGTCGGCTCCACAAACCAGGGTGGCATTCCCGTGGCTGCTACGTTGGGAGAGAGGCTCAGAACGCTGGCAAAGAGCCTAGGCACGCGGCTCCCCGTATATGTGGTGTTCACCAAGTCAGACATGATCCCCAGGTTCACAGAATTCGTGCAGAACCTCTCGACGGAAGAAACAGGCACGGTTCTCGGGGCAACGATGCGTTTGCCGCCTGTCGGTGTGTTGGGTCTCTATGCCGAGAAGGAAGCAGAGCGTTTAGGTGCGGCTTGTGGTAGGGTGTTCAGTTCGTTGTCTCGTATGCGTCTCGACCTACTATCCCGAGAGGCAGCGCTGGAGCAGAGGGCCAAGGCTTATGAGTTCCCGCGTGAGTTTCAGAAGCTCGCTCCTGCCCTGACCCAGTTGCTCGTCGAGCTCTGCCGGCCCAGCGAACTCGATGTCAGCCCCATTCTCAGGGGATTCTACTTCTCCGGTGTGCGACCCGTATTCGTCGGAGCCACACCCGACGCGGCGGCACCACCTGTCGCTGCTGCTGCGAGCGCAGGCCCCGTGGGGGCCACTCAAGTCTTCGATCCCCGCGCTCACCAAGAGGCCGCCCGACCGGTGTCGGGAGGTGCGGGTCAACGGAAGGTGCCACAGTGGCTTTTCTTGACGCGCTTCTTCGGCGACGTGCTGCTGCGCGACAGGGTCGCCATGGCCGTTACCGGGGCCGGGATTCGAGTCAGCCGGCTAAGGCGAATCGGACTGACTCTCGCTGCAGGACTCGGGTTCTTGGTGCTGCTCGGGCTCGCCGTGTCGTTCATAAACAACTTGCGACTGGAGCGCCGAGTGTTGGCGGCCGCCCAAGGGATTGAGCGGCTCGGGTCATTCGAACCAGAGCTTCCTCCGCTCGACGCGCTCGAACGACTCGAGGCCGTTCGCGCTCAGGCAGAGTTGCTGGGTCGCTATCAGGATCGCGGTGCACCGTGGCGGCTCGGCTGGGGCTTGTACACCGGGTCGCGGCTCTATCCCCAGGTGCGCCTGTTCTACTTTATGAAACTCGAGCAAGTACTGCTCGATCCGACGCGCACCTCCATGCTCAGTGCCCTTGGCCGACTGGATGAGCAAGCCGAGTTCCGCGACACCTATGACTTGCTGAAGACGTACCTCATGACCACTACGTACGCCGACAGTATCCAACCGGATTTCTTGGTGCCTCGGTTGCGGGCCTGGTGGTTGAGCGGGCGTCTCGCGGACGAAGAGAGGACGGAGCTGGCGACGCAGCAGTTCTCGTCCTACGCTGACTGGTTGTGTCGCGATCACGACTGCGCCGTTGCGAGCGACGAGGGTACGGTGTTTCGTACGCGGCAGCTTCTCCTGCGGTCCACTGCGACTGAGCGCGCGTACCAAGAGATCATCTCGGTCGCCGCCAACCTGCGGCCAGTTCAGTTCAACATGTTGTTCCCCGGGTCGGACAACACGCTCATCGTGAGTCATGCGGTTCCGGGGGCGTACACTGAAGCTGGCTGGGCGCTCGTGGAAGACAGGTTGGGGCGAATCAGCGAGTCGTTCCAGTCGGAGGAATGGGTGATCGGGGAGCGAGTTGCCTCGCAGCAGGATCTGGTGCGTCTGGCGGGAGAAGTCCGCGCGATGTACCTGGAGGAGTACGTCCGCAATTGGCGTGAGTATCTTGGCTCTGCACGCATCGTGAGATTTCGGAGTGTCAGGGATGCCGCTCGGAAGCTGGAGGATCTCCGTGGGCCGCAATCTGCGCTGCTGCGGCTTCTTGCCGTGGCCTCCCAGAACACCGACGGTGTCGACTCCCTCAGAGTCAGCCGTGTGTTCCAGCCGCTCCACATAGTCACCCCACGTGACTCGTCCAACGATCTGACTCAGAGCTATATGGGAGAAGGCAACATGTCGTACATGAACGGCCTCGCCGATCTGTACGTGTCAGTCGAGGATGTTGCCGACAATCGTGGTGAGGCTGCTGAGTCAGCCAAGTCCAACGCCCGACGCAGCGCCGATGCGGCCAAAGTAGCGGTTGCGCAGCTTGCTCAGCAGTTCGACCCAAATCCGGATGCCGTGGGAGTTGGGCGTGTGGTCGAGAGTCTAATGCGTGCCCCGATCGACGATGCTGAACGTTGGCTCGTCGCATCGCGGGTTGCCGCGGGTGGTGGTGGCTCAGAGGTGAATCGTAGGGCCGCTGCATTGTGTCGCGCTATGGCACCTATGCTGGCCAAGTTCCCATTCCAACCTGACGCGACTGAAGAGGCGGCACTGGACGAGGTTGCCCAGATGCTGCAGCCCGGCACAAGCGCGTTTTGGAATTTCTTCAACGAAGCGCTTGCCGAAGTGCTTCAGGAGCAAGGCGGCCAGTACGTCGCCCGGGAAGGAATGGCCGTAACACCTTCGTTCTTGCAGTTCTTCAATCGGGCCGTCGACGTCTCTGAAGCCATATGGCAGGACCGGAGCACTGAGCCCCAGTTCAGGTTCACCTTCAGGCCGCGTCAGTACGATCAGGTTTCGAGTGTCGAACTCAGCGTAGACGGCCGGACCCAGGTGTTCTCACCCGAGTCTCGCGGAACCGGAACGTACGTTTGGGAGGGGGGCAGGGCACGCGACGTGCGACTCACAGTCTCCAGTGGTGGCGCGAGGACCGTTCTCAGTCACAGTGGAACATGGGCCATCTTCCATCTGTTCCGCAGGGCCAACTGGGGAGAGGCATCCGGTGGCCGCTACGTAGTGCTACTCGAGATCACGCCCGACGGACAGATGCTCGAAACCGAAGTCAGTCTTCCGGGATTTCCGATTCTGAATTCGAGTCACCTCGGTGCGCTGCGGTGTGAGCCTCGAGTCCTGGGGCGTTGACTCAGTGAAACGAGTCGTCATCTTACCTCGTTGAAGCGACTCGGGGATCCCGGAGATCTCAGGAGCGCCGGGCGCTGCTCGCCCCTAGCTGAGAAAAAGGAGACTGGATTGCCCATGCGACTCACGCTCACATGTCTGGCTTGCGGTGCTGCAGTGCTAGCGATCTCGTGCCAAAGCGCCCCTGTTGTCACCCCACCGCTGGCGCCAGTACTTCCCACGGACCGGCTGCTGTATGACGACCAGACCGGCTACCGTGATTCGGTGACGCTGGTAGTCAGAGATCCCGCCACTTGGGGAACGGTGTGGCGGCAGGCGAACGAGAACCAGGCGTCGGTGCCTCAGATTCCAGCCGTGGACTTCAGCACCCACATGGTTCTGTTGGTTGGGGCGGGCCGCATGAGACCAGGCGACCAGATTCGTGTCGACAGCCTTGGAGTGAGAGGGAACGCGTTCGTTGCCGTCGTGCGAGTGATGGAAGAATGCCAACCGTTCCCGGCGGATGTCTATCCGCTGGAGATCGTCAAGGCGCCAAGGGATTCGCGTGAGGTGCTGTTCGATATTCGGAGAATCCGCGGCACACAATGTCGCGACTCTGACGGTAGCTGACCGCTCACATCAGTACACGCTTCGGCGATTACGGAATCTCGGGGAAGGGCGCCTACTGAGGTGTCCTCAGGCGCTCGAACTCGGGTCCCGGCCCTAACATGATGTCGTCCAGCCAGCGGTCAATCAGGCTTCTTCTGAATCGCCATTCCTTGCCCAATTTCGCCGCAGGTATTCGCCTTTCCTGAGCCCATTTGTAGATCGTCTGCGGGCTGAGGTGGAGGTATTCAGCAACTTCATCGATTGTCAGAATCTCATCTTCTGGCGAGGTCTTTCGTTGCTCGGCATCCATTTCAAGAGTCCGCAAAGGTAGATCGAGTCCCGAGATCGCCCACCGACGTTGTCAGCCGCCAGTGGCCCCCACAACAAAGTGATACTGTATGATACCTCCTGAGTGCTGTTTTGGGAACGATGCTGCTAGATATAGGTCTCTGTACCTGTTTGCGGTGGTTTCTTGAACAATGTTGGTGGTGGCGCGTCTCAACTGCTTGCGACGCATCAGTTTGACGCGCAAATTATTAGGTGAACAGCGAAACAGTTTCCGCCGTTAACTCCGTCGGAGGTTGCAGCTGCCGGGCAGCCTCTTTGAAGAAGATCTAGATGAGTATAGAGCAGTACTGTACCACTTGCGATACTCGGCTGCTTCCCGGCGATCGCTTCTGCGCTCACTGTGGAGCCGAGCAGGAGCAGGTGACTCCATCCGGTGCCGAAGAATCAAGCCCGTCAGTCTGGGAAGAAGTCCACAAACGGCTTCGCAATGCGACCGCCGCAAAGTACGACGTAGGTCGCGAGCTCGGGCACGGCGGAATGGCGGCTGTGTTCATCGCCGAGGAGCTCAGGCTAAAGAGACGGGTGGCCATCAAGGTCATGTCTCCAGGACTGATGGTGGATCCGGCGATGGTGCAGCGTTTCCATCAAGAGGCGGTCACCGTCGCAGGTCTGAGCCACCCCAACATCATCACGATACACGCGGTGGACGAGACGGATGGCCTCCATTTCTTCGTGATGAAGTACCTTCCTGGCCCTGCCATCAACAAGATCATCAGCAACGATGCACCA
>JBDHHP010000142.1:0-9810 GCA_039589275.1 Gemmatimonadota bacterium | reverse complement strand
GGGCGCGACCGGATCTTGCACTTGCGGGGGCAAAGGAACAGTGAGGCGGACGGACGCCAGCGCGTCGAAGCGTCGGTGCAAGACGTGACGCTGCGGTGGAAGACCGCCAAGAAGATCAAGTACCTCTCTCTGCACGACACGCTCACGGGACTGGGCAACCGGGAGTACTACGTGCAACATCTGCGCAGGAGGATGAAATGCCTGCCCGACGGATCGTCGCTGGCTGTGTTCACGATTGGTGTAAACGACTTCGTGAACATCACCGGCACCGTGGGGCACACTCTGGTAGATGAGATGATGCGTGAGGTGTCACGCCGCCTAGTGGATGTCCTGTCCGCCGAGACATGTGCGGCGCAGGCTGGGCAAGAATCCGCCAGGGACTCCGCAGTGCGGCTCGGGAACGCGGAGTTCGGCGCTGTGGTCCAGGTCGAATCGCGGTCTGAGGCTGCCGCACTTGCCGAGTTGATTTTGGAGCGGCTGAGCCAAGCCCACGTAGTTGAAGGCGAAGAGATCGCGATAGATGCGTCAATTGGCATTTGCCTCTGGCCCCACGACGCCGACGACATAGAGACATTGGTGCGAAACGGTCACGCGGCGCTCGAGCGCGTGAGACTCATTGGGCGCACCAGATACCAGTTCTACCACGGTTCGATGCACCGCGAGGCGTCGCGGCGAATGAGGATGGCCAACTTGCTCCGCCATGCTATCGAGAACGGCGAACTCGAGGTCTACTACCAGCCGCGCGTGCGACCTGACAGTGGGACGATCGTCGCCGTAGAGGCGCTGGCACGATGGAACAGCCCAGAGCTGGGGGAAGTGCAACCCAGCGAGTTCATACCACTCGCCGAGGAATCCGGTTTAGTCCAGCAGTTGGGCGATTGGTCTCTGCGAGTTGCGGCGCGGGACCTGGCCGGCTGGCGCGAGCTGGGAGCCACTAACCTGCGCGTGGCCGTGAACATCTCGGGGCACCAGCTGGAGCCCGGACTCGTGAGAGATGTGCTCGAGGCAACGAGCGCTGTCGATACGTCGGGGATAGAGCTGGAGGTGACCGAGAGCGCCGTAATCGACGATCCCGACGAGGCACTCGCCGTGCTGAACGAGTTGGGACGGCATGGGTTCCGCATCTCCTTGGACGACTTCGGCACCGGATACTCATCGCTCAGCTACGTGCGGCAGCTTCCCATCGATGCTGTCAAGATAGACCGCTCGTTCATCAGGGAGCTGGCCACCAGCGATGAGGCACGATCGATCACCTGGGCCATTGTGATGATGTGCCAGGCACTGAATCTAGAAGCCGTGGCAGAAGGGGTAGAGACCAGTTCCCAACGCCGGCACCTGATCGAAATGGGCTGCGACGAAGTGCAGGGCTACTTGTTCGCACGCCCCATGCCGGCGCCCACGCTGGCCAAACTGCTCCACAAACGGGGAGTCCTGCGCTTTCTGCGTACCGTTGCTTAGAGCCCCGGCCCCATGCGACGCACGGGAGCGGGGCCAGTTGGCCCGGCCCTCGCTTGTCCGTCACCGGCCGTGATAGCAAATTGGTGATGAGTCATCGGCTAGAGGGCGCATGTCTCAGGATCAGGTCACAGCGTTTCTGAAGCAGCTCAGCAAAGACAAGGCACTAAGACGCGAATTCGCGCGCCTTGCGGCGCGACACGGTTTCGACTTGACCGAGGTGAGTGTGGCGGAGCTCGCGGCAATGGCGCGGGCCGAATCGGACTCGCAGGCGCCGTCTGACGGTTGGTTCCATACCCGCGCATCCGAGCGCCGTTCGGGTCAAGACCGACGCACAGACGAGTTCTCGGTCAGCGTCGATCGCCGCAGCAACCCGGCTCGCCGAGGACGCTGCGGCTAGGCCGGCAGCCTGCCTAGCTACTCGCTACCTAGTTCGAACCTGCCCCGAACACAAAGCTCACGCCCATCGAGAGCTGAGGGCCACTGAAGTTCTCGCTGCCACCGATTGGCTGACCGAAATCTGTCATCAGGTCGTATGCCGCCAACATCGTCAGCATGACGTGATTGCCCAGCAAGAAATCGATACCGACGCCACCTTCGCCACCGACAGCGGTCTGGGTCCTCTCCTCCACAGTGACACCTGCGCCGGTTTCGACGCGCTGCTGGGCGCCGACGAATCCGCCAGCACTGCCTGAGATGTACGGCCTAACGTTCGAGCCGTAAGACGATGCTGGGAAGTAGTACTTCAGACCGACCAGCAGCGGTGTTACGACAGCCAGTTCCGTGTTCACTCCCCAAACGCCCACCTCTGTGCCGATGCTGCCGGCCATCGCGCCCACGCTGGCTCTGAGCGCCAAGTTCTCGCGCAGCCAATGCCCGTAGGCAATACCTCCAAGGAACCCCGTGCTGCCCACCGTGGCCGTAGTTCCGCCCACACCCGCTCCGGCCTCCGTCACCTGGTTCCAAAAACCAAGTCGCAACTCAATCTGGTGTCGCTTAGCCAGGAACTGGGCTGAGATTGGTGCCGGGACTGCCACGGCAACGGTCACCGACGCCAGAATTATGCTCGCGAATCTCATTCTCTTCCTCTCGATCTGTGCCACATAACAATAACAACAATGTATATATCATATATGCATATGTCAACTGGCATAACTGTGCACGGTTGAGACGACTGTACGTACCGTGTGAGGCGTGTCACCGAGTCACGCTTGAGTGGTCCATAGGTTCAATGGCAGCCGGATCAGTCGACACTTAAGTCGGAGGTTCTCCCCCCATGCTCAGACGCCACACCGTCCGAACATCGGTGGTCATGCTGCTTACGGTCTTTGGCGCTTGCGCTCTGGGCGACGGCGTGGGGCCCGGCCCAGGCGTCGAGGCGGAAGTGGAGCTGTTCGTTGATCTGGTGAACGCGCACCGGGAATCGATCGGTTGTGTAGCGCTCGACTGGGACGATCAGGTTGCCGAGGTGGCGCAGGCGCACAGTGAGGACATGGTTGAACGGGCGTTCTTCGACCACACCAATCCCGACGGAGAGTCACCCTTCGACCGACTGACGAATGCCGGCGTTTCCTGGACAGGCGCGGCAGAGAACATTGCCTTCGGTCAGACAACGGCCGAGGCCGTGCTGAGCGGCTGGCTCAACAGCTCGGGTCACCGGGCCAACATCGAGAACTGCTCGCTCACAGAGCACGGCGTCGGACTGCAGGAGCTACGCTGGACCCATCTGTTCATCCGGCCCTAGGCCGGGTTCCTGCTATTTATCGGTCTTCTTCCTCCGCTTCTTTGCGGCCCGAAGGCTAGTTGGATCGTCTCTTCGGCCCAGCAGTGTGCGGATCGAGATACGCCCCAGGTTGGTGAGCAGCCCACCGGCCACTGCTTCGAGTTCTGCGTCGCTCAACTCGACCGTCTTCTCCTGTAAGCCGACTAGACGTTGGCGCAGCTCGGTGGCGGTGAATTCGTAGCCGCGCTTACCGGCGAAATTCACCAATTCGAAGGCCGCCTGCTCCTCCCGTTCTGCGATCACGCCCCGGACCTCGTCGCCCAGCTGTTTGTTCTGCGCGACCTCATCCAGGAACTTGGCTACCGCTTCAGTGCTCATGACGGATCCTCCCCAGTATTCTCGAGGGTCGTGACATCGAAAGCGCCCCTAGCCCATCCGGTTTCAATTGACACCCACGCCCTTTTTCCGCAAGACTTGAGCCTGGGGATTCACCGTCACGGCCACGCGAGGATGTGACCTTGGAAACCGACAGCAAGCTCTTTTCCGGCTCCGATGACCCGTTGCTCGACCGCGGCATCGCACTGCAGCTGTTCGATGAGCGCCTAATCAAGAAAGTGCGCCAGCCGTCTCTGCTCTCCAGCGTGCACGGACGTATCGAGACAGTACTGCTAACGCTGCCATCGTGGATCCTGCGCTACCAGCGGCAACCCGAAATCCGTAGCAGTTCTGCCGCAGTGTGGAGCCTGCTGCAGCAGCTACCCGACACAGCCGAGTATACGATCGTCACGCACGAGGAAGCGGAAGCTGAACTCGAGGTTTGGCTCGACGAGCTGAATGCGTCCGGTCGAGCCCGCGTGCTGACTGCGCCCAACAAGATGCGGTTCGGCTCATGGCCGCAAGACGGCTTTGCGGTCTGCGTCGATCGGTCGGACAGTCGAAGGTACCTGTTGGAGCCAGTGCCATATCGGTCTCCCGAAGACGCCTGCATTCCCGGCATGATTGCCGCCTCAGCCGCGGCAGACCGGACTCAGGTGCCACTGTGCTTTGAGGGCGGGAACATGCTGGTCGGCGATGACTTCTGGCTCCTGGGCATGGACTCGGCCGTTCAGTCGGTGAAACTCGGCCTGATAGACCGGCAGGGGCAGGAAACGCGACGGCAGGCACTGCACCGCGTCTTCACCCAGCGAGTTGAGGGCGAGAGGAAGCTCCACCTCATCGGTTCGCGCATCCCGGTGCCTGGATTCGAGCGGGAAGCGCTAGTGCGAAAGATGACCATTGACGGCCACACGTGGGACGAGGTGCTGTACCGTGGCAACGGCACTGGGACGGTGCAGCCGATATTTCACATCGACGCATTCGTGACTCTGGCTGGGCGGGGGCCGAGCGGTGTCTACACGGTGCTGGTTGGCGATCCCGGAATGGCCGCCGAACTGCTGAACCAGGAACCGTGGCCCCACGCCACGCAGGCAGTATTCGACGACATAGCGGAACAGCTTACCATTCTGGGGTTCAATGTGGTGAGAAACCCGCTGCCACTCGCCTATCACGATGATGAGATCCACAAGGTGCGGGCTTGGTATTTCGCGACGGCCAACAACGCATTGGTCGAGATAGCCGATGCCACGCGAACCGTGTGGCTACCATGCTACGGTAACTCCGATCATCCCGAACTGGAGACTACTGACCAGAAGAACGAGGAGATCTGGCGCGGTCTAGGCTTCGACGTACAGTTGCTCGCCGATTTTCATCCGTTTGCTAGGAACCTCGGAGCCGCCCATTGTATTGCCAAGTGCCTGGCACGGGAGGCTTCTCCCTGATGATTGGTATTATGCTGCCGCCAGTACGTGTAAAGGCTGGAAGTCCGTAGGGCCCTCGAGTCCACCCCGCGGCTGGATCGACAGGAGCATGGTCATGGCTCTGAGAATGGCGCGTTTCCCCTTTCTACTACTTCTCATTCTGGCCATCGGGGTCGCCTGTGACTTCTTCACCGGCCCAGACGATGAATATCCGGTTCCGCCGCAGACCAATGACGGTTGGGAGACGGCGTCACTCGAAGACGTGGGGATGGAACCGGATTCGTTGCTGGCGCTGCTCGACCTCATCTCAAATACAGAAGACCACTTGATTCACAGCATTCTGATAGTGAAGGACGAGAAGCTGGTGTTCGAACAGTATTGGGACGGCATCGATCTGTTCTTCGATGAGAGCACGCCGATGGGGGAGGTTACCAGGAACTTCGATCGTGACGCGCTGCACTACATGGCCTCAGTATCCAAGAGCTTCACATCGGCGCTGGTGGGCATCGCCGTGGATCGAGGATTGATCGGTGGAGTCGAAGATCCGGTGTTCTCGTACTTCCCGGAGCACGAGGACCTGAAGAACGACGGCAATGCTCAGATCGCACTTGCAGACTTGCTCGCCATGCGCTCGGGCTTTGACTGGAACGAGTTCGAATACGGCTTCGACGATCCCCGCGATTCCCACAACCAAATGTTCGCCGCCGCTGATCCAATGCGGTTTCTATTGGGCCGTCCTCTCGTCTCCACTCCCGGTACGGAGTTTCTCTACAATAGCGGAGACACAAACATCCTGGGAGAAGTGGTGAGGAGATCATCTTCATCAAGCTACCTGGCTGATTTCGCCGAGAGCTATCTGTTTGAGCCGCTGGGGATCGACACCTATCGCTGGACTAGAATGACGCTCGCGGATGAGGTGACCTTTGCCTCCGGCGGGATGTATCTCAGACCGCGAGACATGGCTAAGTTCGGATTGCTTTACTTGAGTGGAGGATCTTGGAACGGGCGACAGATCGTCTCTTCAGCGTGGGTAGACGCATCGAAGGAGATGTCCATACCTCTTGTCGGCTACAGAACCCTGTACGGGTACGGCTACCAGTTTTGGTTGGGGCGCTTGCCGTATGGTGACGACGGAGTCGAATACTATCTCGCTGCCGGGTGGGGAGGACAGTACATCTACGTGATATCCGAGTTCGACATGGTGGTCGTATTCACCGCCGGCGGTTACTACGACACCAGGCCAATCAGCTTCCAAGGCGTTATCGAGAACTACATCTTCGAGTCAATCGTCGACTAGCCTCCTGCGGCGCTCGCCACCGGGCCAGCGATTGCCCTCTAGACCCACCTAAGGTAGAATCAGCGTCTCCAATCAAGGTGCTGGCTGAGTCCAATGACCGAGCCGAACCACGATCTGTCAAAGCTCAAGATCCGGCGAGATCAACCGTCTCCTTCTACCCGTAAGGCGCTGAAGCGAGCTGGGTGGCTGGCAGGCTTCGCCGTGGTCTTTCTCGCGGTGGTTATTGTGATGATGCGTGGCAGTGGCGCAACCGAAGTGACGGTCGCTACCGTCCAGGTTATCGGCGGTGGCTCGGGAACCTCGCTTGGTATTACTGCCAATGGCTACGTGGTCGCACGCACCAAGGCGTCTGTCTCCTCCAAGGTCTCTGGCCGACTCGCCTACCTCGGTGTTGAGGAGGGATCGGTGGTAAGCCGGGGAGAGATCTTGGCGAGTCTGGAAAACAATGACTACAAGGCCGTCGTATCGCAGACGGAGGCCGAGGTGCTGCGCGCCGAGGCGGTCCAGGTTGAGGCCGAGGCACAACGCGATCAACTGGCTCGTGATCTCAGGCGGGGAACGGAGTTGCTCAGTGACAGCCTCATTTCGGAACGTGAGGTCGAAGATCTCGCTGCTCGGCTCGAGGCCGCCGAGGCACGTGTCGGCGCTCAAGTTGCCCAGGTGGAGTCAGCCAAGGCTGCAGTAGGCGTCGCACGAGCCAATTTGGAGAACACCTACATACGTGCCCCGTTCAACGGCACCGTCTTGCGTAAGGATGCCGAGGTGGGTGAGGTGGTTGCTCCAGTCGCCACGGGTGGCGGATTGACGCGAGGCGCCGTGGTGACCATGGCTGACCTCGAGACCCTGGAAGTCGAGGTCGACGTCAACGAGGCGTACATAGCGCAGATCGAGAGCGAGCAACCGACGGAAATCACCTTGGATGCGTACCCGAGCACGACCTACCGAGGAGCTGTTCGGCAGATAGTACCTACTGCGGACAGACAGCGAGCCACGGTTCTGGTGAAGGTCGGTTTCTTGGACCGAGACACGCGAATCCTGCCCGAGATGGGTGCCCGGGTTGATTTCTTGGAGCAGGCGCAAGCGGAGCCCGTGGACTCAGTGCGTTCGCGCGTTTTTGTGCCGGCTGATGCAGTGCGCGACGAGCAAGGTCAACCGGTTGTGTGGGTCGTGCGTGAAGGTCATGTCTATCGCATCTCGGTGACGGCCGGACCCGTTTCGGGCGACCGCAGAGAGATTCGCTCAGGGTTGACAGGTGGTGAGCAGGTCGTTGTCAGCGGTCCCGCAACACTCGAGGATGGTGCGTCGGTGCGCGTGGTGGTTCAATAGTCCCAGAGGAGAGACACATATGGCGTTGGTTGAGATCCAAGATCTGACGAAGGTATTCCATCGCGATTCGCAGGAGATCCCGGTGTTCGATGGGGTCAACCTCGAGATCGAGCAAGGTGAGTTCCTGTCTCTCATGGGTCCGTCGGGTAGTGGCAAGAGCACTCTGCTCCATCTCCTCGCTGGACTTGACAAGCCCACGGCGGGCCGAATCACGGTTGGCGGTGCGGAAGTAACCGGAATGAAGCGGAGGCAGTTGGCCGCCTGGCGAGCACAGCACATCGGATTCGTATTCCAGTTCTACAACCTGCTACCGGTGTTGACGGCGTTTCAGAACGTCGAACTGCCGCTGCTGCTCACCAGGCTTTCTAGCCGGGAGCGGCGTGAGCACGTAGACACGGCACTCGGCGTCGTCGGATTGACCGATCGATCGGACCACTATCCGCGACAGCTGTCGGGCGGTCAAGAGCAGCGTGTCGGTATTGCCCGGGCGATCGTGAGTGATCCTACGATGATCCTCGCGGATGAGCCAACGGGAGACCTGGATGCGAAGTCCGCCGACGAGATTCTCGCGTTGCTGAAGCGGCTCAACGAGGAGTTCAACAAGACGATCCTCATGGTTACCCACGACGCCCACGCCGCTGAGCGGGCGCATGAAGTCATGCACCTCGACAAGGGAGTGTTGTCGCGATGAAGTTCATGCGTCTAATCTGGGTCAACCTGCTGCGAAACAAGCGCCGCACCATACTGACCGTACTCAGCGTGATGGTGGCCCTGTTCCTGTTCACAACTCTCCGTTCGGTTGTGACCGCTCTAGACGCGGTCAGTGAAGTGGGCAGCGAAGCCAGGCTGATTACCAGGAGCGCCACCGGTATCACGTTTCCGCTGCCGCAATCGTACTTCGAGCGACTGAAGGCACAGGAGGGTGTCCAAGCTGTATCGTGGGCAAACTGGTTTGGCGGCATCTACGTCGATCAGAGCAACTTCTTTGCACAGTTTGCCATCGATCAGGACACGTACTTGAACATGTATCCCGAGATGGCGATCCCCGACGATCAGAAGCAGGCGTTCTTGGGAGAGCGAACCGCTGTATTGGTCGGCAGTGGCTTGATGCAGCGGTTTGGCTGGACCTTGGGTCAGAACGTCACACTGCAGGGGACGATCTTCCCTGGCGACTGGGAGTTCACTGTTCGCGCCGTATACGTACCGGACGATCCCAGTTTTGGCGATGAGATGTTCTTCTTCCACTACGACTACCTGTACGAAGGGACTAACGGCAACATCATCCCAGGTTGGTTCGTGGTTCAGCTGGAAGATCCGACGGCAGCACCCACGGTGATCGATCGCATCGACCGTCAGTTCGAGAACTCCAGCAACCCCACTCAGACCGAGACCGAGAAGGCATTCAACGCCGGATTCGTGACCATGTGGGGCAACATCGGTTTCCTGGTGAAAGCGATCGGCACGGCGGTGTTCTTTGCGATTCTGTTGGTCACCGCGAACACAATGATGATGGCCGGTCGAGAGCGGATCGGCGAAAACGCTGTACTCAAGACTCTCGGTTTCCAGGATGGTCTTCTGTTCCGCCTAGTGCTGGTGGAATCGGTGCTGATCACTTTGGTCGGCGGTGCGCTGGGTACGTTTGGATCGAGATTGATGTTCGGGCCGGGTAATGCGGTGAACAGTATCATCCAGGGCTTCCGAGTGCAGTGGAGCACGGTGATCCTGGCTCTGGTGATCGCGATTCTGTTGGGAGTCGTCAGTGGCATGGTTCCGGCTTGGCAGGCAATGAAGCTACCGGTAATCCAGGCGCTGCGACGCGTCGCATAGAAGGACGGGTGAAGATCCCAATTGCTTACAACATCCGCAGTCTCAAGGAGAGACCGGTTTCGACTCTCACAACTGCGGCAGGAATGGCGCTCGTGGTTGCGGTTTTCGTTGCCATGATGGCATTGGCAAACGGATTCAACGCGGCACTGATCAAGTCCGGCTCTTCTGACAATGTCATAGTGCTGCGCAAGGGCGCTAACGCCGAGATGAACAGCGGCATAGGGCGCGGCAACGCGAACAACATAGCCGGAATGCCGTTCGTGGCCCGTAGCTCTGATAACCTTCCTTTGGTCAGTCCCGAGGTGTTCGTCGTGATAGGTCTCGATCGCCTGACTGGCGGCCTAGCCAACGTGGTGGTTCGGGGCGTAAGCCCACGAGCCATGCAG
>JBDHHP010000141.1:0-9818 GCA_039589275.1 Gemmatimonadota bacterium | reverse complement strand
GATTGGAAGCGATGTGACCCTGCCGACCTGAGTACCTACTCATGCTCAACCTCCTGTCTGTGGGGCAATCGTCGGTGGCCCCAGGGAATCCACAGGCACTGTCAACTCAATGCAACTCGATGTGAATCGAGGTAGTCGGCCGTGGCTGATGCGCGGTTCTTCAAACGACCGCAGCGTCAGGCCAATCCTGAAAGGTGCGGCCCCATGTCACGGAAGCTCGGACAGAATCTGTGATCGGCCAGGCGGCGTGACTGATGATCTCAGCTGGGAATCGGTATCTGTTGTAGCGGTTCGTCCTGCTATTCATCAGCGAAGTCTTGGGAGAACCGGCTCAAGTGACAATACCCACAGAACCCCGCACCGTGGATGGGGAATCCACTGGCCACGTCTAAGGCGTTGTTGAACAACGACGTTGAGTGCACTGTGCCTTGAGTGTGCCTCTGTTGGCGTTATCTCCTCTCTGGTGTGGGCGAGTCAGGACGGTGTAATCTGAACCCACTAGGTGTCCGGCGATCGCAGTGCCGGCTTGTTCTATGATCGCAGCGACGTTCAGGTACGCCGCTGTCAGCACCCGACTATCACTCTCGGGAATTTGGCACACTATTGGCACACAAACATAAAAAATGAGCGGCCACCCGCATCCGCTCATTCTCTAAGTGATTGATTCTTTTTGTCTTACAAAGCCGGGACGGTGGGATTTGTTGCGAAGCAGACCAGCCTCCGCGTCCCGGTAAGCCAAGATCATCATCGGGATCTTTATGACACTGAGCGAGTTCATCGGTTGGTCGGCACGGACTGCAATCTCGCGACCGGTGGGCAGGTGCTTGGCAAAAAAAGACGCTCGTGCATCAAGTGAATCCAGACGAGCCCGAATCCGCTGATCCAGATCGACTTGTCCCTGAGATTCCTCCCCAGCCGGTGCACATGCGCACGCAATGACAGCCGCTGTCAACGTCACTAGAGTGCCGGGATTCTTCATCGAGTCACCGATCCTCTCAATGCGCCGGCCCTATCAGCTCCGCCGGCGTGAATTGCGGTGAGATTATGCGCTCATGGGCTCGGCTTGGCTAGGGCGGTTTCGGGATTGGGAATGGCTCACTGCCGCTGACCCCAGCGAGATCGATCCTGAGAGTCCGAAGCCCGCCCATCAGCTAGTGATGCTCCGGATGGTCCGTGCCAACCGTGTGGTCGTGAAACACACCAGCGCGATGCATCCGATTGTGCAGGGCCCTGTGTGCCGACTCGAGCACGAGCCGCATGCGCCGGTAGACGCGGTCGTCGGCCCGGGTACCCGTGGTGTCGACGTATGCGAGTGCTCCCTCGATCTGCTCCAGAATTGTCACGGCATCGGCGGCGGCGAGAAACTCTGATCCTGCGACCGGGATCATCACCGGCGATGTGTGCGCCGTGATTACCTCGGGCTGGTCCGCATAGTGGCCGCGAACCAACAGCGCGATCCAGGAGCTCTTGTCGATCCGTACCGACCAGTGCCCCTCGTCTCGTTCCGGACTCACGCTCTTCTGCTCCCTTATCTCGCCGTTCACGACCAGCTCGACCTTCGACATGGGAACCGTGACGCTGGCGACGTTCCATTCGACACTGACCGTGCCGCCGCTCGCCGCCATCTCGATCGACGAACCGGGAGGCCTACCGTCCACGGAGAACTCAACCAGCGGGCCATAGGTGACGAACGTCTGCCCGCGCCGTACAGAGTCTTTCCACGCGTCGTAGGTGAATGGCTCACCCTCGTCGAGGTGGGCGTACGTGCGCACGGCCCCCACGGCCGTCGCTGCGCTCATCTTGTCGGTGCCGCCAACAGCAGCGACGAAGTAGCCGCAATTCAGGAACCGGTACCAGTCACACAGCGAGTACGGATTGATGCCGGCGTACAGATCGCTCCACGAGGTCATCTCGACGCCATGGATCTCGCCGAGCACGATTGAAGCAGCGTTCTCAAGTCGCGGCATCGGGAAATGCGGCAGGACCACGACTCCGTTCTGTTGTTTGCACTGTCTCGCCCACTCCGTGAGCAGCACTTCAACCGGATCTCCCAGCGCGGACTCGTCCGGGCCTCCGGTGGTCATCGGGACGATAATGCCGCCCTCGTATCCGAGCAGCGAGATGTGTCCCATCACATGCTGCCGGTTCTCGGTGCCCACACGAACCAGGTACTCCCCGTCACCACCCGCTTCGGGGGACCCGTGTGTCAGTTTGCCGTCGAAATCGCCCACGTTCGTCATCAACTCGCCCCACTGGCTTGCGAGCAGGTTGACGACGTTGACACCCTCGCCGGATCCCTCCATCAGCGCCGAGTTGGGCGACAGGAAATGCACGTGAGTGTCGGCGGAAACCCAACCTCTGTCTCGCCACGGCAGCACCCGTTCGAGCTCGATGGTGAGTTCCTCGCTTCTCTCCCGGACCTCGAAGACCTTCCGAACCGGCCTGATCTCGAAGCCCTTCGACACCTCGACGTACACCTTTCCGACCGGCAGTTGGATCGTTGTCTCCCCAGGGATGTAGCTGCAGTGGTGCCCCCAATTGGTGTAATCCACGCTGTAGTCCTCGAACCAGGCCCAGTTCGGAATCCTGTGCCGATCCAGCGGCGCCAGGTACTCACCCGCTTCACCGTGCACGTGGAGCTTGACCGGAACCGGCCGTCCTCCTCTGCGCTCGACCACCCGGATCTTCACCAGCTGAGTGGCAGGAGCCACTGCACGCAAAGGTCCGGAGCCGACGCCCGACAGAGGTATCTCCCTGCCGCCCGCCAGCCGGAACCGGGCGTCCGGATGCGCCGCATATTCCACCAGTACCTCTCGCGACGACGTGTCCGGTCGCTTGTTGTTATAGCTATTGGCCCATGCGTCGTTGGGATACAGCAGCACTGGCGACGCGAAGATCACCTGGCCCATGTCGAGCTGGACATCGCGCAGGAGGCCCTGCTCGTCCAACGTGGGATCGAACTCCCTACCTTCGGGCAGCCGGAGCACTGCCTTCCGGCGCGACAGCCAGCGGAGCGGATTGGCGCTGACGTTGCCTGCGGAGACGGCCGACAACACGACCGTACCGGACACGGGCTCAAGCCGGAAACTCACAATGGCCTTTTGCGGCTCCGGGTTTTCCCAGGCCCACAGCCAGTTGACCCAGCGGCCTGAGTCGGCTGACCGTGCCCGGTACTGGCTGTAGCCCCACGATCGGGATTCCTGTTCGTGGTGAGGGCGAACGGGGAATGGCTTGTGATGCGTAACGGCCTCGACGCAGTTCGACCCCCAACTGCGCTGGAACATCCCCAC
This sequence comes from Gemmatimonadota bacterium, assembly GCA_039589275.1. Lineage (GTDB taxonomy): Bacteria > Gemmatimonadota > Gemmatimonadetes > Gemmatimonadales > GWC2-71-9. Next base: position 6,528 of record JBDHHP010000141.1, on the reverse strand, counting down.
CTCGTGCCGGCGGCGGATGGGGAGCCTCACCTCGGACCCATCTTCGAACAAGGCCACATAGTCGGCGACGTGCTCCCGCAGCAGTCCTTCACCGCGCCGGGGTGCGGGATACAATCCCGAGGCGTCCGGTGCCACCGGCGCAACGTCAGTCGTGTGCATGAACACCCAGAAACGACTGGCAACCGGGTCAACACTGACGCTCACAGGGGCGTCCTTGAGTAGGCACACGGTGTCGCCCACCGAGAATGGAATGCCCCAGGATGTGATCTCTCCTCGGGGTGCATGTTCTGTCGCCCCAGACATCCGGTCGGAGACGGCCGCATCTCCGAGTCGGTCGAGGCTAGCGTTACCCCTGATCGGCACGGGCCGGAACAGCAGGGAACGCGGACCGTCCTGAAAGCGGCCGTATCGGCTCTCCTGCGCCGGGTTGCCACGTTCGACTGCGGCTTCAAATCCAGCGTTGGTGGAGGATCCTGCAGGTATTGCCAGGGGGGATACACCGAAGAATTGCAGCATCTCGCGCCGCGTGAGATTCCGGCTGCTCATGGTTCCCTCTGCACGGTTGCTCCACAATGGTTCGTGAAGTCATGGGGACACAGGACCTTGATGGCTACCTGACGACGATGCTTGAGATCCTCGTTGTCGTGAGCTTCGGATAGCGCGTCTACTACATCCCTGATGATCCTGACGGCCTCTCCAATTGGCAGTTCACCTTCGTGAGCCAGCTTGTCGCGCAACGACTCACCCTCAATGTGAGGCATGACGTAGTACAAGAAACCGTCAGCGTCGCCAGAATCATGAAGTGGCAGAATATGAGGGTGTGTCAGGTTGGCCGCGATCTCTAGCTCACGATGAAACCGATCCGCACCCAGAGCGGCGGCGAGTTCGGGACGCAGCACCTTGACTGCAACCTTGCGGTGGTGCTTCACGTCCTCGGCCAGGTAGACAGTCGCCATCCCGCCGCTACCGAGTTCACGCTCGATGGTGTAGCGGTCAGCCAGCGCAGCTTTCAAGCGTTCCAGCAGGTCGGCCACGGGTACGGCTCCCGATTGGCGACTGCACAAACCTACGGGTTGGGGCTGGAGACGGCCAGATTGGTAGACCAGACGGTGTACAGCCCGCTCGTCTTGCGGAGCGGTGTACCCAGCCACATAATCGGCTGTCGCCCTCACTGAACTGACAGTAAAAGCCGGTGGCCTTTGTGGCCCCGCCGCCGTAGTAGACGCCGTAGCTGGACGCCACCCCGACGACGATACCCGAGGCCATCCACATAATGTGCTTTCTCACGATTGTGCGAAGTCAGCAAGACAAGCGGGGGATTGAGCCATGGGGTTTTGCGAGGAGCAACTGGAACGCGTGCGACCGATCTGGGACCGCGTACTGTCGCACCGGTTCCTCATTGGGACGCGGGATGGAACAATGAGTGATGAGGTCTTTGCCACTTGGATGCGGCAGGATTACCTGTTTGTGGAGGCGGCCATCCCCTTCATCTCAACCCTCATTCCTAAGGCACCGCAGGAGCATGTCGAGCCGTTGACACAGACCATCTCAGCACTGCACAAGGAACTCGCACTCTTTCGCGAGCGGGCCAGTGTAGCGGGCGTCGATCTGACCGGTATAGAGCCGTCCTTCACGAACCACGCCTACATCCAGTTTCTGGTGGCGAGCGGCTACCGGGAATCGTATTCCGGCGCCTACACAGTCTTCTACACTGCCGAGAAGGCGTATTACGACTCATGGACGGTCGTGAAGCAGGGACTCCCTACTGACTCTGTATGGTATCCGTTTGTGGAGAACTGGGCCGGCCAGGCATTCGCTGACTATGTCGCGCTCCTGGAAGCCAATCTGGACGAGATAGCCAGTCGTGCGGGCAGTGCCGAGTTGGAACGAATGGCGAGCCTATTCGAGCTGACCGCCAAGTACGAACTCGCCTTCTGGGAGATGGCGTCGGTGGGGGAAGGTTGGCCCGGAATGTCCTGATGACGTATGGTCACGGATTATGTTGGCCTGATATAGCACAGTCTCGGACCTACCCCTTCGTTCCTCTGTGGCGCACCGCGACGCTTTGCCATCGGTGACCCACGACACCAGACAATATGCCAACAATCGGGCCGAAGTCTCACATCAACGGACCCGACAACGAGAACGACAGATGCGACGGTTCAAATCAGCTGGTCAAGCGCAGCAATTTCTGGCGGTTCACAGTGTGGTGCAGAGCCTCTTCAGGCTGGGACGTCATCTACTGCGTGCAGCGCATTTCCGGTTGCTGCGCGACAGGGAATGGAGTGCGGCCACGGTTGGGTGAGGAACGCTCACAGCTACCGATCGACCATCACGCCGAAGCCGTTAGGTTGACAGAGCCGATCAACAGGAGTTTCGGGCATGAAAAAGAACAGCTTAACCAGAAGAAGATTCATTGTCAGCGCCTCTGCAGGAACAGCGGGTGCCATGCTGACAAGCCACCTGCCTGTTTTCGGGAATTCCGGAACAGGGCTGACAACAGCGCTCGCCCTAGAGGGCGGGAAGCCCGTCAGGACCAGGGAATGGGTGAGATGGCCCATCTGGAATGCCGATGCCGAAGCCCCCATCCTGTCGATGCTTCGGAGCGGCAACTGGTGGCGGGGAAGCGGCAACCTGTGCAGTGAGTTCGAAGAGAAGTATGCCGAGCTCGTTGGAGCTAAACGGGTGGTGGCTACAGCCAGCGGGACCACCGCGCTGATCACGTCCCTCCACGTGCTGGGGGTGGATGCCGGGGACGAAGTCATCGTTTCACCCTACACCTTTATCGCCACCTACAATGTGGTTTTCAACCAGAAAGCCCTTCCCGTCTTTGCCGATACGGACCACGAGACCTTTACCATCAACCCCCACAAGATTGAAGAGCGGATCACGGATCGTACGACTGCCATCCTTCCCGTGCACATCCTGGGCCTGCCGGCGGATATGAACCGCATCAATGCCATTGCCCAAAAGCATGAGCTTATGATGATAGAGGATGCCTGCCAGGCGTGGCTGGCGGAATACGGGGACAAAATGTGCGGCACGCTGGGTGAGCTGGGATGTTTCAGTTTCCAGAACTCCAAACATATCCCTTCGGGGGAAGGCGGTGCCGTGGTGGGGAGCAACGACGAGGTGATGGACCGCTGCCACGCGTACCACAATTGCGGCCGGCCCTATGGTGCTTCCATGACAGGAATGGGCCGAAATCCCGTTCGTGGATCCAACAAGCGGATGACACAGATGCAGGCGGTTATCCTGATGTCCCAGATGAAGCGCGCAAGGGTGGATGCGGACAAACGGCTGGAGAATGCCCTCTACCTAGATGCCGCGCTGAAAGAGATCCCAGGAATCATCCCCTACAAACTGTCCGACGGTGCCACACGATCGGCATACCATCTCTATCCTTTCCGCTACAAGAAAGAGCACTTCGACGGTCTGCCCCGGGAGAAATTCCTGGCTGCACTGCGGGCCGAAGGGATCCCCTGCTCGGAAGGATACGGACAGCAGTACTTTGACGGGCTGATTGAAGAAGCGATCAGTACAAGGGGATATAAGCGGCTATTCTCGGAACAGAGGCTCAACCGGTACCGGGAGGAGTTGCACGACTTGCCCGACACTGACCAACTGACCCGTGAGGCGGTATGGTTCTACCAGAACATGCTGCTGTCCGAACGGGAAGACATGGATGATATCATTCATGCCATTCAGAAGGTATATGAAAACCGGAAGCAACTGCTGTAATTGTCTTGGATCCTGATCACAGACCCCTACGGAGGTTTGGCGAGCGAGCAAGCCAGTAGGGCTGTCCCGAAGCCGGAATCACGCGTAGTGCGTTGCTACTGATACACCTAACACGCGGAACGCGCACTGAAAAAGAGGGCGAAACGCAGCTTAAGCGAAAAAGTTCAGCCAGATGTTCAGCCACTTCCGAAATCAACAATCTGCACTCAGCAATCCCGTCCCCTACCCCTTCGGCCTCATGAATTCTCCAAACGGCGGGTAGTCGCGCAGCGGCTCGAGGTCCATGTCGGTGTGGAGGGGCATCGAGAAGGCACGACCCCGAGCGTAGGCTTCCCTGAGCAGAACCGTGGCACGTTCCCGTTCGCCGAGTACGGAGGCAATGCATGCCAGTACACGCTCCGTCCGAAGTCATAGGGATCAGCCATCCCCTCGAGCTGCTCACTAATGCTCAGGGCCTTGTCTCTGTCGCCCTGCCTCGCCGCGAGCCAGCACGCAGTCTCGCAATCCGCCCCGAGAGATTGCACTTCGCGTTCCGATGTAGAAGCAGGAGCCGTGAACGGCTGGGAATCCCGGGGCCTTCCCCGGAAGGCCACGACGGCCCGGGTCATGCAGTTCAATGGCGCATGATGACTGAGCGTGGGAAGAGCCGACTCGCAGCCCCATTTGTTGGCTTGGGATTGCTTGTCGCCATTCTGATCGGTCTCGGCGTCCTTGCATCTCAACCGGTCATCACTCTCCTGGCTGCGTACTCGTCACTGGCGTTCGTCGCTTACGCGAGGTTCGTCGGACGTGTGGCTAGCGGCTTTGATGTCATCTACTGGGCGCTTCCGGGTGCCGTTGCCGCGAGCGTGGCCACGATCCCTGTGAATCAGCCATGGCTGGTAAGCGGGTCCGAACCGACTATTACCGCCGCGGGTGTGGGTCTGCTGTATGGGGCGACGACGGGCGCCTGCATCGCGTTCGTGCGATCGATGGTTCGACGACTATCGACGGGAGTGGCGATGTGGACCGTTGGCCTATTCGTTGGTTTCGTCGGGCTCGCTGCCGTCGCGATCCCGGCATGCGGATGCTCGACCCATGCCAAGGCCTACGTAGCCGCAATGAAATCGGATTTACGGAATCTCGCCACGGCGCAGGAAGCGCACTACACCGATCACGGTGTGTATGCTGCTGCCGTCGGCGATCTCCATGGCTACTCGACCACAACGGGCGTTCACGTCCAAGTCTTGGCGAAGGCCGGTGGCGGCTGGTTGGCTGTGGCGGCGCACGATCACTCGGACACCGTGTGCCGTATCTTCGTCGGTGGAGGAGTGCCACAGCGCGGCACCGAGGGTCAACCGCACTGTATCGAAGACGACTAGTTCAGGCCCTCGGTTGACCGAGTCTTCACCGACGCCCAAACTCGCTCGAAAAACCGGCACAATGTTGTAGATGCTATGTCTCCTGAGCCGAATGAGGTAGGATCTCAGTCGCTCGTGACGAAGCCACACGCGACTTCGATGGTGCTCGCCGTCGCTGGCGCTCACGCTCTGGTACCGAATCCCGCCGTCGCGACTGGCTTCACTTCCGCCGCAACGAGAAGCCTACGAAGAGGAAGAGCATTATGAGTGCGGTGGGACCCAACAACTCCCAGTTGTTCGGCTGTTCGAGCGAGTAGTCGAAGACTGCGGCTGTCAGAGACAGGCCGAGGAACACTACCGCACCCATGATCCCTCCGGCAGCACAGCCGAGCACTTCAACCCAACGCCGTCCTTGCAGTGGTGAGTTCGACAACCGAATCCGCGCAGCAGCGAGGCCAAGAGCGCTTCCTACGATCAGGCTTATCCAGAAGTCCACAGTGAACGCACGCATATACCGGCACTGGTGAGTCCGATCTCAACCTGGGCAGCAGCCGTCTACATCGCAACTGCCGTGAGAGCTTGGTTGCGGATGCACTAAGGCCCGAGCGCCGCGAGACGCACTCTACGTCAGCGGAAGTGGCTGCTTAGAAGTCGGTTGGTTGCATTCAAGACGGCGAGCGCGACGCAGCCATGTTGATCTCCACCTTCAGAGTGACTATGGTGTGACCAATCGAAGCATTGAGACCCGAGCATAAGCCGGTGAAACCGTGCCCAGGTGAACCCGTGCGAGGAGAAAGATTCTCATGGAGAGCAGCAATAGCACCACAACCAGTTTCTCGCTCGCCCTCTGCGTTATCGCGTTCGGCGTCTCGGCTGGCGCCCAGGCCCAGGAAGTCATCCGTCCCGACCTTGCCAGAATCACCACGGGAGATGGGTGGACCGTGGTGAACCGGGGGGCTATCGCCGAAACAGAGGGCGCGCTAACCGTCGTCTACTTCGATGGCCGTTCCGGCAGCGGCGCGGCATGGCTGGACGGAGTCGAGTTCGAGAACGGTACGATCGAGGTCATGATCAGGGGAGAGAACAAACCCGGCGGGAGTTTCGTGGGGGTGGCCTTCAGGGGAGTGGACGACGAGACGTACGACGCCGTCTACTTCAGACCGTTCAACTTCGTAGCGGACAACGAGCTCTCACAGAGCCATATGGTCCAGTACATCTCCCATCCGGACCATACGTGGCACAGGCTGCGTGAGGAGCACACCGGCGCATACGAAAACGTCATCGTGGATCCACCTGACCCCGATGAGTTCTTCAGGACCCGCATCGTCATCTCCAAACCAGATGTCCGTGTGTACGTGGGGGAAGACTCGGAGCCCTGCCTGCACGTACGCGAGCTCACCGACCGAGTCGGAGGCCGAATAGGCTTGTGGATGGGGCATACGTCGGA
>JBDHHP010000140.1:0-9937 GCA_039589275.1 Gemmatimonadota bacterium | reverse complement strand
AGTCTGGCACAATCTCTGCCATTTGAACAATCAGGTTACTCGATTCTCGGGGGCGGTCATGAAGCGACTATTGGTTATTGCGGCTTTGGCGGGCGGGCTGGCGTGCGGTGACGATATCAATGGCCCCGGCGGGGTTGTGCTCGACGTGCCTGCCAGTCTCGTGGGCACCAGCCTGGACGGAGCCATCTATTTGTCCTGGCTCGATAACGCGTTCGAAAACGCACCGGCAGACGCCTTCATGGAGTACCGGATCTACAGCTCCGGATACTCGCTCGACGACAGCTTGTGTGACGAGAATTGGTCGTTTGAGGGAAGCACCATTGCGCCAGAGTACCTTGCCGGAGCGTTGGTGAACGGTGTTCCCAGGTGCTTCACTGTCGTCTCCGTCAGTGTGGACGGCCTCGAAAGTGATTTCTCGACTCTTTGGGCTGACACGCCCCGCCCCGAGGCACGGAACGAGATCATCTACGCCTATCAAATCGATCAGCTGTTCAGTGGGTTCAAGTTCTGGGACGACATCAACCTGGATCGTATCGTGGACGACTTCGAGCTGGGTATCGTCGGCGACGGCAACCGCACGGACATCGATTTCTGGGTCGATCGTGACCCCAGCGGTGATTTCTACATGGTGCCGGAGCGGGCTGGAACCGAGCTGGTCTTCTACTCTAACGATCCGATCGCCGACCTGACGTCGATCGACATCGCGCCCCTCGGCGGCTTCACGCGGGACGACTACCAGGCGTCACCGATGTTCGGCTACGTGTTCCAGATGGACGAGGGCGATGGTTTCCCGCGCTATGGTGCTATCAGAGTGACTCATGTCGGGACGCAGTTCATGATCTTCGACTGGAGCTACCAGACCGATCCCGGCAATCCTGAGCTCTCGGTGCACGGTGGGCTGGTGGTGGCGGAGGATTCGGGGATTAGAGTGAAGCGGTAAGGCGGTAGGGCGGTAGGGCGGTAGGAAGGCCCCGGGTGGTTGCCCGGGGTCTTTTATTTGCCCGGCTTCATTGTGCGGTAAAGGCCCCAAGTTGCTTTTCCTGCGTTGTCACGCAGTTCGTTCAGTTCCCGCCATTCTTCGACGCTGAGCAATCCGAGGTCGCGGGCCACAAGGATGGTGTATCCGAGTTCCGAAAGCGACCCAAGGGAGATGTCCAGATAGCGACGGAACTCGCGCGGTCCTCGCTTGGCGGAACCCTCCGCGATGTTGGCCGCGGCTGAGAATGCTGAGCGTCTTGCCTGAGCAGTTAGTCCATACCGCTCATGCTCGGGGAACGCCTTGGTGAAGCGGTAGATCTCGAGCACTAGCCTGTGGCACAATTGCCAGGCGTCGAATCTCTCATACGGCATCATGCTCAGAACGTAATCCTGAGTTCGAGGAGAGCCGTACCGTGAGAGCGCACTCCGTACCGCCCTACCGCCTTACCGCCATACCGCCTTACCGCCGTTCCGCCGTTATATTCTTGCATGCCCTCCGTCATTCTCGACGGCAAGTCGCTTTCCCTGTCAGATGTAGTGTCCGTGGCTCGCCGAGGTGCGCCGGTGGAGGTTTCAACCGATGCGGCTCAGCGGGTGGACCGAGTGCGTTCGGTACTGGAACGGAACCTGGCGGCGGGTGCGTCCATCTACGGTGTCAACACCGGCTTCGGCAAGTTGGCTAACGTACCCATTTCCCCTGATCAACTGCTTGAACTGCAGCGCAATCTCATTCGCAGCCATGTGGCGGGAGTGGGCGATCCGTTGCCGGCGGAGGTCGTTCGCGGAATAATGCTGCTTCGCGCCAACGTGCTGCTGATGGAAACGAGCGGCGCACGCTCGATTGTGGCCCGGCGACTGGTCGACATGCTGAACGCCGGCATCCACCCCATCGTGCCGGAGCAGGGAAGTGTGGGCGCGAGCGGGGATCTGGCACCACTGTCGCACGTGGCGTATGCGCTTATGGGAGAGGGAGAGGTTGAATTCGAGGGAACGGCGAACGGAGAACGGGGAACGGTAGCGGCCGCACATGCCCTCCGTGTTGCGGGGATAGAGCCCGTTGAGTTCCAAGCCAAGGAAGGCCTTTCGTTCATCAACGGTACGCAGGCGCAGACGAGCGTCCTCGCTCTTCTCGTGCACGACGCGAGGAACCTATGGCGCACGGCTCACGGCGCGGCGGCGATGAGCCTCGAGGCCTTGAGGGGTACTCCTGTAGCGTTCGACGAGAGGATTCACAACGCGCGACCCCTCCAGGGCCAGCTCGAGTCGGCCCGTCTCATGCGCGGTCTGTTGCAGAGTAGCGAGATTAGGGAGTCCCATCGGGAGGGTGACCCGCGGGTGCAAGACGCTTACAGCCTGCGGTGCATTCCACAGATTCTAGGTGCGGTCAAAGACGCAATCGAGTATGCCGCGGGCGTCGCCGAGACCGAGCTGAATGCTGCAACCGACAATCCGCTTCTGTTCGAGGGTGACGTATTATCGGGTGGGAACTTCCACGGGCAACCGCTCGCTCAGGCGCATGACTTCTTGGCCATCGCTCTCACGACCCTGTCTGGTATTGCCGAAAGACGTGTCGATCGCCTGCTGAATCCAGATTCGTCACAAGGGCTCCCGGCTTTCCTCGCCGGAAGCCCCGGACTCGAATCAGGACTCATGATGGTACAGATAACAGCCGCGGGGTTGGCGGCCGAATGCCGCACACTATGCACGCCTGCCAGTATCCAGTCGATCCCCACAGACGGAAACCAAGAGGACTACGTACCCATGGGGATGGCGGCTGCATTGAAGTGCTGCAGAGTTCTGGCTAACGCGCAGCGGATTGTGGCGATCGAACTGCTGTCGGCCGCTCAGGGCCTCGAGCATCTGAAACCGCTCAAACCGGGCCGAGGGGCCCTGGACGTTTACATGAGAGTGAGAGACGCAGTTCCGGCGCTCGACGGTGATAGGCCGCTGACCCCTGACATCGAGCACCTTGCAGAGTTGGTACGAGAGGAGGCGTTGGTATGACGGCTCGTACGGTACGCGCGCCTCGCGGCACGGAGATCTCCTGCCGCGGTTGGATCCAGGAGGCCGCGCTCCGCATGTTGATGAACAACCTCGATCCGGACGTGGCCGAACGACCTGACGAGTTGGTGGTATACGGCGGCACGGGTCGCGCAGCGCGCAGTTGGGAGGCGTTCGATGCGATTTGCGCCGCGCTGCGATCGTTGGGCGATCACGAAACGCTGCTGATTCAATCGGGAAAGCCGGTAGGGATCTTTACGACCCATCCGGATGCTCCACGGGTGCTCATTGCCAACGCCAACTTGGTGGGTCGCTGGGCCAACTGGGAGAAGTTCCGCGAGCTGGAGAAGGCGGGGCTGACCATGTTCGGTCAAATGACCGCCGGTAGCTGGATCTACATCGGATCGCAGGGGATTCTACAGGGCACGTACGAGACTTTCGGTGCGCTCGCGGCCAAGCACTTCACGGGCTCGCTCAAAGGCAAGATCGTCCTTACTGGCGGTCTCGGGGGCATGGGAGGTGCGCAACCCCTGGCGGCGACCATGAACGAGGGGATAATGCTCGCGGTAGAGGTCGATCCGTCGCGAATCGAGCGTCGTCTGGCCACTCGCTACTTGGATCGCCGTGTGGATTCGTTGGATGAGGCGTGGAGCCTCGTGACTGCGGCCCGCGATCGGGGCGAAGCCCTCTCCATTGGGCTATTGGGGAATTGTGCTGAGGTGCTGCCCGAAATGGAGCGGCAAGGCATGGTGCCGGATGTTTTGACGGACCAAACCTCGGCGCACGACACGCTATGTGGTTACGTCCCCGCGGGGATCTCGTTTGAACAAGCTGTTGCGCTGCGGTCGAGTGATCCGGATGAGTACGTGCGTCGCGCCAAGCAGTCGATTGCCACCCACGTGCGCGCGATGTTGACGCTACAGCGCAAGGGAGCAATCACGTTCGACTACGGCAACAACATCAGAGCTGAGGCCCTAGACCAAGGAGTATCTGACGCGTTTGAGATTCCGGGCTTCGTCCCTGAGTACATTCGACCGCTCTTCTGTGAGGGCCGCGGCCCGTTCCGCTGGGCGGCACTCTCTGGAGATCCGGACGACCTACACCAGACCGACGATCTGGTGTTGGAGCTGTTCCCAGATGACGAGCATCTGGGTCGCTGGATTCGAAGGGCCAGAGAGGAAGTGGCTTTTCAGGGATTGCCCGCCCGCATCTGCTGGTTGGCTCAGGGTGAACGGGCGCGCTTCGGGTTGGCGCTCAATGGCCTCGTAGCGAAAGGTGTAATCAGCGCGCCGATCGTGATCGGAAGAGATCATCTCGACACCGGATCGGTGGCATCTCCCTTCCGCGAGACAGAGGGGATGATAGATGGTTCGGACGCTATCGCCGATTGGCCAATCCTGAACGCACTGCTCAACACCGCTTCCGGCGCGTCTTGGGTCTCGTTCCATCACGGTGGGGGTGTCGGGATCGGCAACAGCCTACACGCCGGCCAGGTGATTGTGGCCGACGGCACCGAAGCCGCTGCCGCGCGGCTCCAACGCGTACTCACCAACGATCCTGGCATCGGGATCGTACGGCACGCCGATGCCGGCTACCCAGAAGCTCTGCTCGCTGCCGACAAGCACGGGCTCAGAATCCCTATGCGAGAGGCGTGAGCGTGAGCCTCCTCTTGGCTGGGGCTAGGCAGGTGGTCACCTGTCGTGGTCCGGCACGGGCGCGCCGCGGCATAGAGATGACGGAACTCGATGTAGTAGATCGAGGAGTCGTTCTTGTGGGTGACGACGGCATGATTGCCGCTATCGGGTCGTACCGGGAATTGCACGGCGCGTATCCCGCTGCCGAGGTGGTAGAAGTCGACGGCGTGCTGTTTCCCGGTTTCATCGACTGCCACACACACGCGGTGTTTGGGGCCGCGCGGACGACGGACCACGAACGACGCGCTCGCGGAATCAGCTACAAGGAGATCGCCGCCCAGGGCGGCGGGATCCTGGCCTCAGTCAGAGACGTCAGGACGAGGACTGTGGAGGATCTTGCCTCTCTGACGCGAACCAGGCTAGCGTACCTGCTCGCAGCTGGTACCACAACTGTGGAGGTCAAGTCAGGCTACGGACTCAGCCTGGAGTCGGAGTTGTCGCAGTTGGAGGCGATTGAGCTTGCCAGCGACAGTGCGGGTCCGGCCGTGGTTCCAACCTTCCTCGGGGCGCACGAGGTACCCCCTGAGTCCAGGGATGATCCGGACTGCTACGTGTCGCTTGTGGTTGAGCAGATGCTTCCGGCTGTCGAACGCCAGGGTATCGCCAGATTCTGCGATGTGTTCTGTGAACCCGGCGTATTCACGGTGCAGCAGTCCCGCCGCGTGTTGGAGGCGGCGCAGCGCCACGGCCTGGGGCTCAAGTTGCATGCAGATGAAATCGATGGATCCGGAGGCGCAGAGCTGGCGGCAGAATTGGGCGCCGCAAGCGCGGATCATCTGGCCGCTATATCGGCAGCTGGAATAGACGCTCTCTCCCGGTCGGAAACGGTGGCCGTACTGCTCCCAGGGACGATGCTGTTCCTCGGGAGTCGCAACCAGGCGCCAGCTCGCCGTCTGTTGCAGTCCGGCGTCGCCGTGGCCCTGGCAACGGATTTCAATCCGGGCAGCTCGCCTGGCATGAGCCTGCCGCTCATGACCACCCTGGGAGTGTCCCAGCTCGGCATGCTTCCAGCGGAGGCGATAATGGCGATAACCGTAAATGCGGCCGCCGCAATCGGTGAAGCCGGCGCTCGAGGCCAGATAGCCCCCGGCTTTCGGGCGGACATAGTCCTGGCGGCTGTGCACGATTGGAGGGAATTGCCATATTGGTATGGTGTAAACCTGATTGCGGAGGTGTGGGTGAACGGCGTGGCTTGTCACCCGAGACAGGCACCCGTAAATTTTTTAGGTTAAAGCATTTACACGACCTGAACCGGAGCTGAGGTCCACTCTGAATATCGAGAAGGCGAAGGACAAGGCCCGAAGCCTGGAACTCAAGGGCAGCTACGACAAGGCGGTCAACCAGTATATGAAGGTCCTCGGATATCTCGAGGGCACTCCGGAGTTGACCGACGAACTCGGGTTGTACAACAAGGTGGGCGACCTCCATCTCAAGTTGCGTAATCCGACTGCGGCGGTCGAGCAATACGAGAAGGCAATCAGCCACTACGCCGATCAGGGCTTCCCCAACAACGCCATCGCACTGTGTAACAAGGTCCTGCGCAACGCTCCGGGTCGGACCCATATCTACCTCAGGCTCGCCAAGCTCATGCTGCAACGCGGGTTTGTCTCGGAGTCAAAGCAGAACCTGCTGGAGTATGCCGAGCGAATGCAGAAGGCAGGGAAGCTGGACGAGGCCTTCCAGGCCCTCAGGGAATTCGCCGACCTGTCCCCCGACAATGAAGAAATCCGACTGTTGCTGGCGGAACAGCTCAAGAAGGCTGCTCACACAGAAGAGGCCCACGAGCAGTTGGAGAAGCTGTACCAAGAGGTCCTGGCGATGGGTGATTCCCGCAAGGCGCGCCAGACCCTCGAGCGTATGAAGGCAATCGACCCGGAGTACGACGTCGATGAAGCCGCGCTTCCGGCCGTGAAGACCAAGCGAGCCAAGTCGTCGGACATCGTCTTCATCGATCTCGACGAGGACATCGCTCCGCAAGTGGAGGAGATCGAGGAGGCCTCCCAGCCGACGGACGCGTTCGAGGAGAGCGTAGCGGACCAAGAAGAGGTCGTCGCGACCGCTGAAGATGGCGAACTGAGCGTCGAGCCCACCGCGTTCGGTGAGGCCGCCGAAATAGTCGATGAAGCGAGGGACGACGAACTGGGTTTGGAGCGCGCACTAGAGGAACCGAGGTTGGAAAGCGTCGGTGCAACTGGTGTGATCCAGATCGAGGGACTCGATGCGGGTGGCCCGTTCGATGTGGATGAAGATGTCGAGGTTCAGGCGTTGGACGTAGAGCCGACGGCGCTCGAAGACTCGCTGGTGGAGGACGAGATTCCGGAAGGCGGCGAGTTGCCCCTCATCGCGACGCCAGGCGAAGAAGACGAGGAGCTGCTCGAAGAGGGGGAGGAGGTCCCTGCATTTGCCGAGGATCTCTTGGCCGTAGGCTCAGGGGTGGAGGTACCGGAGCTGGACGTGGGATTTGATGAGCAACTGGAGTCGATCTCAGATATGGATGAGATCGAAGATGTGCCGGACCTGCCCGAGATTCCAATGCTCGACGCCGGCGTAACAACGCTGGATGAGATCGAGGAGGAAGCTGAAGAAGTCGCCGTAACCGCCTTGGATGACGATGCGGCGGTCGAGGTCGGTCTCGAACTCGACGAGGCAATCGAGGTGGCGGAGACGGCAGGGCCAGACCTGGCGGCGCTCGAAGACATGATCCTGGACGATCCGGATGCGCCTGGGCCCCATCGAGAGCTGGGAGAGGCTCTCGTCGAACAGGGAGATCGGGAGCGCGGGATCGAAGAGCTGGACATAGCCCTGGTCCGGTTTGAGGCGTTGGGTGATTGGCAGCACGCGGAGTCGGTCGCCGAGGAGATCCTTCGGATCGAGCCGAACAGCGTTCACCATCATCAAAAACGGGTCGAGTATGCGTTCCGGGGCGGCGACAAGGATGCGTTGGCCGACGCCTATCTAGAGCTGGCCGACGCCCTGGTTCGTGACGGTTCGTTGGAACGTGCCTGCAACGTCTATGAGCGAGTGCTCGACCACGATCCGGAGAGCTACCGGGCCAAGACTGCGTTGGAAACCCTGATGCCGGCGGCAGAGGAGGAGGCCGTCGCTGGGGAACTGGAGGCCGAGCCCGTCGAGGCGTTCGGAGGCACGACCGGAGAAATCGACGCAGTGGTTGATGAGGTGCTCGAAATTGCGGCGCCGGAGCCGATTGAGGCAATCGCTCCCGAGCCGAAGCCGATCGAGGCAGTCGCTCCCGAGCCGGAGCCTGTTCCACTCGAGCCCGCGATCGAGCCGCCCAGGGCAGAACCCGCCGCTGCCGCTGCGGCCGCGTCCGACGACTTCGTCGATCTCGGTGCCTTCATCATGGATGATGAGGTTAGTGCTCGAGACACGCGGATGCGCATCCGGGAGGAAGAGCCCACCGGGGATGAGGAGCGGGACTTCCAGGAGATGCTGTCCGAGTTCAAGAAGGGGATCGAGGCAAACGTAGCACTGGATGACTCACAAGCGCATTACGATTTGGGTATCGCCTTCAAAGAGATGGGTCTCTTGGACGAGGCGATCTCTGAATTCCAGAAGGCGCTGCGCAGTGTAGAGGGCCGGCTCAAGACCGCTGAGTCCTTGGGACTGTGCTTCTTCGAAAAACGGCAATTCGCCGTTGCGGCCACGGTCCTGCGCCGTGCCCTTGAGTCGGAGCCTGGTGGTGACGACGCGAAGATAGGAGTGCTCTACTGGCTCGGACGCTGTGAGGAGGAACAGGGTAACGGATCGGTTGCGCTCGGCTACTATCAGCGGATTTTCTCGGTCGATATCGAATTCCAGGACGTTCGCGAACGCGTGAAGAATCTGGCGCAGGGCGCCTAGATCGAATGGAATCACGCGTGGCGCGCGCTACATTGGCAGCTATCCAGCGGCCAGTTCAGGCAGAGTTGGATGCTGTTTTCGCGAAGCTGGGAAACATCATCAGCACCGACTTTCCCCTGATAGAACAGATCAGTGAGCACCTTCTCCGCATCAAGGGGAAAATGCTGCGGCCTACGCTGCTGCTGCTCTCCGCTCGAACAGTAGGCGAGGTCGGTCAACGCGAGATCACGTTGGGTGCAGTCGTCGAACTCATCCACATTGCGACGCTGGTCCACGACGACTCGGTTGACCATTCGGCGCTGCGCCGAGGTCAGCCGACCGTGAATGCCCAGTTCAGCCATGAGGTCGCTGTGATCATGGGGGATTACCTCTACTCGCGCGCGATCGAGGAACTCGTTGAGATAGAGTCACGCGAGCCTCTGCGGATAATGAGCCGTGTCACCAACGAGCTTACGGTCGGCGAGATGCGGGAGGTGGTTGCCTACGATATCCTCGATTTCAATGAGAATGACTACGAGCGGCTCATTGAATCGAAAACCGCCTCACTCATTGCAGGGGCCTGTGAGGTCGGTGGGTTGGCCGGTGACGCCGAGTACCGTGAGCCGCTGAGGCGTTTCGGAATGAACCTGGGCATGGCATTTCAGATCGTGGACGACCTGCTCGACTACACCGCGTCGCAATCCGTAACGGGGAAGCCGAGCGGACAGGATCTGAGGGAGCACAAGATAACGCTCCCTCTCATCTGCGCGTTGCCGAACATGGATCGTGAGGAGCGCGGTCAAGTGGAGCGACTGATGGCCGACAAAACGCCGCCAGACGAACTGATCAGATCCGTCAGTTGCGTTGTCGAGGCCAGAGGTGGAATCGATGCCGGACGAGAACGGGCAGAGCGGTTCGCATTGCTTGCGGAGGCGGAATTGGACAACCTTCCGCCGGGAACGGCGCGCGATTCGTTGCGCGACTGCGTTGCCTATTCTGTGGAGCGGAGGCGCTGACCAGTGGCAATAGGACCTCGCCGACCCCTATTTTACATTGGAGTGCTCTCGTTGGGTTTCGTGTTCGGGGGCTTTCTATCGGCACTGCTCGATTGGATGCTGCCCGAGAGTCCCGCGAAACAGTTCTTCACCTGGACGGTCTCGCCATCGGTCGGACCGTTCGAAATGGACCTGCTGTTGTTCAGCGCTACCGTGGGCCCCATTGCCCTGCGGGTATCGCTGCTAGGTATAGTCGGCATCGTGCTGGCCTACATGCTCGCACGGTCACTCTTCTAGCGAGGCTGCCATGCCATTCAATCTTGGTATGACCGAGATGTTGGTCATCCTACTGATTCTCCTGCTCGTATTCGGAGCCAAGAGGCTTCCCGAAATGGGAGCCGGGATGGCCAAAGGGATCAGGGAGTTCAA
>JBDHHP010000139.1:0-10089 GCA_039589275.1 Gemmatimonadota bacterium | reverse complement strand
AGAGCCAGTCACTATCGAGGCGCGAGCCTCGACTCGGAGGGCGAAATGTCGGGTCCGGAACGGTCATTGAGACCCCAAGAGCGTGGACGCCGTCAGAAGAGTGCTACGAGCCCTGCAATGGTGAGTGGTACTGCGAGAATGGCGGCGACTGTTCTCACCAAACGAAACGTGCTGCCGGCTGGAGCCTGTGCCGGTATGACGATACGATCGCCAGCCAGGAGGTTGAGTTGGTCCAGCGTCCTGCCCGCCGTGATAGCGTCCTGCAGATGCTCCGCTTGCCAGATGCGGCTGTTGCCTCGCTCCACGCGAATCTCGGTGATCTTCGCCAACTGTGTAGGGCCTCCTGCTACCATGAGCACGTCAGGCAACAACATCTGCGAGGGAACCGTATAGAATCCGGGTTGTAGGACGCCACCGAGAATCGTGATCGGCATCAACGACCTGGTCCGGACGGTGGGATCGCGTATGTACCGACTGATATACGAGACAAGGTAGGGTTCCAGCTCGGCCCGAAGGACACCTGCTAGTGGCACGTCACCAATGTCGGGTAGGTCCAGGATCCGCCCCTCCGCGACCGTGAAGGTGTCGGTCAGGGTGGGCTCGCCTTGAACCACCAAGAGGATCCGATCTCCCGTCTGGAAATCACCTTCATTTAGGCGCGTTCTAATGAGCGACGCCTCCAGACGAGCTCGCCCGCGCAACGACGAACTGTAGGCCGCAGAATTCTCGGCTAGCTCCAGCCGATTGAGCAGCTCCCGCAGATCATCGCGGCTCATGTAGACTCTCCGCGGATCCGAACCCTCGGGTTGCTGGGCGAGCACAGGCTGCATCACCAAGCAGGCCAGGACTGTCACCAGGGAAACTGATCGCATTGTCATGGGCTTGTGGAGTCGTTAAGCTGACCCACCAGGCTACTCGACTGTGACACTCTTGGCAAGGTTGCGCGGTTTGTCGACATCGCAGCCTCGAAGCACCGCTATGTGGTATGCCAGCAGCTGGAGCGGGATCGAAGTGATGATCGGTGACAGGAGAGGCTGCGTCTTGGGTACCATCAACTGATGGTCAGCCAAGCCACTCAACTCCCCATTCCCCTCGGTCGTCAGCGCAATGATCTTCCCGCCCCGCGCCTTCACCTCTTGCATGTTGGAGACAACCTTCTGGTAGACGTGGTCGTGCGGAGCAACGAAGACCAC
Organism: Gemmatimonadota bacterium; assembly: GCA_039589275.1. GTDB lineage: Bacteria > Gemmatimonadota > Gemmatimonadetes > Gemmatimonadales > GWC2-71-9. Next base: position 8,896 of record JBDHHP010000139.1, on the reverse strand, counting down.
CGGCATGTTCTCGTCGATCAAGGCAATCGGACCGTGCTTCATCTCTGCCGCCGGATATCCCTCGGCGTGGATATAGCTGATTTCTTTCAGCTTGAGCGCTCCTTCCAAAGCCACCGGGAAGTTCACACCGCGACCCAGGTACAGGAAGTTGCTCCGATCGGAGTAATCTCGCGCCAGCGTCTCTATGAGGGGGGCCAGCTCGAGTACCTCGTCCACTTTGTCGGGCAGTTGAGCCAGTCCATAGACCAGCTCCTGCCCCTGAGCGAGGGAAAGCCCGCGCGTCCGACCCACGTGCAGTGCGAAGAGCAGGAGCGCGACAATCTGTGATGTGAACGCCTTGGTTGAGGCAACGCCGATCTCGGGCCCAGCGTGCAGGTAGATACCGCCGTCAGCCTCCCTGGCAATGGAACTGCCAACAACGTTCACTACGCCGAGCACCTTGTCCCCCAGAGCTCTCGCAGATCGCAGAGCCTCAAGGGTGTCAGCAGTCTCGCCGGACTGGGAGATGGCAATAGTCAGGGTGCCAGGCACCACCAGACGTGACCGGTACCGGAACTCGGAGGCGTACTCCACTTCAACCGGGATTGCGGTGAGTTCCTCGATCACATGGCGCCCCACCAATCCCGCGTGCCAGGAAGTCCCACAGGCCAGAATGACTATTCGGCGAATCCTCCCCAGTTCCTTCGGCGAGAGATTGAGTCCATTCAGACGGGCGTTCCCGTGTTCGAATAGTAGCCGCCCTCGAAGAGTACCGCGAACACTTGCCGGCTGTTCGCATATCTCCTTCAACATGAAGTGGGCATAACCACCCAGCTCGATAGCGCCGGCGTCCCAGTCGATATCTGAGACAGTCCGTGCCTGAACCCGAGCATCAGCGTCGATGACGTGATAGCCATCTTGCGTCAACACCGCCACATCCCCGTCGGCGAGATACACCACTGAGCGAGTGTGGTCGAGGATCGCCGACGCGTCTGAGGCGACAAAGAACTCACCATCACCAACTCCCAGGAGCACGGGTGATCCCTTGCGAGCGACAACGAGTTTACCCGGCTCCTCCTCCGATATCGCCACGAGCCCATAGGCGCCTTCGATCTGCACGAGCGCGGATACGACTCGCTCTTCGAGGGTCGACGCTTGCGCCTCCTCTATTAGGTGGGCGATGACCTCTGTATCAGTGTCGGTTGCGAACTTATGACCGGCGGCCTCGAGCCTCTTTCGCAGCGATTCGCTGTTCTCGATTATTCCGTTGTGGACCAGCGCTAGCGACCCGGTGCAGTCGGTGTGGGGGTGAGCATTGCGTTGGGTCGGCGCACCGTGCGTGGCCCAACGAGTGTGAGCGATACCGGCAACGCCACTGATTCCATCTTCTGCTAGTGATTCGGCAAGCGTCTGCACTCGGCCGGCGAACTTAAGCACCTGCAAACTGCGCCCATTCTGAAGCGCGATGCCCGCCGAATCGTAGCCTCGATACTCAAGCCTCTTCAGGCCATCAATCAGCACGGGAACGGCGTCCCGCGCCCCGGTATACCCTACGATACCGCACATTGCGTGTCAGTCGCCCTTCACAGCCGCAAGAAGTGGCCTGTCATCAGCCCCGAGGCCAAAGCGAGAGAGCTGTGACAGCTTGGCTAGCATCCCAGCATCGGGGTCTGCAGACGGTAGCAGGGAGCCACAACGCCCGCATAACAGCGTGCTCACGCGGCCCCGCCCGTTCGCTGACGGTACCTGCCTCGCGGCGTTGCCAGCGACCCTCTCTAGCAGCGACTCACATTGTCCGCACAGCACCTGTCGCGACCTCCTGTTCAGATCTGTGGCCAGCAGTTACAAGTTTAGGGCCCCTGGGGCCAACTAGGAGTGGCCGACAGTGTAACCCTTTATGCGAAAAAGGGTTGCGTACGGTGCGGGTGGCGCCCCGGCCGCAAGCCACGTCCCTTCGCGTTGCGCCCGAACAGCAAAACAGGTACCAATGTGGCCTAGGCGCATCGTGACAAACCGAAACCGGGCTTTCCTGTGAGCACAAGCTGTTGATGATTAGCTGGTTGCGGGATTGCGAATGGAGGCACGAAGTCTGCGAGTGCTCAGAGAGGAAGATCCGCATTAGCTTTTGACCGCCCCTAGGCGGCCAAGTTCTGAGACGGCAGAGGGGACAGCGATGACGGACCGTGGTGTACATGCGCGCCCGCCGGTCGTGCTCATTGTGGACGACCAGGAGTGGTCAACTAGATCACTCGACAGCGTCCTTGCACCCAACGGGTACGCCGTGGTAAGGGCTTATACGGCCGCCAAGGGCCTGGAGCGCGCCCAGGCCCAAGCGCCGGACCTGGTGTTCATCTCGAATGACCTACCGGACTGCACCGGGGCTCAGTTATGCCACAGCTTCAGGGATTCGGCGCAGCTACCGCATAGCGTTCCTCTCATCATTGTCAGCCCAGAGCGGCCCACACGGGAGCAGCGAATCAACGCCCTGGAAGCCGGGGCCTGGGAGTTCCTTTCCTACCCAGTTGACGCTCGGGAATTGGTGCTCCGCCTCGACTGCTATATCAGGGCCAAGTTCGAGGCCGACCGAGCTCGGGACCAATGCTTGTTGGACGAGAGGACGGGACTGTACAACCTCCGGGGGCTTGAGCAGCGGGCTAGAGAACTTCGATCAATGGCATACAGGACCCACGAGCCGCTCGCCTGTGTAGTGATGGCTCCCGTGATCTCCGTCGCCCGAGGCCAACTGACTACCGACGAGCAAAGCGCGCTCGCGGTCGCCGAACGGCTTGGCGTGGCGCTCAAGAAAGCCGGTAGGATCTCGGACGCAATCGGGAGACTGGGCCTGAGTGAATATGCCATTCTGGCGCCGAGCACTGACGCGGAGAAGGTCGTCAAGCTAGTGGAGCGGATCGAGGAAGCAGTTCGCTCAAGTACTGAGGTTGACTCTAGAGAGCCGATCGAGCTGCGGGTGGGGTATGACGCCGTAGCGGACGTGCGCGCAACGCCTCTCGAGGCCAGCGATCTTCTGATTCACGCCACGCTCGCTCTGAGGAAGGCAAAGGAAAACGGCAACGGCGGACACATCCAGGCATTCGAGGAGTGGGGGTCGAGTAAGCCACAGGACCTTGATGATGGGAGCCCTAAGCCCTGAAACGCGTCGGCCGCTAGGCTTTCGCCTTGGTCAACACCTCAGTCCTGGCCCCTTCGTTGGCTTCGTCCTCACTCTCATACCCCGGCAAGTAGTACGAGTGGTACCGATAGTATCGGTAGGCAGGGCCTTCCCGAACATCGTTGAGAATCGCCCCAAGCAGTCTTATCGGCAGCCGGTCGAGTACGTCCAGCTTCGCTTCAGTGAGGGACTTATCCGTCGCTCCAAGACGAAGTACCAAGACTAGGTTCCCCGTGAGTGCGCCCAGTGCATATGCGTCGACTCCGGCACCGAGGGGCGGGCTATCCACCACGATCACACTGAATCGCGATCTCATCGAGGTGAGGAACTCTGCCATGCTCGCCGAGCCCAACAGCTCGGGAGCCTGCGAGGATCGCGTCCCACAGCCGATAAAGGCGAGCGAGCTGAATTCGGTATCCTGCAGAATGTCGTCGCGCCCAGCGTTCCCGCTCAGGAAGTCAATGATCCCGGGCTTACGGCTCACACTCAGCACCCTGTGTAGAGCCCCCCGTCGCACGTCTCCATCAATGAGGAGTGTCCGATAACCTGCGTCGGCAAACGCCAATGCCAGGTTGGAGGCAACAAACGACTTCCCATCGCTGGGGCCGGGACTACTAACGGTGAACACCAGCGGGCTCGCACCGCCGCCGGAGTGCACGAGGTCCAGCCTGATGCCGCGAACGGCCTCAATGACCGGCGCCGTAGCGCTCGACCGGGACCCGTTCTTCCCACCCTTCAGGTGCGGGATGACCCCTAGCAACGGGAGCCCCAGCCCAGCGACCTGATCGGGGTACCTCACCCGTGCATCGAACCGATCGAGGAGTACCGCCCCCGCAACGCCCGCGCCCATACCGAAGAAGATTCCCATCAGCACGAGAATAGCCGCCACTTCCCGAACAGGCCTCTCCGGCACAATTGCCTCATCCAGGATCTGCACGTCGGGCACGCTGGAAGCCTCCGCTATTCGCGCCTCTTCGAAGCGCTGCTGCAAAACGGCGTAGAGGGCGTCTGCCACCGACACCTCGCGCTCGAGCCTGGCTTCATGGATCGCCCGAGGAGGTATCTGTTGCAGCTCAGTCGACGCCGATGAAATCCTGTCATCGAACTGCCCGAGGCGTCTGTCCAGATCGGCCACGAGCGTGGAGATGAGTCCCGGAATCGTGGTATCCGCCAGCTGGGCCACCTCTCCAGCAATACGTCGGACAGAAGGGTGGTCGTCAGTGTAACGATAGCGTAGGGCTCGCAGCTCGGCCCGTTTCCCGGTGAGCTCCACCATCGCCATCGTGACCTCAGAAGACCGCTGTACAGCGCCGATCACCTCGAACGCCCCCACCGAGAGCTGGGAGTCGGCCGCCGTGTTCAGCGCCTCAAGAATGGCCTCTTTGTCCCTGGCAACCTCATCGCGATCGACCTTGAGTTCGAAGAAGCCCCGGAATACCGGGTCTTGGGTGATTTGAAGACCAGCAGCAACAGGGACGCTCGGATCCGATGGCAGCGTGACGGTTCGGACGCGAAACTCCTGCAGCGCGTTTTCGGCCCGGAGGAGATTTCCCTCAGCCTGGTTCAGCTGGTCCCCGAGGATCTTCGCCAACTCGGTCAGCTTCAACCTCTTGAGCTCTGTCGCCACCTCAACGAACTGCGCATTGACCTCGTTGACCGCGTTGGTGATCCGGACCGGGCTACTACCTGACAGCTCTAGGCGGAGAAAGCTGCCACTCCGATCTTGCCTGATACGCAGTCGTTCCGCCAGTGAACGGGCGGCATCTCGTGGCCGCAAGAGGGTGAACCCAGCTTCTAGGCCGGGTTTGAGGACAGTGGGTTCCGGCACCCAGAGAAGGCCGACGTTTCTTCCCAAAGAGTCGCCGAAGGCCACCTGATCCAGCACGATGCCCTGATCTGTCTCCAGGGAGACAGCTGTACCGGCTTGATTCGTGGTGAGCAGGTAGCGACCAGGCACAAACGACGCTGCGAGGTCGAACTGTCTGAAGAGCGTTGAGTCCGACGGCGAATCGGGTAAGAGATAGAGTCGCAGCCGTTGCACTGCAGCATCTAACACCGCGTACGACATGAGGAGTTCTCGCCAACCGGCCGCCGCGAGCAACTCACCCTGCTGGATGGGACCGCGGCTGGTCGCGCCGACGCCGCCGCGTTCCTGTCCACCAATCCAAATGGTGGCCTGAGCAACATACTCAGGCTTCACGAGCCGCGATGCCCCGAGGCCAGCTGCGAGCCCGAGCGCTGTTGCAAGCGCCACCAACCACTTGTGCCGCAACACAGCTGCCACGTAGCGCCACAGATCCAGCTTCGACTCTTGTTGTGCGGCAGGTCCCAGATAACCCGGCAACAGAGTCTGTTGCCCTTGGGGTTCCAGTGCCGAGTGCCGCTTGCCACCCTGAGGTTCGTCAGAGCGCGCCGGCAAGTCAGTTGACATCGGTGGGATCCGGAGCCTCCTCTCTCGCATACATGTCTGGTGACCTACTGTTGAGAAACATCGCCCAAAACTGGGATCGACGCCACTTTCGCTTGCAATACTAATACCGCAGGAGACGTGTGGGTTCCAGCGACACCTTCCGAGTCGCTATACAAACACGTTGACGGCAGACCTAGCCAGCCGTACGTTGCGTCGACGCAACAGTAGCCACGGAACGCGATCCAGGCGCAGTTGCGTCGGCGCAACAGTCAACCTGTGCCATCGGCCGGAGTGCCGGTGACTGTGGTGGTGTCTCCGCCATTGGAGCAGACAGATATTGGCCCAGCCTATGCACAACTGCTCTGCCAGCGGGGTGGGCGGTGTTCCATTGGACAGACGGTCCGCTGTGGCGGCGTGAACGTACGGACGGAGGCAATCTATGTCGGCTACTGAGCCTTTTGAAGCGGGAAATCCACAGCCCCGGAGGTCCTTTCCGGAATTCTCGGAGTTGGACGCCGATTCCAAGTTCACCCTCAGGGTGCTGATAATAGACGACGAGCGCACGTTGCGGGAGAGTTGCCGGACTTACCTCACGACCGAGGGCTACAGTGTTGAAGTGTGCGGCCGAGGTACCGACGCTCTCGAGCTGCTGAACCGGCAGTCGTTCGACATCGTCCTTATCGACCAATACATGTCCGACGTGCCCGGAGAGACCTTGCTGGAGACGTGCTTGGTGAAGAACCCGGACACGGTCGCCATAGTGATGACCGGTAACCCTTCCGTCGAGGCAAGCCTGGGCGCCCTGAGAGCCGGTGCGTGGGACTACCTGCCAAAGCCCTTCGCAGCCTCTCAGCTACAGATCTTGATAGGGCGCGCTGCACATACGGTGCTCGTAGCCAGAGAGACCAGGGACAAGAACATCGCGGCTGCGCGCGAGTTCGGCCACAGCGACAAGGTAACCGTGCTGGGCGTGGCGGCACGCTTCAAGAAGGCGATTGAATTGGCACGCAAGGTCGCCCGCACAAACGCATCGGTGTTCCTCACCGGCGAGAGCGGGACGGGCAAAGAACTCATCGCTCAGTTCATCCATCACTACAGTCGTCGCAGCAGCCGTCCTCTGGTAGCAATTAACTGTGCAGCTCTTCCGGAATCACTGCTCGAGTCAGAGATGTTCGGGCACCGGAAGGGGGCATTCACAGGGGCCGTACGGGATAAGCCTGGGCTGCTCGAGGCTGCCCACGGCGGGACCATGCTGCTCGATGAAGTCACTGAGATGTCAAAGCCGATCCAGGCCAAGCTGTTGCGCGTGATTCAGGACGGGGTTGTGCGCCGGGTCGGCAGCGAGACGGTCGATGCGGTGGTAAATGTGCGCTTTATTGCGGCCACCAACCGAGATCCCAAGGAGGCAACTGAACAGGGCGTCCTGCGGGAAGACTTGTTCTACCGACTGCGCGTGGTTCCCATTGTGCTGCCAGCGCTCAGGAGCCGGCAGGATGACATCCCTCTGTTGGCAAACCACTTTCTCCGGTATTATTGGAGGGAGCACCGCGACCTAGGCCAACCCATTCCTCAATTGAGTGGAGGAGCAATCAGCGCTCTGTGCAACTACCGCTGGCCGGGCAACGTCAGGGAGCTGCAGAATCTCATCGAGCACGTGGTCGTTCTGGCGGACCCGGGCTCGGAGATCCAGGCTACCAACTTGCCCTTCATCACCGAAGCAGGCGCGGACGCAGATGGAGACACGGGGGTGTTTGGCAGCTCGCTCAGCCTCGAGCCTTACCATGCAGCACGTGACCGTGTATTGGCTGAGTTCGAGCGACGATATCTCACCGATCTCGTCAATCGGGCAGCCGGGAACATGTCCAAGGCAGCTCGAGGGGCGGGTGTGGACCGCACCACTTTGTACCGGCTAATGGAAAAGCACGGGCTGCAGCGCGAGACCATAATGATCGAAGCCAATGGCGGTGAGTGACCTCGACTCGTCAGGACAACTTGGCTGCGCGGTCGTCTGAGGACCCACAGCTCACGGATGACGGCAGCGTTGCCGCTCCACGGAAGGTCTCGCGTCAGCTAGCGAGGGCAGCGGCGCGGGTGGCTGCGAGTGCACGGGGATCAGGAGGGGCCGAGGTAGACGGCACGCCGGGAATCGAGGCAATCCTCGAGGGTCTCGTCAGTGCCGCGCTGCAGGTCCGGGAAAGACCCCCCATCGACTCTTATCTGTCTTCTGCGGCCGGCCGCCGGGGTCTGGAGTTGCTCCGGCACCAGGTGCTGGAAGGATGGCGAGACTCCGCCGACTCCGAAGATCCGGAAACCGTGCTCGAGACGCTGCTCGCTCTCGATGCGGTGCGAGCTGCTATCGAGCCCAACTGGGATCCGCACTTCACCTCGCGGCTTTCGGATCCGGACGGGCTCTCACTGGTCGTGGAAGTGGTGCACGATCTTCGTTCTCCGCTGACATCGATTCTGTTTCTGGCTGAGACATTACAGCGGGGACAGAGTGGGGACATCAATGAAGTCCAGCACCGTCAGCTCGGGCTCATATACAGTGCAGCTCTAGGACTAAGCACGGTGGCGAGCAATGTGATCGAGTTGGCCCGCGGTGGTGACCGCCTCGCCGAGGACGAGCCCACACCGTTTTCTGTTACCAACCTGTTTGAGTCTGTACACGATATCGTCTTCCCGATGGCCGAAGAAAAGGGCCTAAACATAGGACTGCGGCCACCCGCCAGTGACCACCGTCTCGGATATCCACACGCTCTTTCGCGGGTGCTACTGAACCTGATCACAAACGCTCTCAAGTTCACTGAAGAAGGGTTCGTGGAACTTGTCGCGCGCGAAAAGGACCTGCGCACCTTGGAGTTCTCCGTCCGCGATACTGGACCGGGCATGGAACTTGGCGCGCTGGAGAGGTTGTTCGCACCCTTCAGGTTCTATCAAAAGGGGAATCGCTACGTCTTTTCTGGCACGGGTCTGGGACTTGCTCTGTCGCGGCGGCTAGTTGAAGCTATGGGTTCGCAGCTGCAAGTTGACACGAGACCAGGTTGGGGAACGCGTTTCTATTTCGATGTGGAGCTCGATAGTCTGGGTGGCTGAGCCGGGCAGCACGCTGTACCCGCTATCCCCTGGCGACCAACACCGATAAAGTCTTCAATATCACTATGAAATCCGTCCACACGGTCGCCTTGGCCGCGTACTCCAGATTGACGCGAATCTTGTCAGGCATTATGGACTCGATGTAGTGACGCTCCGGGTCCTTGGCACCGGCCAGTAGCGCTGCCTCACCTCGATAGCGGATGGATGCCTCGTCAGTCATGCCGGGCACGAGGTCCAGCACCGGT
>JBDHHP010000138.1:0-11342 GCA_039589275.1 Gemmatimonadota bacterium | reverse complement strand
GCCTGGGCGCAGAAAGCCGTTGAACTGCAGCTTCACGGGCTCACGACGCTGGCTGACGAGCAGTTCTTTGGCGGCGGGCTTGGCCTGGCACTGCGCACCAACGGCCGCATGCGGGTCGGGACAATAGTCAGTGCTGGCAACTACGACGGTGCTGCCTCCGTCAGACCCGAATTGCTGGCGTCATTTCACCTCAATCCCTTCAAGCGCAGCGGTGTGTCTCCCTACGTCGGTGGCGGTGTGGCTCTGGTGCTCACATCTAATGAGAGTCTCGAGTATTTGGTCGGCGTGATTGGCCTCGAATGGAAGCCAGGCTCGAGCAGGGGGTGGTTCGTGGAGGTGGGGGTTGCGGGTGGGGTACGCGTGGCCACCGGGATTCAGCTACGGCGCCGCGGACGACCAAGATAGGTGACACCGGCGAGCAGGTACTTTTGAATGTTGGGAGGGTGGTTCTAGTGGGCGGCTCCGACCTCGGTATCGTGCCGTTTTACCGGCTGGCAGTACTGCTCACCCACCGTGCGAATCGACGCCAGTTGCTTGTCGGAAAGGGTGGCGTACCGCTCGGCCATATATTCCATCGTGTCGTCGAACCAATCCTTCTGCTGCTCCGGCTGGGCCTGCAGAACCTTGCAGTGTATGATGTGGCTCAGAAGTTCGTCGCGAGCCTTATCAAATGGACTGGAGTTGTCCTCCACTCTATGTTTGGCTTTCTTTTTCCCCATCAAGGACTCCCAAATAGCACAGCGCTTCCCATAACCTGTTAATCTACCCTTTGGTGGCTGCTGGGCGCAAACGTGCGTTTGCGGAGGAACATCGGCTAAGGGCGAGGCGTATGTGTCGTGGACCACGGGAGAGCAGATATGTCAGATCAGATCTATGACGACGGGAGAGCTGAGCGGCTCGTAGAGCTGTTGCGGGCGCTCTCCGCGAGGATTCAGGAACTCGGGGAGGACACGGAGTTGCTTCGCGCGGGGCCAGAGTTGATGCGATTGATGGGTGACGCGAGAAGCGAGTTATTTCACTACGAGGTGCGCTGCACCTACGAGACCGCGGAGATGGCAGAGAGCAAGCGTATCGTCGAGCAGGCCCGCAAGCAGATGGAGGGCCTCGATTTCGGGACCTCCGGGGAGGATTCGGAATGGCAGGAAACGTGAATATGAAGGCGTTCTATGTGGGGTTGGGTTTGATTGCTGTAGCTGGTGGGGCGGCGATCTGGATGGCCGCGTCCAGAGGGGGCAGCGGCACTGAGATTCTGGAGGCTCCGGTGCCGGTGGGCACTGCCACATTTCCCGGGTATGTGATAGGTGCCGACTCGGCTCCGGTGGAGATCGTGGAGTATGCTGATTTCAGGTGTCCTGCCTGTGCTGCGTTCTCCATTCTGCAGGAACCCGATATCAAACAGCGGCTGGTGGTGACCGGGCGCGCGCGGCTCCGGTTTCGTGGATTCCCGTTGCACCAGGAGTCGCTGCTGCCGCATCACGCCGCCCAATGCGCTGGGGAGCAGGGGCTGTTCTGGGAGATGCACGACCGGCTGATGCAGGAACAGCCTCGTTGGATGGAGGCCAGTCGGCCACTCGCCAGGTTCCGCGATTACGCCAAGGGCGTAGGAGTAGACGTCGGCAGGTACAACGAGTGCATGGAGGAAGGTAGATATGCCAGCAGGCTCCTCGCCACGCGAGATGAGATCAGCGCCCTCGGTCTCAGTGCAACGCCGACGTTCGACATTGGCAACTACCGGGTAGTTGGTGCTATCCCGTACGACAGTGTCCTCGCGCTGGTCGATCTCGCGACGGCAGCTCGCGGTGATCCATAAGATGATCACGGCCGTCCTATCCCTGGTCGGCCTTCTCATTTCGCTGTATCTCTGGCTCTGGAAACTGGGCCTCATGGGCCCGATGGTTTGCGTCACGGGTGGGTGCGAGACCGTTCAGATGAGCGAGTACGCTGTGGTGTTAGGGGTACCCGTGGCGCTCTGTGGCGTGCTTGGTTTCGCGGCGTTACTGGGGACCAGTTTGGTGGGGCTTCAGCCCCGTTGGGTTGATCGGCGCGAGCCGGACCTTCTCCTGTTGGTGCTCTCCTGTGGCGGCATGGTGTTCGCCACCTACCTGACCTACCTAGAGGCAGCCAAGATCCACGCGTGGTGTCAATGGTGTGTGGCTTGTGCCGTGCTCATTGGTATCATCTTTGTCAGCTCCGTCATCGCAGGTCTGCAGCAACGACGAAGCCATCGCTCGCCCTAAGCCGAGTCCGTTTCAAGGCTGGCACAATCCGGGCTTTGCTGCAGCAGAATGCAACTCAGTAGAGCCTTCGGAGCGGCACGGTCTTCGCTGTATCTGTCGGTGTAAGTTGATTGATGGCAGAGTATTACGTGAGCTTACGGCAGTCGAGTAGACAGAACGGAACGGGGTGGGGCGGGGTGCATGAAGCTTGCACTTGAAGTCCTGTCTATCGACCAGGAGCGTGGCAAGGTGACGGTGCCCTCGGCCACTGAACAGGTGGTCGTTGCCCCTGACGAGCTATCACTTGACACGCGCACGGCGTTCCGCCAGCGCGCGGCTGTCCGGATCGACGCCATGCGTGTCGGGCATGGTCGACTGGTTGTCGACATGACAGCGACCGAGACGATGGACAGCGCAGGCTTGGGTACTCTCATCCTGGTCCAACGCCGGGCAGCGGCTCGCCGAATACGGGTCGTTCTGCGCGGGTTGAACGAAGACCTACGCTTTCTTCTGGTCCTCACCAAAGTTCACGGTCTATTCGAGGTCGAGACTCCAGAAACCTGATCTGAGCAGCACGTCGCCGCTGCGGTGCTATATTCCCGGCCCATGGTCTCCAGATCCCTAGTCGCGGCGCGCAACCTGACGCGTCGGTTTGGGCACCGAGTAGTAGTGCGGGATGTGACCCTCGAGGTGGCAGGCGGCGAGACGGTCCTATTAATAGGCCACAACGGTGCCGGCAAGACGACTCTGATCAGGCTACTCGCGGGGTTGCTCAAGCCCACAGCGGGTCAGGTCAGCTGCTCGGGGACCCTCGGCATGGTTGCCCACAGCTCCATGCTGTACGATGCACTGACGGCGAGGGAGAACCTGGCGTTCTATGCGCGGCTTTATGGGGTGCGGGATCGCGGGCGCGCGGACGAGCTACTGGAGCGCATGGGGTTGGCTCCTCACGCAAACCGCCGGGTTGCTGCTTATAGCCGCGGAATGGTGCAGCGGTTGGCAATTGCCCGGGCACTCCTGCCTGACCCTACCGCCCTCTTATTGGATGAACCGCTGACGGGCCTCGACGAGGCTGCATCGCGAATCGTGAGGGAAGTCCTCAGTGACCTCAGGGCCCGCGAATGTGCCGTCATAATCGCGACGCACCAGTTGATGGAGATCGTGGATCTGGCGACCGCCGTGGGTTTTCTCGTGAATGGGAAGCTGGCAGCGGTCGAACCGATAGCCGGGCGCGAAGCAGCGGCCATCATGGATCGATATCGCGAGTTGGCGCGAAATGACTAGCCCGTTTTGGAGGGCAACTTGGGCAGTCGCCGCAAAGGACTTGAAGATCGAGTGGCGCACCAAGACGGCGTTTGCCTCCTCTATTGTGTTCGCGATCCTGGTCCTGGCGGTGATGTACTTTGCCCGAGACCCGACTGTGGTCTCGTCGCTCGACATCGCGCCCGGGGCACTGTGGGTGACCTTCACTTTCGCTGCCATGCTTGGTCTGAACCGGGCGTTCCTGCTGGAGAAAGAAAACAGCGCGCTCGACGGGGTACTGCTGTCGCCCATTCCGCCGACTGCGATCTTTGCCGGCAAGCTGCTGGGGAATCTCGTGTTCGTGGGCGTGGTCGAGCTGGTGTCGGTGCCTCTCTTCGTGTTGTTCTATGACCTGCCGATATTGCGGCAGATCCCCGCGCTCGCCGGCGTCATCGCAATGGCCACACTGGCCTTCGTTGCGGTTGGGACCCTGCTCAGCTCAATGGTGGTCCGTACCCGGTTCGCCGAGCTCATGCTCCCTATACTGCTGCTGCCGTTCCTGATACCGCCCATAGTCGGCGCGGTACAGCTGACGTCGCGCATCCTGGCTGGGCGGCCCTTGAGCGACCTCGTCGGATGGCTTAAGTTGCTCGGCTCGTTTGACATAATATTCGTCATACTCTGTTTCCTCCTCTTCGAGGCAACACTGGAAGAATGACCCGACGTGATCGCGCAGTCGCGTTGGCCCGACGCGGTCAGATCCTCACCGGACTTGCACTGGTCGGCCTCGCCGGGGTGTATGTTCGCGCCCTCATGTTCACACCGATCGAGCGGACGCAAGGCCCGGCTCAGAAGATCTTCTACGTGCATGCCCCGGTTGCATGGGCGGCCCTGTTGGCGTTTTCGATTGCCGGCATACTCAGCCTGATCTATCTGTGGATCCGAGACCGCAAACTCGACACCATAGCGGCTGCCTCCGCCGAGGTGGGCATCGCGTTCTCAGTCGCGATGCTTACCACGGGACCGATCTGGGGCAAGCCGATCTGGGGCACCTGGTGGAGTTGGGATGCGCGTCTCACGTCGACGCTTTTCATCTTTCTCTTGTTTGTCGGCTACTTGGTGCTGCGAGGTGCGATTACCGATCCGGAGACGCGGGCTAGATATTCAGCGGTTATTGGCATAATGGCCTTGGTGTTGGTGCCCTTCATCCACATGACGGTCTATTTGTTCCGAACGCTGCACCCCGAGCCGGTATTGATGAAACCCAGCGAACCCTCCCTGCCCGGAGTGATGCTGGTGACCCTGCTCTGCTCCATGGCGGTGTTCACCACGCTCTACGTGTCGTTTCTGATGCAACGCTACGCGCTGTCTGTGCTCCGGGACGTGCGGGAAGAGGAGGCGGCAAATGCAATTCCCTGACAACGGCGCGTACATGGTTGCGGCTTACGTGATCGTCGCCGTGGTCGTGCTCGTCTATGCGGTCGGCTTGATTGTGAGGGTGAAGAAGGAGAGTTGATCGCGCGTCGTCAGTCCGCGCTTACGGTCGTGTATCTGCCTTGGAAGTGAAGCAGAGGTCGACCGCCGGCAGCGGACCCTCTCACCACCAGCCCGACAAAGATGGTGTGGTCTCCTCCCGGATGTACCTCCTTCGGTTCGCACACGACCGACGCGACCGTCCCAGCGAGCAACGGGACGCCATCGGTGTCCGTCGTGCAGATTACGTCGTCGAACCTGGCTTCGCGTTTACCGGCGAACTGCTGCGATAGCGCTTCTTGGTCGTGGGCCAGCATGTTGACAGCAAAAGACTTGGCGTGGCTGATGACGTCATGCAGAGGATCGCGCAAGTTCACGCACACGATGAGGAGTGGAGGATCCAGCGACAGCGCACATACTGCACTAGCCGTCATCCCCGCTACGCGTCCACTCGAATCTACAGCAGTGACGACCGTTACGCCCGACGCGAGATTACCCAAGAACTCTCTGAACTCGTCTTTATCCACTTGATGCATATGCTATCGTCACCTGTCTAGAGCACTAACCAGACGGCCAACCCGACTGCGGCGCCGGTCCCGGTAGCGCAGAAGTTGACACCGTCGTTGTCGAGCCAAGCAAGGCCACGTACCCGTCGTGGCCGACCACCGCAGCCGTGCCGCCGTTGTTCGGTCTCGACGCCACACGTTTCGCAGAAGTAGACCCCCTGCGCCGTAGCTCCCAACAGGGAGTCGGTGAGCGTGCCGACGGTTCCCCCTATTGCGGTGGCGGCACCAATCCCCGGTGTCTCAGTGAGCAACCAAGCCAGAATGCCAAGACCCGCAGCACCCGAGATGCTACCCACTGTACCGAGTGGCGTGACACCGCCCGACGTTCCCGGATTCACTGGTTCACCGCTTGTGAGCATGCGCGGAGCCGTACGTGAGAAAGCGCCGATCTCAGTGGCCCAGGTATCGGCCAGTGCGGCGGCAATCGCCCCGCCGAAGAGCGCCCAGCCTCCAAATGACATCGGCACAAGCGCCGCCAGGGACGCCCAAAACCCGTTCGCCAACACCTGGCTCGCAGTCCGGCCCCGCGAGGCGAGATCGTCTTGGGTCGTGGGCTTTGCGCGCCGCGCAGTCCGAGTGAGCAGACTGCCGGACACGAAGAAAAGCCCGAGCAAGATCCCACCTGCCAATCCACGACCCCAGAAAACCGCAGCGCCCACAGCCGCTGCGGCCACAGCGCCTCTGACCGATAGCCACCTGAGACCTGAGCCTGCGAGCGCGAGCGCACATGCCAGTGCGATCGCCACTCCCGGGTTCACTTGGTCTCCTTGTGCTCCTTGTCTAGCATGATTCTCTCGAAGATCCTCTTCTTGAGATGTTCTGGAGCGCCACGCGCTTGAGTGCGGGCTCGTAGGAACGTTAGGTAGGCATCTTCGAAACCGAAGAGGGAGAAACATCCCGCGCATTCCGCCAAGTGAGCACGCACGGTTGCTTCCACTTCTGGTGTAACCTCGCCATCGAGGTACTCGTACAGGCGGGATGCCGCCTGCTGGCAATCGACTCTCTCCGGAGGCGTCATTCGTCGGCCTTCTTGATATATCCCATTTCAACCGCGTAGTCGTACAGCTCCTTTTGCAGGGCCTGGCGGGCTCGGAACAGCCGTGATTTGACTGTGCCGACCGGCACGCCGGTGATATCTGCGATTTCTGCGTACGACATCTGTTCCACGTCACTCAGGACGAGTGTTTCTCTGAACTCCTCCGGCAATCGGTCGATGGCGCGGAGTACTTCGTCGTCGACAATCTGATTGAAAAAGCTGCCCTCCGGGTCGACTTCCATGACGTTGTGGAAGACAGTGAAAGCCTCGATCTCAGCTACATCGACCGTCGGGCCGGCCCTTTTGGCCTTGCGATACTGGTTGATGAACGTGTGCCGCAAGATGGTGAGCAGCCAGGCTCGCACGTTGGTGCCACTCTTGTATTGATGCCACGCGCGGTAGGCCTTCAGCATTGTCTCCTGAGTCAAGTCTTCCGCTTGCATCTCGTCGCCCGCGAGTCGAAGCGCCAAACGATAGACCGCGTCGAGGTGCGGTAGCGCCTCGGCCTCGAAGTCTGCTGAGCGGCCGGCTGAATTGGCAGACACAGATCGCTTTTCTCGGGCCTTTGCCGGGTTTGGACTGTTCACGAGATTCGGAACGAATACAATCGCCCACCCGGCGCCGAGACGCAACAGCACTGGCCTATCTGACTGGGTCGGGCTAACTTGCGCGCCAGTCAAATCCCCATAGACGCTCGTGAACGACATCCGTGTTGACGCCATAATCCCATTGGCCGTGTTGGAAGCGGTCAAGCGACTGGACCAGCAAGGGCCCGAGGGCTTGGAAGAGTACCGCAAGCTTGGGGTGAGCGCGACGGTTTCTGCTCAGATCGAGCGCTACCGGCTATTGACCCGCAACGGCGGTGACGTCGACGTCTCCGAAGTAGCCCAACTGTTTCGGCTTGTCGGTCGCCGGCATGACGCAGGCTTGGTTTTCACTGATGCCGGTCGCGGAGCGGCTCGTGAAGCGCTGCAACGGACTCCTCGTCGGTTTCGCCTGCTCCGCAATATCGTGCCCAGCGGTACCCGGCGGCGCCTTGGCGTGTTTGCGGCTGGTCGGATCGCTGAGCGTGTCTTCGGAGTAGGCCTCTCGAGAGATGATGAACTCGGGTTATTGGCAACCGGCAGAACCCCCACTGCGATAGTTGATGCGCAGGGCGCTGGCTGCGCGCTCTTTGGAGCCGCGCTCGCCGAGGTGTTACGCTTGCTGGTCGCGTTTGACGGGGCGATGCTGCACGATAGCTGCAGAGCGCGTGGGGATGACGCGTGCAGCTGGCACACGGGCAATAGCATTCGGTGGTGAGATATGACTGCGTTTGAGCGGATCGATTTCGATGAGCTGCGTGCAGCGCTGCGGGAGATCAATGCTGACGGGTGGTTGATCTACGATTTTCACGGTATCAACCCGGTGGCACCTCGACTCGTAGACTACCGCAGTATGGTCACACGGCGTCTGTTCGTTTGGCTACCGGCGGCCGGTCCACCCACGTCGATTGTTCACACCATCGACGCTGGTGGAGTCGGCCAACTTCCCGGCGAGGTGTTGTTGTACACGACATGGCAGGAGCTGCATGAGCGGCTCGAGCAGACGCTGTCAGGCAAGCGTGCTGCGATGGAGGTGTCACCACAGAACGCGGTGCCCTATCTGGACCGTGTGCCTGCCGGAGTCATTGAGCTTCTGGCCAAGTACGGCGTGTCGGTCGTGCCGTCGGATCGCTTGGTCACTCGATTCGCATCATGTTGGTCGTCCGAAGAGCTGGCCGCCCACCGCAAGGCAGCCGAAGCCCTGGCCCACATCGCTCGCAACACCTTGGGCAGCGTGGTCAACGAAGTCGGGAAGGCGACGGAGTACGGAGTGCAACAGCGGGTCCTGGAAGCGATGACATCCGCGGGGTTGACGACGGAAGACCCTCCGATCGTCGCATTTGGAGCCAACGCCGCCGATCCCCATCACACACCGCGTGAAGCCGATGGTCGTGTTCTGCAGCAGGACGAGGTGGTGTTACTGGATCTGTGGGGTTTCCCGTCGCACAGCGCGTGGGCGGACCAGACCTGGATGGGGTACTCGGGACCGAACCCGCCGGCAGATGTGGTCTCGGTTTGGGAGGCTGTGCGAGACGCACGGGATGCAGTTGTCGCTCGGCTGGAGCAGGCTCAGTCGACCGGAGAGAGTCTGACGGGCGGATCGCTCGATGATGTGGCCCGGGGGGTGTTGCGAGAGCGGGGTTACGCCGAGGCCTTTGGCCATCGCACCGGCCACTCGATCGACAGTGATCTACACGGGTCGGGGCCGCATCTCGACAACTTCGAGACCGACGACATCCGGACGTTGGTGCCGGGAGTGGTGTTCTCGGTAGAGCCTGGTGTGTATCTGGCCGGACAGTTCGGTGTGAGAAGCGAGATCAACGTGGCTTTGACGGATCGCGGGCCGGAGGTGACACCAGGGCGGCCTCAGACCGAGTTGATCCTGGCGACATAGCCGATTTGGCCCGGCGGTCTGTGCGTCTAGGCGATCATCCGCTCTCCCCTGCACGATGCTAGGCACAGCGCGTAGATCAGCGAAAGCCAAACGCCGGTGCCGAGTGCGGTGTGCAGCACTCGCCATACGGGCGGCAGGTAGGTGAGCACCATTACCGCGGCAACGACCACCTGAGCCACCGTCAGCCCCACGGCTAGGTAAAGCGCCTCCTTCAGGCGGTCAGGGAGCTGCCTCTTCCTGAGCCCGATTCCGATGCCCAGCATGTGTAGAAACAGGGCGTACGCGACGAGTCGATGTGTCCAATGGATATGAGGCAGTCCTCCTCCGCCCGACGCCGGCCAGACCTGTCCGTTGCACAGTGGAAATCCCTGGCACGACGGCCCGGCTCCCATGTTGGAGGTGAGTCCGCCGAACAGCAGAACAACCGCGGCCAGCACCGTGGCACCGATGATCGAACCGCGACGCAGGACGGGCGCATCGGGGAAGATCCCTTCGGTCGCTCTGAGGCCCGTCACCAACAGCGCAGCCACAAGCGCCATAGCGACAGCGAGGTGGAGGATCACGCTGGCGGGCGGCAGCTCCAGCGCCACCGTGATGGCACCCAGTACGACCTGAAGTACGAGCAGAACCAGCGCCAGTATTGCGGGCCGCATCGCGCTGTTACCGCCGGGCTCGCTGCGGGACCGATACCCTGTCACCGCAGTGGCTGCAACCAAGACGCTGAGGGCCAGCGCCACCATTCGGTGGTTCCACTCCAGCACAGTCTGAAAGTCATCGAGTGCTGGGATCAGGCGGCCGTTACAGAGTGGCCAATCGTCGCCGCACCCCATCCCCGAGCCGGTGATTCTCACCAGCGCGCCCAACACGATGAGTGCGTAGGCGAAGCCGGCCGACGTGAAGGCGAGAGTCTTGAGTGTTTTCATGCGGGAGAAGGTACAGCGAGGGTCAGCGGTCAGCCAGCAGCTATCAGCAGTCAGTCGACAGCTGACAACTGACCGTGAGTGTCTGAGGACATGGGGTGAGTGTCTGAGGACATGGGTGACAGAAAGTCTAGGGACATAGGTAACACTTTTCAGGGGTTTTGGGGTGGTATCGGTCCTCGATTGTGAGCTGGTCTTCTAGGAAGAGTCCTAGGTATTGGGGTCCGATGTAGACGGCCCATTGTTGGTCGGCGCGTTCTTCGAGGCCGATGTTGTGGCCTGCCAGGACGTGGCTGACGAAGACGCAGTGGTTTTTCCAGCGGATGCAGCCATTGGAGCCGACGCGTCGTCGTTCGAAGTGAGCTGGATAGGTAAAGGGTGGTAGGTGTGATGGTGTGCGGCGGTCGCAGGGTTGGTAGAGCTGTGCTGGTGGTATCTGTCCTAGGGCCTCGTGAGGGCGGTTGTAGTTGAAGTCCTCTCGGAAGTGGTTGAAGCGTCGTTGCTGTGCTGCACGGGATGAGGCTGGCGGTTGTGTTGCTTCGTTCTTGAGGGTCTTGTGGAACCGTTCGTGGCGGCCGTTTTGTTCGGGATGGGCTGGTTCAATGAGCTGTGGTGTGATGCCTAGGTGGAGCCACCACACGGTCAGTCTTGAGATGCGTGCTAGTCCTGTGCTAGCGAAAGGGCTGCCGTTGTCAGTGCGGATGATCTGTGGCAGCCCATATGTGCGGAACAGGCGTCGAAAACTGGCTGCAGTGGCCTGATGGGAGGTATGCAGGAAGGCATCGCAGGCCAACACGTAGCGGCTGTAATCGTCCATGACAGTGAGGGGGTAGCAATAGTGGCCGTCGAGCATGCGGAACTCACCCTTGAAATCGGCTGTCCAGATATCGTTGGCGGCTCTACTCTGGGTGAGAGGTCGGCCAGGATGAGAGCGTTTGCGTTTGCGACGCCCGCGAGGTGCTACCAGCCCGTGTCTCTTGAGAATCGCCTGCGCCGTGCTGATAGCTGGAAGCGGCCACTCTGGCTCTCTCTGGCGAAGCTGCCACAGCAGTTTCTTGGCGCTCCAGCTGGGGCGACGGCGGCGCAGCTTGAGCAAAGCAGCCACAATGGGCTCTGGCACGGCGTGAGGACTGTTGCGGGGCCGGCGCGACCGATTGGCCAGGCCGTTGGGACCTTCGCGGCCATAGCGCTGGAGCCACTTGTAGCCGGTCTTGCGGCTGATACCGTAGCGGTCACACAGCTCGGTGACTGACCACAGTCCACGTCCGTGATCGATTATGAAGCTTTGACGTTGGTCCATGAGTGACGCTTCCTTCCACGGCATCGGACACCTCCAGAGAGGGCCCTAGTTTGTGGAAAGTGTCACCCATGTCCCTAGACAAAGTGTTACCTATGTCCCAGGTACGTACCC
>JBDHHP010000137.1:0-10223 GCA_039589275.1 Gemmatimonadota bacterium | reverse complement strand
AGGGATTGCAGAAGCGTTGTCAACTTAACGCGGCTTTAGGTGGTCAGGGCAGTCGGCGGCAGCGGTTGGGGTGTGAGTATCAGACGCCTGTGACTTCGAGCCACACGTGAAAGGACCAGTGCGCAACAGCCGGTACTGCGCTGCTCGCAGTAGATGCCGTCCCAACCTGAAGAGGTTCTGTACCACACCGTGCACCGACAGGAATCGCTGGGCCTGTCCAGCTGATTTGAACCGTCTCATCTGTCGTTCTCGATGTCGAGTCGGTTGATGAGACACTTCGGCCCGATTGTTGGCATACTGCCGCGTGTCGTGGGCCACGGAGGGCATGACGTTCCTGTGCGCTGCCGCGTAGCTCCTCAGCTTGTCGGTCACGAGGCGCCACGGCTTGCTTTCTTGCCCCCTTAGCAGCTTGCGAAAGAACCGTTTGGCCGCGCGGCCGTTGCGACACCGCTGAATAAGGATGTCGATCACGTCACCATCTTGGTCGACGGCTCGCCAGAGATAGTGCCGCTTGCCCCGGATGTTCACGAACAGCTCGTCCAAATGCCAGATGTCTCCCCTTCGACCCTGCCGACGTCGCAGGTCGTGAGCGTAGTCGAGTCCGAACTTCTGACACCACTGCCGAACAGTCTCGTGGGAGACGATAACTCCGCGTTCCGCAAGGAGATCCTCGATGTCTCGGAAGCTCAGACAGAATCGGTGATACAGCCAAACCGCGTGACTGATGATCTGGGGAGGAAACCTGTGTCTGTGGTAAAGACTCGCATTGCTGTTCATCACCAAAGTCTGGCAGGTAGCAGCTTAACTTGACAATACCATGAGGAGTCGCACCCTGCCGGGCCAACGGGTGGAGGTGCAACTCGCGTGCATGGTTCTCAACACGATGACCCTTCTCGGGATGCCCGACAGCTACCGAGTGGGGTGATGCTCTCTCGGGGAACGGGGGACCAGCACTCAGTTCCGAGCCATGCAACAAAGCCACGGTCCCAAATAACCCTGCCGGACGTGCAAAGCCCCGAGCGCCGCGAGACGCCCGGGGCTGGTTCACATCAGTCATTTCACGCCATCGATTGAGCCAAGTCGCCCTCGCCTACACCTACAGGCTGTCGATGAGTATCTGGGCCATGCTGATTAAGGCATCAGCTGCTTGGGGATCGATGTGCTTGCCCGATTGTGCTCCTACGTGGTTTATGAACGCGTTCAGTGTGTTCAATGCGGCGTTCTCGTTGCCACGGTCGAGTTTTGCGGCAGCCTGAGAGAGTAGAGCCTCCAACGACTCGGCAACCCCTCCGTTTGCGATTGAGCCGTCCGCAACGAACTCGCCCACCGCGGCCAAGATCTCTCCGACCTCAGTGGTGACGGAGATCTCAACCATGTAGATGTCGAGCTGTCCGTTTCGGTTGTCATGCCAGACGATCCGGTCTCCCGAGATGGCGGGGGAGTTCTGGTTTGACAGATCGGTTATAAGAGGCGTTTCCCCGTCTATCGGGTCCCACATGTAGATGTCCCACTGTCCGTTTCGATCATCCTGCCACACGACCCAGTCTCCCGAGATATCGGCGTATTGTTTGAAGGACGGGCCGGTCGAAAGGCACGTCTCGCCATTGACGGGGTCCCACATGTAGATGTCCCGTCCATCACGCAGGTCCTCCCAGACGATCCTGTCCCCTGAGATAGCGGGACTGTGTTGGGTTGACGGGTCACTGGTGATGCGTGTCTCGCCGTTGACCGGGTCCCACATGTAGATGTCAAGCCGGTCGTTGCGGCAATCATCCCAGACGATCCGATCACCCGAAACTGCAGGGTACCGGGAGTCATCGTCTATACAGGTGGCGGTGACGCGTGTCTCGCCATTGACTGGGTCCCACATGTAGAGGTGACTGTTGCCCCACCCTTCCCGGTAGTCATGCCAGACGATCCGGTCGCCTGAGATGGCGGGTCTCCCTCCTGCAGTGGGAGCGTTGGTGACGCGCGTCTCGCCATTGACCGGGTCCCAAGTATAGATGTCAAGGAACTCGCCGTTCCCCATGTTGCGGGTGTCGATCCAAGCAACGCGGCTACCTGAAATGGCAGCCTGCACATTCACCGTGGGGTTGCTGGTGATGCGCGCCTCGCCATTGACCGGGTCCCACATGTAGATGTCATAGTATCCGTTGCGCCGGTCAAGCCAGATAACACGGTCGCCCGATATGTCGGGCGCCGCTTGGAGTGCCGGGTGAGTGGTAATGCGTTCCTGGGTACCAACCACGACGGCAAACTGGGGGGGCGAGATCGGGATGTCTGGTTCCGGCGGCGTGGCGTCCTGACACGCTACCAGCGCGAAGGTTGTGAACATTGAACCTACGAGACGGCGTCGCATGGTAGCACCTCCCAGTCCTTGGTATGCGATACCGTCGGTGGTCTTGGTCTCGTCGTCGGGTGGGCGTCCTACTGTGGCGTCTGCTGCGGCGTCCTACTACGGCGTCTAATACGGCGTCCAGCTACGGCGTCTACTACGGCGGCGGGGCCACGAAGGCCACCGGCGTTTACTGTCAGTTCAGTGAGGGCGACGCGATAGCTTGCAGCGAGGTACGCGGCCACGCAAGGCGTAGAGCCCGTTCCCGCGCCGGGCGTTGTGCTAGACGCTAATCTGGCCGTCAATAGCTGCAAGGCGTAGGTTTGTGGGGTCGCTGGTTGGGAGCCGTCCCCGTGGCTGACGTGCTGGAACGTCTCAAATCTGCACTAGCCGATCGCTACCAGATCGAACGCGAACTCGGTAGCGGCGGCATGGCCACCGTCTATCTCGCGCAAGACCTGAGGCATCACCGCAGGGTCGCGGTGAAGGTGTTGCGTCCGGAACTCTCCGTTATCCTCGGCGCCGAGCGTTTCCTCAAAGAGATCGAAGTCACGGCCGGACTTCAGCACCCCAACATCTTGCCGCTCTACGACTCGGGTGAGGCAGGCACATTCGTCTACTACGTGATGCCCTATGTCGAGGGCGAGACCTTGCGCACTAAGCTCAATAGTGAGAGGCAACTCGGCGTCGACGAAACGGTGAAGGTCGCGCAGGCAGTAGCCGCTGCACTGCAGTACGCGCACGAACACGAGGTAATTCATCGAGACATCAAACCCGAGAACATCTTGCTCGAGTCGGGTCAGGCGGTCGTGGCGGACTTCGGCATCGCCCTTGCGATCTCGGCAGCGGGCGGAACACGCCTGACCGAGACCGGTTTGTCACTGGGTACTCCGCAGTACATGAGTCCGGAGCAGGCGACGGGTGACCGCGAGGTGAACGCGCGCTCAGATGTCTACTCGTTGGGCGCAGTGGTGTACGAGATGCTAGTGGGCGAGCCGCCGCACGTGGGGAGTTCGGTACAGGCAATTGTGGCCAAGATCCTTTCCGACACGCCCCCCCCGGTCGCCCGCACGCGGGAACTCGTGCCGGCTAACGTAGACGCCGCCGTACAACGCGCGCTTGCCAAGAGTCCTGCCGATCGGTTCGCCTCTGCGGCGGAGTTCGCGGCCGCACTCACCAACCCCGCTTTCACGCTACCCACATTGGCCGACACGCGGACCGCGCGACAGACAGCAGGGCTGCGCTATTGGCAACGGGTCAGTGTTGGCATAGCGGCGCTCGCTGTGGTCGCGACCGCCCTTGCCCTGTGGGGCTGGCTCAGGCCGGAGGCAGCTCAACCAACAGCGCGCTACGGGCTGGCGCTACCGCCGGGCCAGGAACTGGTTGATGCTATGGCGCACACCTTCGACGTTGCTCCCCACGGGTCGCACATCGTTTACGTCGGACCGGGCGACGAGGACCGCCAGCTCTGGGTCAAGGCGCGTAACCGCTACGAAGCTGCTCCACTCTCCGGCACCGACGGTGCGGGCGCTCCATCCGTATCGCCTGACGGGCAGTGGATCGCGTTCCAAGTGGGCGGCCAGCTCAGGAAGATCGCCGTGAGCGGTGGATCCTCGATCACACTCGCCGACTCGGTCAATACGTTTGCGGTCACGCGGGCTGCGTGGCTCGATGACGGGAACGTTGTCTATATCGATCAAGCATGGCGCGTGCGACGTGTGCCGGCCATTGGAGGACCCTCGGAGATCGTCTGGGTCCCGGACAGCGGCCTTTACGCGGCTGCTCCAGCACCGTTACCAGGGTCACGGGGGATCCTATCTACCCTGTGCAGTTGGCAATGCGATCCGATCCACGATATCTGGGTGCTGGATCTGCGGAGCGGTGAAGCGCACCAACTGCTCGCAGGTGTGGCGATGGCGCGGTTTGCCAGCTCAGGACACGTCGTGTTCGTGCGTCCCGATGGTGGCGTGTTCGCAATACCGCTTGACCTGGGTTCGCTCCAAACCCAAGGCGCGGCGGTGCCACTGCTGGAGGGCGTCAAGGTGGACCTCGGGAGGGCACCTGACTTCACGCTATCGCCTGACGGTACTGTGCTGATGCTCGTCGGCCCAAGTGCCGAACCGGGACCGCCGCAGCTCGAGGCCGTGTGGGTGAGCCGTGAAGGTCTCGTGACGCCGATCGATCCCGACTGGCGTTTCAGCAACGCGCGCAATTCGGGCTGGGCGCTCTCCCCCGACGGGACACGTCTGGCGATCGGCCTGAACACGGAGGCTGGAGACGACATCTGGATCAAAGAGCTGGATGACGGACCGTTGGCCCGTCTCACTTTCCATCCCGACGAGGATGCCAGGCCCCGGTGGACCCCGGACGGCCGGTCGGTGATGTTCCTGACGCGACGCGCGGAGGGACGTAGGAGCGACCTGTACGTCAGGCGAGCCGACGGAACGGGCCAGGCCGAGCTACTGCTCTCCGCGGCAAATTCCACGTGGGAAGCCACGGGCACGCGCGATGGGGCGTGGATCGTGGCCCGCACCGGTGGCACGTCGGGTCAGGAGGGTGAGCGGGATGTAGTCGGGTACCGCCCCGGCATGGACAGCGCCGCAGTGCCACTGCTCACCTCCGAATTCGACGAGACTGCCATGGCAGTGTCACCGGACGGCCGTTGGCTGGCCTACGCCTCAAACGAATCGGGAAGACAGGAGGTCTACGTCCGGCCGTTCCCCGACCTGGAGTCCGGCAGGTGGTTGGTCTCCACTGACGGGGGCAGTTCACCGCGCTGGGCGCACAGTGGGCGCGAGCTGTTCTACCTGACTCCCGCCAACGAGATGATGTCGGCCGTGGTTCTGACTCGTCCCACCTTCACCGTAGCGGAACGCCGCGTGCTGTTCCAGTTCGGTGCGGACTTCGTCATGACTAGAGTCTACACGTCGTACGACATAACCCCGGATGACCAGCGCTTCGTCATCGTTCGCAACGTAAGTGCGCAGCGGGAGGAGAGGATGCAACTGATCCTGATCGAGAACTGGCTGGAGGAGCTGCATGAGAAGATGGGTAGGTGAAGCTCACCGCCCCAATAGCGGGCGATGACCGACCTCCTCGACCGCCTCAAGGCCGCCCTCGCCGACCGCTACACCATCGAGCGGGCACTCGGTAGTGGCGAGCTTGTTGAGCCGAGGGCTACCAGCAAGGAAATGGCGTCGTGTTCGACTGAGCAGGTCTGTCCTACGTTGATCAGACGGTTGAGGAACGCGGCGTTGGTGGCCGGGCTTGTCTGTGTTCAGCTGTCGCCCTCTGAGGGGCAAGAGGTGGCTTTGGGGGTCATGGTCGCCGTCAATAACGCAAGCCAGGATGATAGGGACTCTCGTTTGGGTTTCGCGGGTGGTATCGGCGTCTCATTGGCGTTTAGCCACCTGATCTCGGTCCGCCTCGAAGGACTGGCTACAGAGAAAGGGTGGGACGAGTCGTCTGATATGCACATGCACATGACGTATGCAGAGTTGCCTTTGTTATTGGCGGTAGGACAACACGGCGGAGGGTTGCAGCCGTTTGTGTCTATCGGAATCGCGCCTGCGTTTGAGTTGTCATGTCGATATGTCTATCCAGCCCCACCACTACCACCAGATACCGGAATCCAGAATGTGCCACTCGGCTGCTCATCTCGGCGGGATGAGAAAGTGGATTTTGGCGGAGTGTTTTCAGCGGGAGTCGAGGTTGACATCGGTTCGTTCAGGAGCGCCCTCGAAGGAAGATATACACACGGACTGGTGGATCTCGACAGTGGATCGGAATGGAGCAAAGTGCGGAATCGAGTCGCGTCGGTCGTCCTGCGCGTGATGCTGCCGTTGGCACACTAGTCACGGCTGCTGAGTAATTTGGTGGGTCTCATAACACGACCTTATGAAAGGCACGCTCCCTGTGGGAGGCGCACGTCCGATGGTTGTACGACTCCATCGCGTCGGGCCCTGGTTTAGCCGCCAATCTGGCCGTCTCCAGCCACAGATCGTAGGTTAGCGTTGTCGCCACCCGCGAACCGTGCTAATGGCCGACCAGTTGGACCGTCTCAAGGCTGCGCTGTCTGACCGCTACCAGATCGAGCGGGAACTCGGTAGTGGAGGCATGGCGACTGTCTACCTTGCTGATGACCTGAAGCATCACCGCAAGGTGGCTGTGAAGGTCCTTCGACCGGAGCTTGCCGCCGCGTTGGGACCCGATCGGTTCGTCCGTGAGATCGAGATCGCGGCCAAGCTCACCCACCCACACATCCTCATGCTGATCGACTCCGGCGAAGCTGACGGGTTCCTCTACTATGTGATGCCGTACGTCGAGGGTGAATCACTGCGCGTCAAGCTCGCACGCGAGGGGGAGCTACCTGTAGGTGAGACAGTGCGGATGTTGCGCGATGTTGTAGATGCGTTGGCCCACGCACACAGACACGGTGTCGTGCACCGGGACATCAAGCCGGACAACGTTCTGTTGTTGGAGAACCATGCGTATGTGACCGATTTCGGAGTCGCGAAGGCGGTGAGTGAGGCGACGGGACGAGAGAAGCTCACGACCGCAGGTGTAGCGCTCGGTACTCCTACCTACATGGCACCCGAGCAAGCCTCGGCCGACCCACACGTGGATCATCGGGCCGACATCTACGCGGTGGGGGTGCTGGCGTACGAGCTACTTGCGGGCCGCCCGCCGTTCTCGGGTACCACTCCGCAGGACATTCTGGCTGCTCACGTCACACAGGAGCCGCAAGCAGTAACCACCCATCGGGCGAGCGTAACACCGGTTCTGGCCGACTTGGTGATGCGGTGTTTGGAGAAGAAACCGGCCGACAGGTGGCAGAGTGCCGACGAGGTGCTCACGCACTTGGAGGCGCTTGCGACGCCGAGCGGAGGAATCACCCCAACTGGCACACAGCCTATCGCAGCGATGGACTACGAGGCGATGGCCCGGCGCGCCCATCCTGTGCGTGTAGCGGTTCTGCTCGGGCTGGGGTCGGTCGCTCTACTTGCCGTTGTCTACGGCCTAGTCATGCTGCTCGGGCTCCCAGATTGGGTGTTCATAGCGGCCGTAGCTCTTATCGTCGTGGCACTCCCCATCATCCTTCTCACCGGTCACCACGAGCGCCAACACGCCCTGGCGCGTACAACAGGTGCACCCGTGACGACCCCTGCCGCCGGACTGGGGCGCTGGTTGCGCTGGCGGAGGGCCTTCGCAGCAGCTGCTGCGGCGTTCGCGGCGCTGGGTGTCGTGGCAGCGGTCTACATGGCGATGCGGGCACTCGGAGTGGGACCAGCAGGAACGCTCGTGACCAAGGGAGTCCTCGAAGAGCGCGACCGCCTGATCGTGGCCGACTTTGAGAGCCGAACCGACGACTCAACCCTTGGATCGTTGGTTTCCGACGCGTTCCGGATCGATCTGGCCCAGTCACCGATCATAAGACTGATGGATGCATCAGGGATCGGGCCAGTAATGGAGCGCATGAACCTAGACCCTGAATCCCCGCTGGATCGTGAAGCCGCCCTCCAGGTAGCAGAGCGAGAGGGTGTAAAGGCGGTAGTGGCAGGAGAGATCAGTGCCGTCGGTAGCGGATACGTGCTGGCAGTCCGTGTGCTGGCGGCTGCGGATGGCTCGCAACTCCTGGCTATCCGCGAAACGGCAAGCTCCGACACGGATCTGATACCCGCGATCGATCGTCTATCTGGAAAGCTGAGAGAGCGGGTCGGTGAGTCGCTTCGCACCATTCGAGCTAACCAACCCCTGGAGCGGGTAACAACGGCATCGCCCGAGGCTCTAAGAAAATACACTCAAGGTGTCAGGGCGTTCGATCGCGTGGAGTATGGTCGGGCCATCGAGCTCTTTGAAGAGGCTGTGGCAATCGACAGTACCTTCGCCATGGCGTATCGGAAGATGGCAGCGACCCTCAACAACATCAGCGCACCCCTGTCTCGAGAGATGGAGGCCAGGATCAAAGCGTATCAATTTCGAGAGCGACTTCCCGACGTTGAGCGCTACCTGGCGATTGCGTCCTATCACTCGGACGTGGAGTGGGAACCAAACGAGGTGCGGCGCGCCTACCTCAATATTCTCGACCTCGATCCATATCATCGGACCGCTCTCAATAACCTTGCCCGGCTGCACAACGCCTTGCGGCAGTGGCAGGAAGCAGAGGAGTATGCCCTTCGTTCGCTGGAAGCCACTCCATTAGCGACTTCGGTCGTCAACGCAATCGCCGCGCAGGTGCGCCAGGGTGCTTTTGACCGAGCCGATTTAACCCTGCGTCGCTACAGGGAGCACTTCCCGGACTTAGTGGAGTTCCATCGGGCTCGCTTGATAGGAGCACAGCAGGACTACCGTGAGGCACAGGAGCGGTTTCAGCAGATCTTGGAGAAGCATGCAACTCGGTTCGGGTGGCGCTCCGCAGCGCTAGCTAACCTCCGCCCTCTGGCGCAGGTGCGTGGGAGGATCGCGGAGGCACAACGCTACGCCCGGGAGCGGGTGGCCATGGCCGAAGAGGTGAGCGAACCTGACGACTACATGCGTCGGACTATCACTGTTGCGTCGCTAGACCTGCTATTCCGTGACCAACGTGACAAGGCGCTCTCGCTGGTCGATGAAGCACTGCGCCGGTATCCCGTCGAAACGATGCCGCCACTGGACCGACCGTATCTCGCTCTGGCCGTGTTCTTTGCGCGTGCGGGGCGAACCGGCCATGGCGAAGAACTCGTGGTCACGTACGAACGGGAAATTGACGAACGGCTGAGACTACGTGATCAAGACGATCTCTATGAAGCCAAGGGGATCATCGCTCTCGTAGAAGACCGAATCGACGCAGCGATCGGCTTGCTTCGGAGGGCGCTGGCTGAGGACGGCTGCATAGACTGCGGCAGCCTCGACCTGGCCCGTGCCTATGACCGCGCTGGCCAGACCGACTCCGCCCTTGTGGAATATGAGCGACTCATGTCATCCCCAAATATGAGCAGGTACTTTCGGGACGCGTTCGTACTGGCCCCAACCTACCAGCGGCTTGGCGAGCTATATGAGGAGTTGGGTGAACCTGAGAAGGCCATCGAGTATTACAGCAAGTTTGTGGAACTCTGGCGCGACGCCGACCCTGAGCTTCAGGATCAAGTGGAGGACGTGAGAGGACGGATCGCCCGGTTGGTGGGAGAACCGCAGCACTAGCGGCGGGGCAGCCAGATGACCGACCTCCTCGAACGGCACTGTCAACTTAACGCGGTTGGACGTGAGTCAAGGCAGTCGGAGGCGATGGCCGGTGTGTGATCTTCAGACGCCCGTGGCTTCAAGCCAAGCCTGAAGGGACCGGTCGCGCAACAACCGGTGGTCTGCTGATCGTAGGTGATGCCGTCCCAGCCTGAAGAGGTTCTGGACGACCCCGTGAACCCACAGAAATCTCTGCGCTTGGCCGACCGATTTGAACCGTCGCATCAAACGTTCTCGTTGTCGGGTCGGTTGATGTGAGACTTCAGCCCGATTGTTGGCGTACCGTCGCGTGTCGTGGGCCACGGAGGGCATGACACTCCTGTGCGCTACCGCGTAGCTCCTCAGCTTTTCCGTCACCAGCCGCCACGGTTCCCTTCCCTGCCCTTTCAGCAGCTTGCGAAAGAACCGTTTGGCCGCACGGGCGTTGCGATGCCGCTGAACAAGGATGTCGATCACATCCCCGTCCTGGTCGACAGCCCGCCAGAGATAGTGCCGTTTGCCCTGGATGTTGACGAAGAGCTCCAAGTGCCAGATGTCTCCCATACGACCTCGCCGGTGCCGGAGGTTCCGTGCGTAGTCGAGTCCGAACTTCTGACACCACTGCCGAACGGTCTCGTGGGAGACGATGACTCCCCGTTCTGCCAAGAGCTCCTCAACATCTCGGAAGCTC
>JBDHHP010000136.1:0-16527 GCA_039589275.1 Gemmatimonadota bacterium | reverse complement strand
ATGTTCTACTACGACCTATTCACCGGACGAAGGCTGGATCAACTGCCTCTGGCGCCGTATGCGTCGGTGACGCTGCGCCGCAGGTGATGGCGGGCGCCGCTTGCCATCCTGCGGATCTCGGCCAGGAACCGTTCCGGTCTTATGACCGCAGCGAGCTCCGGCATCGTGACCACGGCACTCACACCTCGAACGCCTTTTGCTTCTGCCGAGCTTTGTCGATGAGCTGCGTGAAACGGGGGTTGCCGTGCAAGGGCTTCAGGAACGGGTTGTGCTCCTGGAGGTAGCGATAGTTGCAGAATCCCCAGTCGACCGCGCGGCCCAGCCACTCGAGGGCACCATCCTCATCATCGACCATGGCGAGACAGTTGGCGATGAAGATCGGAAACGTCTCATCGGTCTTTGCCACTTCCACCATCACATGCTTTTCAGACATCTGTGCCACGACCGCATCGCTGTCACCGTCCGCTGCCCGGCAATACAGTTCGCTGAGATCAGCAACGGGCACCGCGTCGGTCGCGGCAACGCTCGCAAAGACCTCTTTCGCCTCGCCGAGCCGACCGGAGTGTGCCATCGCTAGCGCCAGAAACCAGGAGATGTGTGCATTGTCTAAGCCCAGATCCTCGATCGTCTTCTGTAACCGGGACGTGGCAGTTTCAAACTGACCGTCCAAGAGATCGACCCACGCCTGGACGGCCCGAGTGTACGTATCGAGCGGGTCCAGAAGAAGGGCCTCAGCCGCAACTTCCCGTGCCTCGTCGAGTCTGCCAACCGTGGCGAGGATCCCTACAAGAAAGCTGAGGGCGTCTGCGTTTCTGTCTATCTCTCTCGCACGCGTCAATAGTCTCACGACTTCTTCGAAATCACCCTCTTGGGCCCGGACATGCGCCTTCGCAAACAGGGCTAATCCGAGGTCCGGCGCCAGTTCGAGCGCTTTCGATGCGTGTTCATCGGCTCGATGCAGGGTCTCTCGGTCGTGGCTGATGCCGAATTCGAACGAGTGACTGTAGCACCGAGCGAGGGTCGCATGTATCAGTGCATTCTCGCCGGCGATCTCCTGAGCGCGGTGCACGAGTTGAATCGCTCGTTCGATACCCTGTTTGGATGGCTTCATCAACTCCTGGCGTGCGCGGAGCAGGGCGTCATAGGCGCGGAAGTCGGCGAATCGGTGAGACGCTATGCGTCGTTCTTCGTCCGGAGTCAACGCAACTCGCAGCGCTTCCGCGATGCGACGCGACAATTGCTCCTGAAGATCGAAGATGTCGTCGACGCTGCCGGTGTACCGCTCAGCCCAGAGATGCGAGTCGGTTGACGCATCGATCAACTGTGCCGTGATCCTCACGCTCTCACTCGCACGGCGCACACTTCCCTCCAGCACATAGCGGACATTTAGTTCGCGCGCGATGGTGGGCACGCCTTTCTTGCTGTCCTTGAACTGCATCGCGGACGTCCGGGAAATGACCCGGAGCTGGCGCAGCTCGGAAAGCTCTGCAATCAACTCCTCGGTCAAGCCGTCGGCAAAGAACGCGTTGTCCGGGTCGGGGCTCAGATTCTCAAACGGCAGCACGACGATCGACTTCATCTCCGGCTCCGCCTCGCTCGCTTCCGCGAACAATGCCTCGGCGAAATCATTTGGCGACGCGAACCGGTCCGCCGGCGCCTTTCCAAGTGCCCTGGCTACGGCGGAAGCCACCGGCTGCGGAACATCCGAGCGGACCGCAGTAACCGAGGGCGCAGGCTCGGACACGTGTTTGAGCAACACGGCTTGGAGGTTTGCCGCAGTGAACGGTGGATCTCCAGCGAGCATCTCATACAGCACGCATGCCAGCGAGTAGATGTCGCTCCTGCCATCGATCTCTCTCTCACCCGCCACCTGTTCGGGACTCATGTAGTTCGGCGTACCCAGAGGGAGGCCGGTGCCAGTGAGGCGCTCGCCGCCCGCGGCCGAGACCGCTAAGGCGATGCCGAAGTCGGCCACCACGGCATGGCCTTCACGCAGCAGGATGTTCTCGGGCTTGATGTCCCTATGCACCACGCCCTGCCGATGTGCCGACTCGAGCGCCGCGGCGATCTCGCTCGTGATCCTCAGAGCATCCTCTACGGGAAGCTGCCGCTCGCGGTTGAGTCTCTGTCGGAGTGACTCTCCCTCAACATACGGCATGACGTAGTACAGGAACGAGTCTGCTTCCCCTGAGTCATGTAGCGGCAGGATGTGCGGGTGCTGCAGGTTGGCTGTGACGGTGATCTCGTTCAGAAACCGAGTGGCACCGACGGCCGCCGCAAGGTCCGGACGCAGGACTTTTATCGCCACCCGCCGCCGGTGCTTGCTGTCCTCGGCGAGGAAGACGGTCGCCATCCCGCCGCTACCGATCTCCCCCTCGATGGTGTAGCGGTCGGCGAGTGCTACCTCGAGGCGCTCGATAGGCGTGGACGTGCGCTGAGCTCCCGGGCGCAGTCTCCGCAAGGCCGTCTTGAAGCGCTCCAGCGCATCAGACATTCACTGAACTCCGAGACGAAATCTCATCTAACCTACGGGGCGCCGGGTGGGCCAGCCAGGGTGGTGTAAACGCAAACGGCCGCGCGCTGGAACCCTCGTCATGCGGCTCGCGCCGCTGCTCGCGCCAGTCTCTTCTCCAACTCTTCCAAGGATATGCCCTTCGTTTCCGGCATCAGACGCCAGACGAACATCAGCTGGAGCACCATCATGAACGCAAAGAATGCGAAGGCCATTCCTGGGTTGCCCGCCTCACCCAATACACCGGGCATCAACACCGTAATCAGTGCCGCAAGAACCCAATGCGTCGAGCATCCGATCGATTGCCCCTTAGCCCGCAGATGATTCGGGAATACTTCCGATATGAAGACCCAGATCACCGCCCCTTGCCCGACCGCGTGCGACGCGATGAACACGAAGAGGAAGATCGGCACCGCCATGCCGGTACGTCCGATGAAGAACGCGGCCGCGACCGAGCCGAGCGAGACGATGTATCCCACAGATCCTATGAACATCAGCATTCGGCGACCCAGCCGATCGATGAGATACATGCCCACTAGAGTGAAGACCAGGTTGGTGAGCCCGATTCCGGCGCTGCTCAAGAGGGCAGTGCTGGCCCCCAACCCGGCTTCTTCGAAGATGCGGGGAGCGTAATAGAGAAATGCGTTGATTCCTGACAGTTGATTGAAGAACGCGATCAGAAAAGCAAGGATCACTGGCAGCCGGTACTTCGGCTGCAGGATGCTTTCGTGGCGCGCCGCGCCCTCGATGTCGTCCTGCATCGAGTCCAGGACGAGCGTTGCATCCTGGCCGGGGTTAACCAGCTCCAGGATCTTGCGAGCTCCCTCCCGGTCGCCGCGATTGACCATCAGCCACCGCGGGCTGTTGGGCACGCCCAGCACCAGGAGCGTGTAGATCAGTGCCGGGATGGCCTCTACTCCCACCATCCAGCGCCATGCATGCTCGCCCAACCCCTGCAACAAGTAGTTCGATACGAAGGCGGCGAGAATCCCGAACACGATGTTGAACTGGTAGAGCGCCACCAGCCGCCCGCGTCGGTCCGGGGGCGCAATCTCCGAGACGTAAGCCGGGGCGGCAATCGTGGATGCCCCCACCCCCAACCCACCGAGGAACCGGAAAGCCGAAAACACATAGGGATCGAAAGCGGCTGCCGAGCCAACCGCAGACACCAGGTACAGCACGCCGATCCAGAATAGGGTCCGCTTCCGTCCCAGTCTGTCCGTCGGAACGTTCCCGAAGATCGCGCCGATGACGGTACCCCAGAGGGCCATGGACATGACGACGAAACCGTGGAACAGGTCCGACGAGGCCCAAAGCTCCTGCAGTTGTTGATCGGCGCCGGAGATGACCACCGTGTCGAAGCCGAACAGGAAGCCCGCTAGTGCGACCGTGACCGACCAGAAGAGCAGCTTGTCCATGGCATCAGCAAAATGGAGCTAGAGGGGTGGCTCGGCCAGAGGGTGTTTTTTCTGGGCCATGGCGGCAAACGATTGGTCACGTTGAGGTGTCAAGCGTATGTTACGCTTGGGACGTGCCCGTTACCGCTAAGCTGTCCCGCGAATTGTACGACCGGTTCGGATACAAACTCGTCGACGAGCGGGTGGGACTGCCAAACGACGTGGACGCGACCTTCAAAGCCGAGCTCCGAGGGCAGAACGAAAGAAACCTGGCGCTGTTCGATGCCAAGCTCGAGCAGCGACTTGCGGAGCTGAAGGCCGAACTGGTCAAGTGGATGTTCCTCTTCTGGCTCGGAACCGTCGCTACCATGCTCGGGCTCGGGAGGCTGCTCCTCGGGTTCTGAACTCTGCCGCGGCGCCTATAGACTCCACCCCTCGCGGTACGACGGCTTGATGTACTCCTCCGGTATCACGGTGTTCGTTACTTGGCCGGTTCGCGGGTCTAGCTCCAGCGTCTTGGCCGTTCGCACCGCAAGATTGCCCAGCAATACCATCTCTGTCAGGGGACCGGAATGTTGGACAAAATCTGAACCGGCCTTGCCACCGCTCTTACACGCGGCAGTCCACTCCGCATAGACGCCCTCTGTGCGCGGGTACTTCTCCTCGGGTGGATTGGCCATGAGTTCCGTGTGGCGGGCTGCGTCCACCAGCCGTGGGTCCTCTCCGTAGATACCGGCTGCCAGGGTGCCATCATCCCCGACCCAGAGCTGGCCGCTGCTACCCCATGGCCACTGGTCACCATCGGCCAGGTCTTTGGGCCGCGGCGGTGTGATGTTGCCATCGCGCCACACGACCACGATTGCCGGGCGGTTCCCACGTGCCGGGAAGTGATAGACGATACGGGATGCTGCGGGTGCCGTTTCGTCGTACAGTCTGGTCGACTCGGCCTCGATTCGGGTCGGATATCCGAGTTCCAATGCCCAGAACGCCGCGTCCATCGAATGACACGCGATGTCCCCCAGCGCACCCGTGCCGAAGTCCCACCAGCCACGCCAGTTGAACGGTGCGTAGGCCGGATGGTACGGACGGTCGGGCGCCGGTCCGAGCCACAGATCCCAGTCGAGATGTCGCGGCACATGGTGCACGTCCAAGGGTCGCTCGATCGCTTGCGGCCAGATCGGTCGGTTTGTCCAGTAGTGCACTTCGCGTAGTGTGCCGATCCACCCGGCTTCGACCCACTCGCGAATCTGGCGTGTCCCCTCCCATGAATGGCCTTGGTTACCCATCTGCGTTGCGACATTCGATTCGAGGGCGGCACGGGCTAGCTGTTGCGCCTCCCAGATCGTACGAGTCAGAGGTTTCTGACAGTACACATGCTTGCCCATGCCCAGAGCCAGCATGGCCGCCACGGTGTGTGTGTGATCGGGGGTAGAGACCGTGACCGCGTCGATGTTGGCACGTTCTCGCTCCAGCATCACGCGGAAATCCTGGTACTGCTTTGCACGGGGAAACTCGTTGAAGGACCGTGCTGCACGTCGACCGTCCACGTCGCAGAGGGCGTAGATGTTCTCATCACTCATGCCCCGTACGTCACTGCCACCCATGCCTCCCACCCCGATGCACGCGACGTTGAGGGTGTCACTCGGCGCCCGGTAGCGCGATCCACCCAACACGTGTCGCGGTACGATGTGGAACGCCGCCCCAGCCGCTGCTATCTCGCCTACGAAGGTGCGTCGCGGAATGTCGCCCGACATGATGAAGCTCCTTGCTGGTGTGGAGGACCGCTGTGACCGCTAGTATGGACCAGAGTGCGGCGATGGGCTAGAGATCGTCGCCACGGCAATAGGGTGCGGTCCAAGCCTTCAGTTGGAACCCACATAAGTATTTTGCGTATAGGTATAAGGAATACTTATTAGCGTATTGACCGTTTCGTGGGAGGCTGAAATGTTAATCGGGGAATTCCGGAGGTCCATCAACGGTACGCTGGCTCTGACCGTGCTCCTGTCGGCTCCGGCGATCGCAGCGACGCCCGTCGACGTTGGTGAAGGGACCAGCAGGCCCCAAGGATCGAATGCCACCGTAATGGTGAACAACTGTAACACCCTGGATGTTGAGATCTTCGCAGAGACGGAGGGAGGCCAACGCTCACGGATCGGGACAGTCCGCCGAACCACACAGCACGAGCTCAAGTTGCCTGACTGGCTGGCTGATGGAACGACGCCGTTCCGCTTGAGGATCTACTCCTACAAGCGGCCGATCCCGGTCTCGCGCCAGGCGAACGCATCACTCTGGTCGTTATGTCCCAGCTCGCGGAGTCCTACATCCTTCACTGACCGGTACGATTGTTCAGGTCGCTAACTGAAGGACAGGACCAAAGAGGAAGGCCGAGGAGGCATGCTCCCTCGGCCTTCGTCGCTCGACTCTCGTATCATGTGGGACCGCTGGTCGACGCGACTGCGGTCGGGCGATTTGGCTGCAGGACCTAACCCACGTGCTATACGGGTGCTTGATGAAGCAAGAAGTGTGTGTGGTAACTGGCGCGAATTCCGGAGTTGGGTTCGCCACCGCAAGGAAGCTCGCTGAAGCCGGCGCCACCGTGGTTCTTGCTTGCCGGAACCGGCAGCGAGGCGACGCAGCTCGCAGCAAGATCGCTAGGCGAGTGCCCGCGGCCGAGCTCCACGTTGCGGCGGCCGACCTGGCTCGTCTCAATGAGGTGAGAGCAATGGGCGGCGAGATCGCGACGAGCTTCTCCCAGGTTCACCTTTTGGTCAACAACGCGGGCCTATATCGAGCCCGCCGACAGCTCACGGAAGATGGCTTCGAGTTCACGTTTGCGGTCAACCATCTTGCACATTTCCTGCTCACGCACCTGTTGCTTGCTTCACTGTTGGAGGGATCCGGACGCGTTGTGAATGTTAGTTCGGAGGGTCACCGCAGCGCCGCGCTCACCCGCGCTCCGCTCGAGGATATCATCCGCGGCCGTGGACCTTACCGCGCGTTCAGAACATACGGCGACTCCAAACTCGCCAACATCCTCTTCACCGCTGAGCTGGCGCGACGCTACGACCGCAACCGGCTATGCGCCACAGCGGTGCACCCAGGCGTTCTCTCCACTCGCATCTGGAACCGCAATTCCGACCCTGCAAGCATCTTCATGCAGTTCTTCAAGCCATTCATGCGGGGACCTGCTGCCGGAGGGGACGCTGTCGTGCAGGCGGCTCGGCAGCCACGCGACACCGCGCACGGCAAGTACTTCGAGAAGAAGAAACCGTCGGAACCCTCGCGATCGGCGCGCGACCAGCAACTGGCGCGGGAGCTGTGGGAACTCAGCTCGAGACTCGTCGGGGTTGGCGTTTGATAGTCCCACCGCCGATTTATCCTGGCCTTGTGTGTTTGTGCACTGATCGAGATAATAGAAGCTCACTATCCGTACAGCCTCCAACTTCCGAGCTGACATAGAGTGCATTGGGTATTGGGGCGCATCTGGTTGTTGAAGCTTCTCCGTGACGAGGTACAGGACGTACCGCGCGAATATGCGGTGTGCGAGTTTGACTGTCGCAAGTTCGAGTGTCGCACGGGAGACTGGGATGTGTGCGAACGTCGCCTGCACGGGCCCATTCGCGGCCTAGGGACTGCCAGCCCGGCGCGACCCTTCGGACGTAGGCGTGTGAGACCCGTAGCTCACGCAGTCACCGAGCGCCGCAGGCGAAAACCTAGACGAGTCTCGGATCGCCGCCGGCCATTCGGCGCGGAAAACTCGCCTGGCGATTGTCGGCGGTCGGGCAGCGATCGGCGCGTGCTATCGGAAAGACGGCACTGGGCCTAGCCTAGCAAATCGGTGATTCCATTCTGATGATGGGTGAGCGCGTGGGCGAGTTCGGACCCATGCCGGCTTCGTTCTACCTGTATACGGAAACCTGCGATGAGACCTATCTGCGCACGCTCGAAGCTGGTGGAGTATCGGTCATGGAAGTGACCACAATGGATCACGCGGGAGAGCGTTACGCGCCATGGGACTGTGATCGTCAGATACCGTGCACGACGGTGATGCCGATGGTGCGAGGTGCGCCCGGGTTTCGCTCCTGGACGTCCACGAAGAACTGATTGAACAGGTTGGAGACCTTGAACTGCCACAGCACGTTCAGCGCTTTGTAACCCAGCCGCAAGTCGACCACAGTCACGCCAGATCGGGGGTCGAGCGGAAAAGCTAGCACTTCCTCGACCCGGCTCCGGTAGCGCACGTCCACAGCTGCCAGTCCCTGCAGTACGGCAACGGTGCCCGTCAGGTTGTGGCGTGAGCGGTACGGCAGCGGCTTGCCCGAATCACGGTCTTCGGTGGTCAGGAGCATGTATCCCGTCTGTACCTCGAGCCGGTCTGGAATGAGGTGGGCGTTGACCCCGATATCGAACCCAGCGAGGTGTGCTCGCGACACATTTTGGAATTGAAACACGAAGGGCTGTGCCGGTGCCGGCCCGGGTCCAATTAGGTCGCGGTACGAGCTGCCGAAGACCGCTGCATCTACGCGAACTCGATCCATCAGAGTCACGGTCGTGCCCAGTTCGCCGGACCAGGCGTGCTCGCCGCGAAGCTCGGGGTTTGGTATCACTTGAAACCCGAATTGACGCGACGAGACGAACTGTTCGATAGCGCTTGGTGCCCGGTAGCCGGTGCCAATCGAGGCTCGAATCGTGGCGCGTGGAGCGATCTGCAAAGCCACTCCGGCCTTGGGGCTAAACGCCCACTCCGGACTGCCGGTGTTTGCCTTGTGGTGGTCGACACGCAAGCCGAACGATCCCTTGAGCGCTTTGGTGAACCTCACGTCGTTCTGCAGGAACGCCGCCAGGTCGAGGATCGTCGGCTCGCCCAGGAAATTCGACTGCACCCAGGTATGCGATCCGTCTACACCGACGGTAAAGACCTGTCGCTCGCCGGCGTACCGAGACAACCGTGCTACCACACCGGGCTTGTACGCATGATGCCAGTCGTCGTTGTCGCTAAAGTGGTTGTCGACCGAGCTCACGTTGAAGTGCGGACTGATCCTGACCAGTGTGGAGGCGGTTGCGAGCGGAGTGACAGAAGCCCCGGTCAGAACCGTGTGCTGTACAGTGTAGTCACCAGCCACGCCGGGTGGAACGAGATAGGGTTCCTCTGCAGAACGCCACACGAAAGCCTCACCTGCTCGTTCTCGGACGAGGACGCCGAAAACATCCCACGGCGCCGCCGCGTCGTTACGGGAGGAGAGCTTGACTCGCCCGAGCCAGCGGCCGGACTCTCCGTTTTCCGAGAACCCGTTTGTGCCCTCGTAGCCCAACGCGAACCGAGTGCCCACAGAACCGACCATGCGAGAATGCTGCAAGCCTAACCCGACTGCACCCTGTCTGCCGTCGGACCACTGGTATTGCTGTTGGTGGTTGTATGCATCGGCGTGCGCCCGGAGCACCGTCTGGGGCAGGCTGTCGATCGTGGTTGTCAGCAGGTTCACCACGCCGCCGAGGGCGTTACTGCCGTACAGGGCAGAGTAGGCACCCTTCACAACTTCGCTGCGGTCCAGGTCGAGCATCGGGATCGTGCCGAAGTTGATCTCTCCACCGTCACCGCTGAGAATGGGATGGCCGTCGAGAAGCACGAGCACTCTGCTGCCAATTCCCCGAGCCAATCCCGCCACACCACGTATGTCCAGTTGGTTCTCGCCGTTCAGGGTTACACCGGGTACATAGATCAACGCCTCATCGATTGCTGTCACGTTCCGTTGGACAATGTGCTCACTGGGCAACGCGGCCACGCTCGCGATGGCATGCTCGCTCCGCTCTGCCGCGCGGCTGGCCGTGACTACGACCTCTTGCAGACGGAGAGGCACGGGCTGAAGCGCGAGGATCACTTGACGTTGCGTCCCGTCTTCGACGAATACTGCCACAACGCTGTCACTGGCGTAGCCGATCGCAGTTGAGCGGAGTGTGTAGCGGCCTGTTACGAGCCCACCGAACGTGAATCTTCCTTGTACGTCGGTGGTAGCACTGAGGGGCGTGTTGGCGAGCATCAACGTAGCGCCGCTAAGCGGCTGCCCCGTTGCTGAATCTCTTACTGTGACGACGATCGATCCCGTCTGCGCGGCGACCGGTAACGCGAATGCGAGGCCGATCGTGGCGGCCACCAACGAGAAACTGCGAAGCACGATCATCCCGTGAGAACTCGATATGCTGGAGGTATTCTGATCACCAGCGCTCGCCGTCAGGTCTTCTGCAACACGAGGAGGGAACGCACCCCCTGTGCGGTAGTGTCGAGCGTGAGTCGATCCGCCGCCATGTCATAGCTGTAGGTACCCGCGTACTGCAGATTCACATCTAATGTCGAATTCTGTGTCCAAGTGCCGGACGCTGGTGAACCCACCGCGGAGTACGTTCCCTCGTCATCAACCACGATCGGCGGATTGGGCGGTAGCTGAGGGAGTGACACCGATGCCTGGTACTCGGTGGCAGTCATGGTGAACGTGCCGGTTGCACCCGGCACGGGTATGACACCTGCCGCAGTGCCTTGAGAGAAGGAGACAAGGGTGTAGCTGCCCGTGAAATCCCGTGCCGAGACGTCATTAACTCCGTCTTCCTCGCCGCACGCAGCAAGCAGCAGCAGGACGGCAAACAGAACGGGTGCAGTCTTCCTTGTCATGATGTGACTCCTTGGCGTCTCCAGTCGTAGCCATTGGCCCGCACTTCAGGAACTAAATATAGGCCATTTGGATGTAGCGCTACTGCATTCAGCGGCCGTCGTCTAGGCTAACTTGTCTCTCGGTTGGGGCCGTCGAGGGCCTTCGGTGGCTCGGCTCTCTGTCGCGTCAACATTCGCTCCGTGAAGTCCAGCCGCTCGTTCAGCTCGTCGAGCTGCTCCGCCTGGTGGGCGATCACGTCATTTGAACGTTCGACCCGGTCCTCCAACTCGGTGATGCGTTGTGCTGGTGCCGGGTCGTCCTCAGAACGACGTATGCGCCTGATGGGGCCCTTGCCCCAGATCAACAGCTTCACTCCGAAGGCCGTGCCGAGCAGAGTGGCGAAAATTACCACCGGTTCCAATAGGTCGTACAGGATTGGGTCCATGCTCGTTCCTTATCACGCAGGTGCACCCAACGTTGCTATCGTGATCGTTGCTTCAGAGGCCCGGGCCAGCCCCGCGGGAAGCAAGA
This sequence comes from Gemmatimonadota bacterium, assembly GCA_039589275.1. Lineage (GTDB taxonomy): Bacteria > Gemmatimonadota > Gemmatimonadetes > Gemmatimonadales > GWC2-71-9. Next base: position 5,443 of record JBDHHP010000136.1, on the reverse strand, counting down.
GCTACAAGAACGAGACGGAGGGCAAAAGGAATACCCGGGGGCGCTTGAGACGACGGTGCCCCGCAATTCGAGGGAACTGGGGGGCCATACCCTAAGCTTCGAGTCGGGGGTCGTATTCCAGCGCCTCGTGCACCTTCCCCACCATATTTGCCCCTGGATTCACTAGGGTCTTGTCACCCTCATCTCTCCAACTGGCGGGAACGGCCTCGTTTTCCTTTCTGGCCATGTACAGGTTGGCCCTGAACTTCCGCATCAGCTCGTCGATGTTACGGCCGAGGTCATAGAAGTTCCTCTCGCTGTTGAGCAGGACACCCTCGGGATTGATGATGAAAGTGCCGCGCAAGGCCAGTCCGGTGTCGGGGTCATACACCCCGAACATACGAGACAATTGGCCTGTTGGGTCTGCGCCCATCTTGAACTTGACGTTGGCGAGTTCGCCCTCGTCGCGTCGCCACGCCAGATGTACGAACTCCGTGTCAGTGCTCACCGTGATGAGCTCGGCGCCCATCTTGGCAAAGCGGTCGTGCTGCTCTGCCAGAGCAGCGAATTCCGTAGCTCAGACGAAGGTGAAGTCGGCCGGGTAGAAGAACAGTATCGTCCACTTTCCGGCATCCTTCAGCTGCTGAAGCGCGGTGTCTCCGAAGTCGTTGGCCACCGGATCGTAGAACCTGATCTTGAAATCGGGCACCGTCTGGCCTAGACGCACACCTTCGTTTTCCGTGGTCACACTTGCTCCTTGGATTCGGTCGTTGTTTGACTTTTGCGACCACCAATCTATACCGGATCGTGTCATTGGGGCACAGATGGTCGGATAGCCTAAGGTTATAACCGGACTTCCTCCAGGACTCCCAGTATCTCGGTGCCCGGACACGGTACTCGGATGGTACGAACGGCTCCCATCTGTTTCGCCATCGCCAACGGATTGGCCGTGCCGAGTGAAGTGCGGGCCGACATCGCCACTACGCGTGCCTCTGGAGAATCCTTGCGCAGCTGCCTGATGAACTCGCTGGCGGCCATCCTGCCACAGGACGCCATGTCGACGAACACTGCGTCTGCTGGCTCCTGTCGGTAAGCGGAGAGCCCGACGCCGGCATCGGCTGCCTCAACTACCTCGTGTTGTGCCGCTGCGAATATGGCGCGCAGCGCTTCCCTCATCTCCGAATTCCCCGATACCACTATAATCCGGGCCAGCCGGCTATTGGCTACAACTGCGGTCTTGCCACAGCCTGAACACTGAATTCTCCGGACGGTCTCCGCTCCACGGCGCCGCGCCTGCCCCAGACTGAAGCTGCTGCCACAAGCGGGACAGGCGGCGCGCGATCCTCTGTCGGAGAACGCTTCTCGGATCTCGGCGATCTGTCCAGAGGTAAAGGGTGAGGGTGTCTCCCGCCTGAACCGGTGCCGTCGCCTGAGCGTTCCGCGGCGATCGGCCAATCTGCGTCGTTGCTCTTGCCGGCGCTCGGTCCCCCTCCGATTGTTCCGTGCCACCCTCATGCTCATGGCTCTGCGTTCCCGACTACGCCGCTCCAGCAGGGCGCGCCGCGGAATTGGCGACCGGCGGTCGAACAAAAGACGACGCTCGGCAAGTGGCACTTCACCGGAAGTACGAGGTGACATCAGACTCCTAATTAGGACTATGTGACGAAATTCCCATCTGAGCGCTGCAAGATCAAGGGCCCTCGCCATCTGGCCTGCGCCCGTATCGCCCCGCATACTTGCGGAGTAACGGCTCTTGAAGTCGTATACTGCGACAAGTCGTTCCTCACAGAGGGCTCGGAACTTGAAGATCGCATTCATCGGAACGCATGGTGTTGGCAAGACAACCCTATGCTTCGATCTAGCGTCCCGGCTCAAAAGGCTGGACATGGGTGTGGATATCGTGAAAGAGGTTGCTCGCAGTTGCCCTCTTCCAATCAATCGCGACACGACACTCGAGGCCCAGGCTTGGATTCTACACTCGCAGATTGCCCGAGAGATCACTGCGAGTGCGGAGTATGAAGCGGTAATCTGCGACCGTTCCGTGGTCGACAACTACGCCTACCTGGTGCATAAGCTTGGTCGTCGGCCGGACTACGACGCGCTGGTCGGTAGCTGGGTGCGGACCTACAGCGGTCTGTTCAAGGTCCCAGTGCTGGATGAGCCCACCTTCGACGGCACACGAGACCTGAGTGGTGGGTTTCAGATGGAGATCGACAATGTGATAGACGAGCTGGTGGGAGCGTTCGATGTGCGCTGCCACCACTTAGACCGCGATGACCGGGACGGCTGGGTGGACGCGGTCTTGCAAGCCATGGATCTTCCGCTAGCTGCTCCGCAGATAGACCTCTTTTCCACTAGCGCCTGAGGTCTGTTCCGGTGCCGCATGAGTCAGTCACGCTTGTTTAGTCGACTATTCTGTTAACGCTGTCCAGTATTTGTCTAGGTTTTGCCCTTGCCAATTGTTCGACAGAGGTTACTTTGAACTTCGGTCATTGCGGTAACATCTGCTACGACTGTTCGTGACAGAACGAAAGAAAAGGAGAGAAAAGTGTCAGACGAGAACACGAAGTTGCACATCGGCAAGGGCATCTTGAAGCCCGGCACGCGCCCCATCCAGGTTCATGTGGACGAAAACGGGGAGTACTGGCTTTGCGATGCAGACGTCGACCCGAAGAGCGACGACTTCAAGCGGGACGGTTGTGTTGCTCACAGTGACGTTCAGATGGCTGAGGGAGGCTGAACCTCGTTAGAACGAGCCCGGGTGGGCATCTACTCCCACCCGGACCACACATTACCACCCTTAATGACCATTCACACGATCAACAAAGAGTCCGATCTGGAGCGCTTGCTCGTCGAATTCGACACAGTGTTGGTGGATTTCTGGGCCCCGTGGTGCGCGCCTTGTCGCGAGTTCATACCCGTTCTGGAATCGGCGGCAAGTCGTCACCCCGAGCTGGCTTTTTGTAGGGTAAACACAGGGGAATCGAAGGACCTAACTCAGGCTTTTGACGTGGAGTCGATCCCAACGCTGGTGGTCATCCGTGATCGAATCATGATCGCTTCGCAACCAGGGTATCTACCAGCCGACAAGTTGGACCATCTACTTTTGCAGGTCAGCGCACTCGACATGGACCAAGTCCGCAGTGACCTCGCCGCGACGCAAGAACGGGAAGTCGGGCCATGAGCGTATCGGTACAGCAGGAAGCACCGGGGTTCACCGCGACGGCCGTCCTGCCCGATGACAGCTTTCAAGAGGAGTTCTCGTTGGAAGCCTTCAGGGGTCGCTACGTGGTGCTTTTCTTCTATCCGTTGGACTTCACATTCGTCTGCCCCTCTGAGATTCTGGCGTTCGACCACAAGCTCGACGAGTTCAAGCAGCGTGATTGCGAGGTGATAGGCGTTTCAGTCGACTCGCACTACACGCACCTAGCATGGAAGAAGACCTCTGTGGACGACGGTGGCATCGGACCGATCGGGTTCCCTCTAGTCTCCGACCTCGACAAGAAGATCGCGCGCGACTACGGCATTCTGGTCAACGACGCCGTTGCGCTGCGGGCGACTTTCCTGATCGATCGCGACGGTGTTGTCCGACATCAAGTAGTGAACGATCTCGGTATTGGTAGGAGCATCCCAGACACACTCCGCACGCTGGATGCACTGCGACATGTCGAGACCAAGGGAGACGTCTGTCCAGCGAACTGGGAGGACGGCAAGGATGCTATGAAGGCGACTCCTGCCGGTGTGGCGAAATACCTGAAGGACTTTGGGCTGGATCTATAGAGCTGTCGGCTATCAGCTGTCAGCTATCTGCCGTCGCGAGACGACTAACTCGTGGGCTTTGGGATCACGTACAGTAGAACAGCAAAGAAGTGACAAACCGATCCAGCCAGGACCCACAGGTGCCAGATCGCATGATGATAGGGCAGTCTCCTCCACGCGTAGAACGCTACTCCACCGCTGTACGCCAATCCCCCGAGCAGTAGCAGGACGAGTCCGCCAGTAGCCACCCTCTCGAGCAGTGGCTTGACTGCTATCGCGACCAACCAACCGAGACCCAAGTAGAGCACGAGCGACAGGGCCTTGAGTCGCGTCCGTGCGACCGTCTCCAGCAAGACCCCGAGCAGTGCGAGCCCCCAGACCACGCCGAAAAGTGCCCAGCCCCAACCGCCGCGCAGGTTGACGAGCGTAAACGGCGTATATGTGCCGGCTATCAGTACGTAGATCGCTGCGTGGTCTAGGATACGAAGTATTCTCTTGGCACGCGACTGTGGGATTGCGTGGTAGAAGGTCGAGGCTGCGTACAACACGACAAGGGTCGATCCGTAGATGCTGACAGACACTACGTGCCAGGCGTCGCCACGCAGACTCGCGAACACCACCAGGACCACGAGCGCTGCCACGCTCAACGCCAGACCCACGCCGTGCGTGATGGCGTGGGCCATCTCCTCGGCCAGGGTGTAGCGCTGAGTCATCGCGGTGTAAGGTAACTTGACCCTCCCCACACTTGACGATTGCGGTACGGGCCAGCATCTTGATATTTCGAGATCATATAAGATCGAATACGATACTATATGATCCGGTCAGGCCGATCGACCTGACGGAGGTGACAGATGGTCAACGACGAAGCCGACATCCGCTACATACCCCCCGCCGACGTCGAGGAGGCGGTGCAGTCCTGGAAAGTGCAGCCGGTGGTGGATGCCTACACGCACTGGGTTCTGGGACGCCTAGTGGGGATCAAGGGCCGCAGCGTTCCCGACGTCGCCTACTTCATACTTCGTGACTGGATCCAATCCCACCAAGAAGAACTCGAGCACCTCGGCATCGCCGTGCAGGTAAGGCAGGGACGGCTGATCGTTCAGCGAAACGACTAGTACACGGCGGTCAACGGTCGGCACTCAGCGGCCAGAACCGATCGACGAATCCAACCACCAGCTCAACTGTACCAATTAGGGAAATTCCACTGTCTCCTTCCGGGATTGGTGGCAAGCCCTTGTCCGTATCTTGTTATGCTCCAACAATTTAGATAGTGGCACGTTGGTTGCCCTAGCTCGTGTGCATTGCTGGCTACCGCGGCGTCCATTCCGACAAACGCCGCCGCTCACGATCAAACAAGGACCGACATGTTGAAGCAGCTCAACCTGCGCCTGACCATCATCGCCGTCGCCATTATGTTACCGGTTCTCTATGGATTCACCCGCGCCTCCAGGAGTGAGCAGCCCAGTACGATTAGCGACCCGGGACGAGACATCGTGGCTCAGGCCCAACGCGATGGAAAGAACGGAGTCGTAACGGAACTCTCGGGGCACGTGGAGTCATTGCTCGCAGAGGTCGCGTCCGGCGAGCAGCGGCAAGAGTTCTTGATGAGGTTGACCCCCGAGCTTTCGTTGTGGGTGCACCACAGCACAGAGTCAGGCAATCCAGTTCCCCTGATGACAGGCGATAGGGTCCGCGTTCGGGGAGT
>JBDHHP010000135.1:0-10449 GCA_039589275.1 Gemmatimonadota bacterium | reverse complement strand
CGCCAAGAAGCGATGTGATCTGACCATGCCGTTCTTGGCGGCGAGGTCTCCGAGACCGGCTGCCTCCGGTGGCATGTGGCAGTCCTGGCACTCACGCTTCTCCGGGGGCAGATAAAACGTGCGCGATGCGTTCAGCGATACCCCGCTGTCATGCCAAGCATCAAATTCGTTTTGTCCCCTCAACCACCGATAGTTGTTGATTGGCGGCGACAAGCTCACCTTGTGGCAGGTGGCGCAGAATTCGCTTTGCTTGAAGAACGGGCGAAGCATCCGCTCTTTGTGAGCTGCAGGCTTCGCTTTGATCGCTGCATCGTGCAGGAACGTGCCAAAGCTGCCTGACTCGGCACGGGCGAAGATATAGGGGTCCTCACGCTGGTCGGCGAGGTTGTAGTTGCCGTTGCCAGTTCTGTCGTGGATTTTGTCGATTGCATGGCAGGCCAAGCATGTCAGTCCAGCCTGTGCCTCACTGCTGGTCCTGTCCAGCCCGCCCGACAGGGCGCCGGTAAACAGGAGAGCTGGGTCGTGACAGGCACCGCACCACTTGCTCTTTAACTCCCCGGTTGCGTCGGCAGGCAGCGATAACGCACCGGCGTGCTCCTCAATCCACGGGTTGCTCACGAGCGAACTGTCCCGCAGAAGCTTCACGGCGGCCTCGTAGAACGGATTGTTGAACGAGGAAAACCGGTGCGCCGAGGTCGCCCATTGTTGGACTATGTCCTGATGACAACGCGCGCAGGTCGCAGCCCCAATCAGGCTATCCGAAGCAAAACCCTCCTCTTCGACCTCTTCCTTGACCGTCTCTGGCGATTCACCCCGCGTAATGATGCGCGCTGGCAGATACCAGCCAGATGTGGTCGTCGCCGGCGACGGGAAGAATGGGCTCGCCGGGGAAACGAACCCAGATGGCACGAAATCCTCCTCGGAACCCGGTCGCGCGCGGTCACGTGAGCCCGCACCTACGGTCACGCCCCTGTCCAAAGCCAGCTGCGCTTCCGGAGTCAGTCCGGTATCCGCTGCTCCCAGACCGTGCAGAACCACCAGGACGAGAGCCACGCCTACTATACCGACCATGACGCGCCTGGTCTGACGCGGTAACGGCCTCGTGCGGTTCACATATCGATGCTGGAGGTACCCCGCCATTACCATAGCAGCACACAGTACGTGAAGCGCCCAAGCCCATCGGTTGTCCCGACTGGCCGCGTCTGTGAGGATGAACAAACCTGTCACGGTAAGAGTGGAGGCCACCAGAACCAGGGCTAGCCCGGACAAAACGCTCGCACGGTGTCGGCGTCTCCAGACGACAGGCAGGTGGCTCAGGAAGAAGGCCACGACAAGCATCGCCAGCGTGAGTCCGATACCCGTGTGGGTCAGCACCATCAATTGGAAGAACCGCGGCAACGCCGTCGGGACCCCTGTGAGCCACTCCCAGCCCAGCAGGCCGGCCAGCCGGATCATGACCAGGAACAGGGCGTTGGCCATCATGAACGAAGCGAGCACCACAACACCGCTAAGGAGGCGCCGGACAGTGGGCGGCAAAGCAGAACTCGTCCGTCTTGGCTTGTGGGAGAGCCCTCGAACCAGGCTACTCGTCAAATCCGGAGCTCCGAGTTTGGGGCGTTAGCATCAATACCAGACACTCTCTCTCCAGTTCAAGTTCCCATGGTGTAGGCTGAGCGCCGGATAGCGCCCCTCTGGACACCCCAGTTACATTCCCCGCTTCACTCCTATCCACACCAAGCGGAGCGATCGTCATGAAGCAGCTGGCTGTGGCGCTTCTGTCCAGCATCCTATTTGCCGCCTGTTCCGGCCCAAGCTCGAGCGCGGGCACGCCGGCTCCTCCTCCTGAGCCCGAGCCAGCGGTCGAGCCTACCTTCAACCCGGCGGGCGTATACGATTTCACGACGGAGGTAGAAGGTCAGACCGTCACTGGTACACTGACCCTCTCGGGTGCATCCGGCAGTCACAGCGGATCCATAACCAGCGACGTCGGAGGCATGATCCTTCGGAACATCTCTGTCGACGGCATGGAGGTCACTTTTGTCGGTGACATGCCCGAGGCAACCGTGTTCTTCGTCTTGCTGTTTGAAAACGAAACCTCCTTCACGGGTGAGTGGGATGCCGAGGGTATGCTAGGCTACGTGACCGGCACGAAACGTTGATGTCATACCTGCGTTCCTGAAGTGACGCGCCCCTTCTTGGGGGGGGTTGGGGGGGTGCTCGCCCCCCTTTCCTTTTCTAGCCCCTAGCGATCCACCACACGTTGAAGGGCTGCCCCCACCTCGTCTAGCTGCGTCATCGGCGGCTGGCAGGCGTAGTCACGGCACACGTAGAGTGTTGGCTTGCCATCGACTGCGGTCTTTCCGTCGAGCAGTGGGAGATCTTCATCCAGATGATCGAGATCGGCCACCGCCTCCACCTTCCGCGGGAGGTAGTATCTAGCTACCTCCTGGCGCATCCGCCTCATGTCCTCGCTGTCCAACTTACCGATCATCGTGAGCTCAATCGGCCCTGGCTCGAGGAAGTCGACCACCACCAGGCTTTTGGCGAAACCACGTGGGAAGCGAGCAATGGTCGACCCGTACGCCTCAATGCTGCGCACAGCGGTCTCTCGCAGTCCAGGCTCGTTCAAATGGTAGGAAATGCGGGCGAGCGCTCCAGCGGCAACAGCATTAGGAGCTGGCGTCGCCCCATCGGCTCCATCCCGGTAACGCAACAACAACTCGTCGCTACCGCTCGGAGTGCTGAAAAAGGCACCCGACTCGGGGTCGGTGAACTCGCTCACAACCTTCCGCAGAAGGCCCTCCGCCCTACGCAAGTATCCGACGTCACCGCTGACCTCGAAGAGATCGATCAGTCCCTCCGCGAGGTAGGCGTAATCCTCCAGACATCCTCTCAGGTGTGCCTTTCCACTACGGTAGGTCCGCAGCAGGTTGCCATCCTCTTGCACCAGTGTGGCCGCGATGAAATCCGCCGCTCTTGTGGCCATCGATAGGTATCCGGCCTCCCCCAAGATCCGGTATCCAGACGCGAAGGCGCTGATCATCAGGCCATTCCATGCACCGAGGATCTTGTCGTCGGTTGCGGGCGCCTGCCGCGCGAGCCTCGCCTGATACATCTTCTGACGGGATTTGGCTAGGGTCTCGTTCAGGTCGACCACATCGAGTCCCAGACTGGCCGCCACTTGTTCCGCTGGACGGGGAACATTGAGCACGTTCTTCCCCTCCCAGTTCCCACCTGGAGAGACGTCGTAGTAAGCATTGAACACTCGAGCGACATCCGGCCCCAGCACGTGCTCCACTTCCTCCAAATCCCAGACGAAGAACTTGCCCTCTTCGCCTTCGGAGTCAGCATCCGTCGAGGAATAGAAACCGCCATCTGGAGCCGTCATCTCACGCATAACGTAGTCGAGCGTTTCTTGTGCCACCGAGCGGTACAGGGAACGATCGGTAGCTTGGTACGCTTCCAGATAGACGTTCGCAAGCAATGCGTTGTCATACAGCATCTTCTCGAAGTGTGGAACCAGCCAGCGCCGATCTGTGGAATAGCGCGCAAACCCGCCTGCCAAATGGTCATACATACCTCCCAGAGCCATAGCATCTAGCGTCCTGCAAGCCATCTCCAAGGCCCTGGGGTCGCCGAGCCGTCGATGCAGACGCAATAGCAGCGACACTCCCGTAGCAGGCGGGAACTTCGGCGCAGCGCCGAAACCGCCATACCGAGAGTCGAAGCTCTCCCAGTACTGATCCACGGCCCGCTCCAGCTCATCGACACCAACAGAAAGGGCGGGTCCAAGAACCTCGTGCTGCTTCTTCAGATGCTGAGTGATGTCGCCAGCGTGTTTGCGCACGTTCTCACGGTCGTCTTGCCAAGCTGTCGCCACCGCCTTTAGCACTGCCTTGAATGACGGACGTCCATAGCCATCGTCGGGCGGGAAATAGGTGCCTGTGAATACCGGTTCCAGCTCCGGAGTGAGAAAAACCGTCATCGGCCAGCCACCCTGCCCCTGATTCATGGCCACTGTGGCCGCCATGTAAATCTCATCCAGATCCGGCCGTTCCTCTCGATCCACCTTGATATTGACGAAGTGCTCGTTCATCAGTGTGGCCGTGGTTTCGTCCTCGAACGATTCCCGCTCCATGACGTGACACCAATGGCACGCGGCGTAACCAATGGAAAGCAGGATCATCCTCTGCTCGACCTTGGCCCGACCAAGGGCCTCTTCTCCCCAGGGGTACCAGTCGACGGGGTTGTGCGCGTGTTGCAGCAGGTAGGGGCTCGTCTCTTCGATCAGGCGGTTTGAGCGAGCATCAGAGTTCGTTCCGGCCACCGGGATCTCCTAGTGTCGTCGGTACTCAATCATGCGAGTGAAGCTGGAGAAGCTAAGGGGTGCGTCGGCCAAACTGAACCGCAGTTGGCAACTACGACTCCAAACCGAAGTGGTTCGCCGCCATCCGAAGACCAAGCAGGGTGAGGTGGGGCTCCACGGCGTCTATCTCCTTACACAGCGGCACTATCTTCTCCGCCAAGCCACCGGTCGCGACGCTGAACGGCGTGCCTCCTTGCGGCCATTCTGCTCTAATGCGTCGCACGATACCGTCTACCGCGTCAGCGGTGCCGAACAGTACCCCAGATCTTATGCAGTCTTCGGTACGCCGGCCGATCACATGATCGGGCGGCGACAACTCAGTCGCCGGGAGTTTTGCGGCCCGCTGACTCAGCTCTTCTGCAGCCGCCCGCAGTCCCGGTGCGATGACGCCCCCAATGAAGCGTGCTTCAGAAGTGACGCAGTCGAAGGTGGTCGCCGTACCGAAATCGACCACGATTGTGTCTCTAGAGTAGAGTCTGGCTGCCGCGAGTGTATTGACTAGGCGATCAGCGCCGACCTGCATTGGCTCGTCGACATCCAGTACAACAGGCAAAGGGGAAGTCGGATCAATCAGAACTGGCCTGATACCAACCGCCCGTTCGACCCCCAGTGCCAGATCCTCGGTCACAGAAGGGGCTACGGAAGCCGCCACAGTGGCACCGATCTCTTGTGTGGAGTGACCGGCTTGCGTCAGGTAAGACGTGAAGGTCGCGGCCCACTCGTCTGGCGTTCGCTTGGCGGCCGTCGTGAGCCGCCAATGGGCAGCTAACTGCTCTCCGCTGAACAGTCCAAGCGTTATTTCCGTGTTGCCGACATCAATCACCAACAGCATCATCATCACCCTGTTTGTCGAGAGAGCCTACCACACCATGGCGCCTTGCCACGAAGATGCAGAGTCCGGTCGCCACCACAGCCAAGGGAAGCCAAATCGCGACAGGTACTTGTTCGTAAAGAGACCCGTCGGCCTCGTGCGGGCGAGCCAACACCAAAGCGCCGAAACCGGCCATTACCGTAGCACTGAACACAGTCGAGACCATGAGGGAGCAAGACAAGACGTAGAGACATCCAGCTGCCACCGCGGTCAATCCGACTAGTGGGACTATGCCACTGGTCCCGACTCCGGAGGTGGCCAGCACAACGCTCCACAGCACTGCCACTATCGCGGCACCCAGCACCCAGAGCAAGCCGGTGCGTCGAGCGCATCCTATTAGAAGCCTTCTGAATGCCAGTTCCTCGGTCACGAGCCTGGACGCGATGCCCAGAGCCAATAGGAAGGCAAACGACGGCAGCAGGGCGGCGTCGCATCGAGCTAGACCGGAATCGGTCTGGGGTGGACCAACCGACAGCAAACAGGAACCGCTCAGACCTTCGCCATTCAACGACGAATCCGCCAGAAACAGCCCTGTCACGACGGGTACGAGCGCCAGAACGAAGGCTAGGCCATACCACCGCAGGTATGATCTCTGGCGAACCATCGCGACTCCGAATCCCCAGCACACGGCGCCCGTGGCAACCAACGCGACCGTTCCGACATCCACTCGGTCAGCCAGTTGATCCGTCATGCCCAGTCGGGCCAACAGCAGCATCGCACCGAGTCCGACTGCAACGGCCAACACCGCCCGAATTCGAAAGGCTTTTCGCCATGGTCCTTCGGGCCACAGTCTCAAGGGAAGGCGCATTCCCTGCAAGACAGGGATGGCGACAATTATCAACCCGACTGTGCCTAGCGAATCGCCTACGACGTCCCGCAGCACATCCGTGTTGAGAAGCCACCACGACGCAAACAGCAGCAGTCCGGCTGCGACAGCCCGCACCCACACCGGGAGGTCATGGCGTGACAACGCTGCCTCCAACTACTCGCAGTAGGCGACCGTTTGCCCTAACCAGCAGTGCCCCATCTTGGTCAATGCCGCGGGCTTCTCCAACCGCAGGCTGGCGCACGTGCCGTCCTTTCAACCAGTCTCGCTCAGCATACGCGCGTCGCTCGTCCTCCGTGAGGACCGGCCAATCACTCATTGATCTGATCTTGGGCAACAGCATCTCGAGCACATTCACACGAGTTACGTTAGGTAGAGCGGCGGACAGCGAGATCGCCATTGGCGCTATATCCCTGGGCAACTGACCTACCACGTTTAGTCCTATGCCAACTGCGATCCAGCGCAGTCGGGCACCCAGCCACCTTGCCTCGCACAGAACGCCTCCTAGCTTGCACCCGTCTAACAATATGTCGTTGGGCCATTTCAGTTGCACGGTCACCCCCATGTCGTCTAGGGCCCGCGCGATTGCGATCCCAACCCGGAGGGCCAGTACACCACTCTCCAGTCCGCCTGCCGGTCGCATCAGATAGCCCATCCAGATCCCAGCTTTGCTGGGGCTATACCATTCACGACCCAACCTCCCCCTGCCGGCCATTTGCTGATCCGCCAGCACCACTGTACCGGCCGGAGCGTCTTCGCCCGCCAACTGATGGATGATGTCAAGCGTGCTGGTCACCCTGGCGAGACAAAGGCAGCTTGGCGCCCCCAGGCGCTCAGCCAACTCACCCGGCGCGAGCCCGTCGTAACTCACCGGAAGAGCGCCCAGCTCAAGGTCAGGGTACCCAACACTAGGCAGTATGGCGCGAACCGGTGAAACGCACCTCGACGCAGCAACGCCACTAACAAGCGTATGGCGAAGACTCCGGAGACCAATGCGGTCGCGAAACCGGCTAGAAGCGGGCCCATACCAAGCGCGGCCGCAGCTCCTTCGGCCACATCGGGTGCCTGGAGCAGCGCCGCACCAGCGATCGCGGGGATCGCGAGTAGAAAGGAATACTCAGCGGCACGCGCAGGTTCTATTCCCAACCATAGGCCTGCCGAGATCGAGGTGCCCGAGCGCGACACGCCCGGCAGGATGGCAAGCGCTTGAGCACATCCGATCGCCACCGCTGCGGAAGGGGTGGGAACCGGCGTTCTTGCCGCAGCACGTAACCAGCGCGTGCTCCACAAGATCGCGGCCGTGAAGAGAAAATTGACTCCGACAACCAGCAGGGAGTCAAACGCTCGCTCGAACCAGTCAGCGAACAAGACCCCAACCACCGCGGCTGGGACTGAGCCCAGTACCAACAGGCCCACGTAGGTCAGGGCGGGCCGATCGGCCCTGAATGCTCCGGCGATCAACTGGCCGATCCTCTGCCAATAGACAATCACCACCGCAAGCAGAGTTGCGACATGCAGCGCTACCTCGATGAGAACACCGGGAGCCGACAACCCGATCACTGCTTGAGCCACTACCAAGTGCCCGGAGCTGGACACCGGCAGGAACTCTGTCAGCCCCTGTACCACACCCAACACGGCTCCCTGCCACCAAGTCATTCCGACACAACTCTGGCGTAGAGGTCTTCGTAGAGCGGGACTACCCGTTCGGTGGCGAATATCTGTGCGCGTTCGACAGCAGACACCCTGCTCGCACGATGGAGTTCTTCATCGCATAAGAGCTCCAGGGCTCTTGCTGCCATGCCGTCCAAGTCACCGAATGGTACCAGCGCCCCGTTCTCACCGTCTAGAACCACCTCGGGTAGTCCTCCAACGTTGCTTGCCACGACAGGTACGCCGCACGCCAGCGCTTCCAATGCACTCAAGCCGAAGGATTCGGAGCGGCTCGGCAGCAGGTAGAGGTCGGATGCACGCAGCAGGTCCGCGACAGCATCAGTCTTGCCGAGGAATCGAACCTTGTCTGAGATGCCGAGGCGTTCCGCCTCCAGTTCAGCATCCGGACGTTGCGGCCCGTCGCCAGCTAGCACCAAGACGCTGGGTACCTTGTCTTGTATTCTGGAAAAGATCCGAACCACATCGGGCACACACTTAACCTCACGGAAGTTCGAGATGTGGCTTATCACCTTGCAGTCCGCTGAGGCCAACGAAGCAAACGCATCGCATCTTCCGTCCCCTGGGAAGTACTCGGCAAGGTTCACGAAATTCGGAATCACCTCGATCTTGCAGCCCGCGCACCCAAACTCCAGATAGGTGGCGTCACGTAGGTACTCGGACACCGCCGTCACCGAATCGGATCTCTCAATCGAGAACCTGGTGACTGTGAAGAACGAACTCTCCAGACCCACTAGCGTGATGTCCGTGCCGTGCAACGTGGTGACGACTTTGATGGCGTGATCGTCTTCGAGCATCTGCTTGGCCAAAAAGGCGGATGGAGCGTGTGGTATCGCGTAGTGAACGTGTAGAACGTCGAGTTGCTCGCGCAGGGCAACTTCGTGCTGTTTCACAGCAAGGGCCAGCGAGTACGGGAAATACTCCAAAAGCGGATATGTCCCCGTGAGATCGACTTCATGATAGTACACGTTCTTTGCAAGCCCCCTGAGCCGGAACGGCGACGAATATGAGATGATGTGCACCTCATGCCCTCGACGGCCCAACTCCAACGCAAGCTCAGTAGCCACCGCTCCGGATCCCCCGTAGGTCGGATAACAGGTCAGTCCGATTCGCATCTCTCGTCTCGTTTCTCCCAAAGAGCGAAAATTCGCTCCGCAACCGTAGCCGGATCCTCTGTGGCATCCAACACCAATACGGGACCTGCACCGAGCTGGTGCCGGAACCACGTCTCTTGGCGCTTCGCATACTGCCGCGTGCTAGTGGTGATTGCGCCGGCAAGGTCCGTTGCCTGAATCCGGCCGTCCAAATGATCGATCACATCGGGATAACCAACGGCGTCGAGTCCCCTTGCTCCTCGGGGAACACCCTTATTCAACAAGGTCTCCACTTCAGATACGAGTCCTGCCTCGAGCATTTGTTCACAGCGCAATCCTATCCGTTCATGCAGTACAGGACGCGGTAGCGTAAGCCTCACGTACCACGGACGCATGGCGCCCATGGCCTTAGCCTCCCGTTGCCACCAAGAAAGAGGCCTGCCAGTCAGCAACCCGATCTCGACACTGCGTGCAGCCCGTTGACGCCCGCCAGCAACAAACTCCGGGTCCAGCCGCTGCGCCCAGCGTCCCAGGCTACTTGCAGATGCAGTCCATTCCCTGAGCCGTTCACGCCGCTCTGGATCCAAGGCCGGTTCTTGAAAGAGACCGTCAGCCAGCGCTCGCACGTAGAATCCAGTCCCGCCCACCACAACGGGCTGGCTGTTCACCCTTGCCGTCTCTAACCAGCGCGCCGCGTCGAGCCCAAACCTACCGGCGCTGTACGCTTGTCCTGGATCGACGATATCGATCCCTAGATGCTCCACTCGTTGCAGCTGATCCGGTGTGGGCTTTGCGGTACCGATATCGAGCTGCCGGTAGACTTGACGAGAGTCCGCAGAGATGACGGTGATGCGCAGAAGGCCGGCCAGTTCAACGGCCACCGCCGTCTTTCCGACCGCCGTTGGGCCAACTACGACGGGTACCAAGGGCCTACGACCGTCCAAACCGTCGCTCCAGTTCGTCCCGCGCGAGCTGCACGATCGTGGGACGACCATGAACGTCGTGGGGCGGTAGATCGCAGCTAAACAGACGGCTGATCAGTTCAGTGATCTCATGTCGATCCAGAGTGTCGCCGGCCTTCACGGCAGCCCTGCAAGCGAAGGTCGCCGCAAACCGCTCGAGCGGGTTCAATCCTCCCAACCGACCGTGGGCCAGGTCGGCGACAAGTTCCTCGAAGCAATGGCGCGCATCGAATCGGGGGTGCGGATTGGGCACGGCGTGCAGCACAACAGAGCGGCCGCCAAAGCCCTCCACCTCATATCCCACTGCGGTGAGGTACTGACGGTGCTCTTCAACCGCGTCCAGCTCGCCGGGTTCCAGATCAATGGTGATCGGGAGAAGGAGTCGTTGCGCAACCCCACCTGCACCGCTCAACTCGGCGATGGTGCGTTCGTAGAGCACCCTCTCGTGCGCCGAGTGCTGGTCGACTATCGCCAGACCCTCCGCCGTCTCGAACACAACATAGGTGTTGAATACCTGCAGGTAATCACCATGACTGCCCAATGGTGCCCGACTCGACCCCTCGACACCCAGTGCCAGTTCCTCTGATTCGGACCCGCCAACCACCCCCGCTATGAATGAGGCACCCGTGTTGGACCGCGCGTAGAAACCGCCTGCACCGGCG
>JBDHHP010000134.1:0-15914 GCA_039589275.1 Gemmatimonadota bacterium | reverse complement strand
AGAACACGACTGCCCATTCGGTGTTACCTCCTAGCTGCTGGTGGCCGTGCCTATCACGGCCGGCATTATCACGGCGACGAGCACCGCTGCCTGAACGGCCTCTATGACTTCCTGAGCGGCGGCGGCGGTAACGTTACCGGCACCTATCTGCTTGATGCGTTCCTTCCTGCGTTTCAAGTCAGCCTTGTCGAACGCGTTCTTCAACACACCGGCCTTGTCCGCCAGTGACACTAAGACCGTTGTGCGCGGGTCCACATCCCTTGCATCGCCAAAGATCGCCTTGCGCAGCCGCTCGATGACCTCCCGTTCCGGTCTCGGGTCAAGTTCGGGATAGACCTTCCTGTTAAAGACGAGAAGGACCTTGTCTTGATCCGCTCTCAGGATGCCGCGTTGCACCAACTGCCCGGCCACCCGGTGCTTGAGCTTCTTCAAGCCGGCAAAACGAGACACCCAGGTTGTGAGTTGGCTGTCTTGAGCTTCTCGAGACACTCGTCCAGTATCGGATCTCCAAGCAAATCTGCGCCCTTAAACTCCACTAGCTTTTTCTTCGCCTCCACCACGCGGATACGATTGGCGAGCAGCAGTTCCGCCAGAAATGAAGCGGCAACAGTGTATTGGAACCTGGTTCCGTCCGCCTCGAGTGTCCCCTTCTCATCCTTGAGTGCGAGCAGCATGAGTTCTTCGTATAGGAAGAGCTCCTCTGGTACAGCCATTGTCACCTCCGCTGAGATGATTGTGCGCGATCGGAATCCCATCGAAAGACTAGAGTGTCATCGCTGATTCGCAAACCGTGCAAGCCCCTGACATGCCCCGCTGAAGGAGGGCGTCCGAACCGGCGCAGTCGGGATCGGACGGCGACGGAGCGGACCTGAGCCAGAGAGACGCTCGGTCACCGGGCGCCTCGGCGGCGCCTACCTACTCGGCAGAGCGCACCTCCCATGGCCAACCCATCCCCGGTAGCGCATCTTCCTCTCAACCAAAAGACCCGATAGGCGCTGCAATCGCAAATGGAACTCTGGACCGCGCTCCTCGACATCCTGATCCTTCTCGCCGCAGCTGTGGTACTAGGCGGACTATGCGAGCGGTTTCGACAAAGCCCGATCCTCGGCTATCTGCTCTCGGGGACGCTGCTGGGTCCCAACGCCTTCGATCTGCTGCCCAGTCACACGGCCGTTGGTTCTATCGCGGAGTTGGGTGTCGCGCTGCTCCTCTTCAGCATCGGCCTGGAATTCTCCTGGCGCCGACTTCGCGCTGTTGGTAAGGTCGGGGGACTGGGAGGGACGCTACAGGTACTCGGCACCGGAGCGCTTACGACCCTGGTGTGTCTGCTAGCGGGTCTCGACGTGCGGGGGGCACTGGCAATCGGGGCCGTCGTTCCGCTGAGCAGTACGGCAGCCGTGATACGCCTGCTCGCCGCCCGGGCCGAGGTCGACGCAGTACACGGCAGAAACGCCATCGGCGTTCTGTTGTTGCAGGATGTGGCAGTCGTTCCTCTCGTTCTGCTCGTCGCGATGCTAGGTGGCGAGGGTTCTGCGCTATCGATAGGCTGGTCGCTGATTCGGTCTCTGGGCCTCGCTGCACTTCTGTTCGCTTCCTTCCACGTGGTGTTGAACCGCCTAGTCCCTCTCGTGCTCGGTACGGGCGTGGCAGCTCGCAACCGCGACATGCCGATCCTGCTGGCGATCGTGACGGCATTAGGTGCCGCCTGGGTGTCGCACTGGCTGGGGTTCTCACCGGTGCTTGGCGCGTTTCTCGCGGGCGTGCTGTTGGGTGGATCACGCTTTGCGACTCAGATCCGAGCGGATATCGTACCGCTGCAGACGTTGTTTGTGACGCTCTTCTTCAGCTCTATCGGAATGCTGAGTAACCCCGCATGGGTCGCGGCCAACTGGTCGCTGCTGCTGTTGGTGGTAACAGCCGTTGTGGTCTGCAAGACGGCGATCGGCGCCGCGTCCGTGCGTGCGGCTGGCAGCCCACTTCCTCAGGCGGTTGCGACGGGAATGGTGCTGGCCCAGCTCGGAGAGTTCTCACTGGTGCTCGCCGGCGTGGCCATCGAAGTGAGAGTACTTGCTGAGCAACAGTTCGAACTGATAGTGGCCACTTTGATGATCACCCTCTTTCTGACACCGTATCTCGCTCGCCTGGCCCCACGTGTTGCCACCCTAGTGGGAGGACTAGCTGCCGGGAGAGTACCGGACGCAGGAGTGGAGGAGGACGGGTCAGAGGTCCTGCGAGGCCACCTGTTGATAATTGGTTTTGGACCAGCCGGGCAACGTATCGCGGAGCTATTGATGGGCGACCCAGACCTTCCCATACTCGTGGTAGAACTCAATCAAAGCACTGCGGGTCACGCCGAAGCATACGGACTACCGGTTCAATTGGGTGACGCCACGCGCGAGGAAGTGCTGGAGCACGCAAGCGTACGCACCGCAAGGGCAGTCGCGGTTACCCTGCCGGATCCGAGTGCAGCCCAACAGGTCGTGCAGCAGGTCAGATCGCTTGCACCGGATACCATCATTGTCGTGCGATCTCGCTACCACGTGCACCGTTGGCAACTCGACGTAGCTGGCGCTCACATAGTGGTCGACGAGGAAAACGAGGTCGGTGCGCGGATCGCGTCAGAGATACGTGGTCGAGTACTCGACATTAATGGCTCACCGCACAACGAAACCGATGAGTCCACCTAGAGCCTGGTCAACTCGACCGCACCAGTATCTCCTCTACATCAGACCGCAATGAGAACCCTATCCTGCCCCGGCCGACCGGGGTAGTATCTCCCTGAATACAGCTCAGTACGCGAGGTACCGATGACTCGGCCAACCACCGCACCCCACCGCCCATCCGTGGCTCTCGCCCCCGAAGAGCTCGTCCCGAAAACCACCCTATGGGTCAAAACGCACCTCTGGGCACAAGTGCTCATCGGCATGGTGCTTGGCATAGTCGTTGGACTGCTGCTGTCCCCGTCAGGAGCGGCTTTGGTGCCGACCGAGGTCGCCAACTCGCTCGCCGCCTGGCTCGCGCTTCCGGGCAAAGTATTTCTAGCTCTCATCCAGATGGTCGTCGTTGTCCTGGTGCTCTCGTCCATCGTCATCGGTATCACGTCGAGTGGTGATGCCGAGTTCCTGCGCAAGGTGGGTTGGCGCGTCATGTTGTTCTTCGTTGTGACAACGGCAGTAGCGGTGGCGCTGGGCATCGCCCTCGCCACGGCGCTTGAGCCAGGCCGTTTAATCGATGCGGACCTACTGGAGCGGACCATGGCATCGGTAGGTGAGACTGCCCAGGAGTCACAGGCGGCTGCCGCTGAGGAGCGAGGCTCCATGCCGGATCGGATTGTCGGCCTCATACCAACGAACCCGTTCGGGGCAATCATCGAGCTGGCCATGCTGCAGATCGTCATACTCGCCATCTTCATCGGGATTGCGCTGGTCGCAGTGCCTGCCGACCGGGCCCAGCCACTGATAGACATATTCGCCTCAATCCAGGAAGTGTCGATGCAAATCGTGAGCTGGGCGATGCTCCTTGCTCCGTGGGCGGTATTCGGCCTGCTGGCCCAGATCACGATCAAGATCGGGCTGGATGCGATCGTAGGGATGACAGCATACGTCGGGACCGTGTTGTTGGCCTTGCTCATAATGCTCGTGCTGTACGCCGTCATCGTAGCCCTACTCGGGAAGCGCTCTCCCGTCTGGTTCCTGGCCAACATCCGTGACGTGCAGCTTCTGGCGTTCTCTACATCGAGTTCCGCGGCTGTCATGCCACTGTCCATGCAGACATCGGAAGAGAGGCTGGGAGTCGGGAAGGCCCTGTCCCAGTTCATCATACCGCTCGGGGCTACAGTCAACATGGCGGGCACAGCGGTCTATCAGGTCATCGCCGCCGTCTTCCTAACTCAGGTGTTCGGGGTGGAGCTGTCCACCAGCAACCTATTCCTGCTCGCGGCTACCACGGTTGGCGCATCGATCGGCTCACCTAGCACACCGGGCGTTGGCATCGTGATCCTCGCCACCATCCTCCAGGGCATCGGCGTGCCGGCAAGCGGGATCGCCCTCATCATAGGTGTCGACCGAATCCTCGATATGTCCCGTACGTCAATCAATGTGACAGGTGACCTCGCGGCGTGTGTCGTAATGGAGGAGTGGATTGGAGAGGGATCGTGAGTGCCCTCTTCGAACGTCTTCTTCCGCCCAGGACGCCCTAGACCATCCCAGTTCGATTTGGTCCGTCCGGCAGCGGGGAGGTGCTGGGTGGTCCGACTCAACCTTTTCGCCCCTCACTGCATCTAAACACCTAGAAGTTCTAGGCAAGCTCGCGGGCGGCCCGCGTCCGCACTTACTACGGCACAGGCACGACATGCCCAGAACCACCCAGGAACTCGTCAAGGGGACGCTGGACCTACTGATCCTCAAGACCCTGCAGGCTGGGCCACTGCACGGGTACGGCATTGCTCGATTGATCGAGGAGAGGACCAAGCAGGCACTCCAGATCGAGGAAGGCTCGCTCTACCCGGCCCTGTACCGCATGACCAACCGCGGCTGGATCGAGTTTGAATGGGGCCGGTCCGTCAACAACAGACGCATCAAGTCTTACCGATTGACCGTCAGCGGCAGAAAGCGGCTGAAGGCCGAAGCCAAGAGCTGGGCAGAGTTCACCGTGGCTGTCGCCCGAGTTCTCGAGCAACCGGCTTAGGTAGCTGCGATGAGTCGGATTACTGACGGCTGGATGCGTCTGCGATCGCTGCTCTCGCGCAGAGACCGCGCACGCCAGATAGATGACGAGCTGTCGCTGCACTTCGAGATGCTGGTACGGGATCTCAAGGCCCGCGGATACGGCGCCGACGCCCGGAAGGAAGCGCACATCCGGTTCGGCAACGCTCAGGAGATACGGAAGGAGCTATACGGGATGGAAACGCGGCGTGTGAATAGGGAGCAACGAACTGCTTATTGCGATGAACTGCGACAGGACCTGCAGTATGGCGTGCGACAGTTGTTCAAGAGACCCGCTTTCGCGGCGATCGTAATCGGTACGCTGGCCGTCGGTATTGGCGCCAACACAGCGATCTTCAGCGTACTGAAGGGGGTGTTTCTCGACCCGCTGCCGTACCACGAGCCAGACAGACTGACATACATATGGCACGGAGAAACGGACGGCAGCTGCTGCGGCCCACTATCCGGACCGGACTTCCTCGATTTCAGGGCCACGACAGAGACCTTCGAGGATATGGCGGTGCTCAGTAGCAGGGGCACCAACCTGACGGGTGACGGCGATCCAAGCATGGTCCTAGGAGCCAATGTCACGCCGAGCATTTTCAGCCTGCTCGGCGTGCAGCCGGTACGAGGCAGGTCGTTCACGTCCGAAGACGAGCTGGGTGACGGCCGAGTGGCGATCCTGAGCGACGGCCTGTGGCGCAAGCGGCTCGGGGCCGACCCCGACGTCGTGGGCAGCAGGATCGAACTGAACAGCGAACCCCACACCGTAGTGGGAGTGCTGCCGCCGGCGTTCAACGTCCCCTCGCCATGGTTTCTCAACCAGATGCACGACGTCTATTTCCCTTTTGCCAAGGAGGAAATCGACCAGGGCCGAGATAGCAATTGGCTGCTCAGCATCGGAAGGCTCAAGCCAGGCGTCTCACTCGAGACCGGGGACGCCGAACTCAAGTCGATAGCCAAGACGTTGGAGGAGCAGTATCCGGAAACGAACCTCCAGAAGACCGCCTACGTGCACTCGATGCACGAGCGGTTGGTGGGGCGCGTCGGCACCCAACTGATCATGTTGCTCAGTGCCGCAGGATTCATGCTGCTCATCGTGTGCGGCAACGTGGCGAGCCTGCTGCTGGCGCGGGCCACGGGACGTCAGACCGAGATGGCCATACGCAGCGCGGTTGGCGCCGGCCGCAGTCGCATTGTCAGACAACTGCTGACGGAGAGCTTACTACTCTCTCTCTTGGGTGGTGCCGCCGGAGTCGCGCTCGCGATATGGGCGATGACATTCCTGCGTGCGGTGATTCCTGCCGACATTCCGCGCGTCACCAACATCGGGATCGACGCCACCGTGCTCGGCTATGCGTTGGTCATATCGGTCCTGACCGGAATCGTGTTCGGCTTGGCGCCCGCCTTGTCTGCGTCGCGCACCAATCTCACGGAGTCGCTCAAGGAGGGTAGGGGCAGCCAACAGGGTGGGTCGCGGCACAGTCTCCTACGTGGCGCACTCGTCGCCGGCCAGTTCGCGCTGGCCCTGGTCCTCGCGAACGGTGCCGCTCTCATGGTGCAGAGCTACCTGCAGTTCCGCGGCCAAGAACAGGGATTCGATGCCGAGAACGTGTTGACTGTGAACGTGTCACTCCAAGGGGAGCGTTACGAAGACTCGTGGGCCAGAGACGCCTTTCTGCGGCAGGCCATCGACCACATCGGCGCCATACCCGGAGTAATTCACGCCGGGGCCACCAGCAAGCTGCCGTTGAACGGCGGAACCAATGGCTCGGTATGGACTGAGGACAATCCGGAACGGCCGCTCTCGGGTTCGTTCGGACCACTGATAGAGTTCTCGCGGGTCTCCGGGGATTTCTTCGAGGCTATGGGAATTGGACTGTTGGCCGGCCGATTCCCGATCGCCGACGACTCGGTGTCAGCCAGCCCGGGGACTATCATCAACCAGGAGATGGCCAGCGGGCTCTGGCCCGACCAGAACGCCATAGGCAAGCGTTACAGTTTCCGCACCGAGCCCCCCAACTGGATGACGGTTGTCGGCGTGGTGGCAGACGTACGCCAGTGGGGACCCTACCGCCGCGCTCGGGCAGAGCACTATCTGCCGTACGCAGCACCTGGGTGGGCCGCGGGCTACAGGATGTACCTGACCGTAAAAACCGAATTGGATCCGCTCTCCATCGTGGACCCGGTGCGCCAGGCCGTACTGGCGGTGGATGGAGACCTACCCATCTCGCAAATACGCACCATGGAAGGGGTGTTGAGCGAGCAGTTCGCGGGCCAGCGTTTCAACACATTGCTCGTCGGTCTCTTCGCCGGCATTGCGCTGTTGCTGGTGGCGGCGGGCGTGTACGGAGTGGTGTCATTCTTCGTGGCTCAGACCAGTCACGAGATTGGAATCCGCATGGCACTAGGCGCGGGACGGGGTCGCGTACTCGGTCTCACCGTCCTGAGAGGACTCAGGCTGGCATTGATAGGCGCGGTGATAGGCACTGGCGGCGTGTTCGCTTCCACGCAGGTCATCAGGAGCTTGCTATACGGAGCGAGCCCAGTAGATATCCCGACCATCATCGCCGGGGTACTTGCGCTAGTAGGTGTGGGTGCACTCGCGTCTCTGATTCCCGCACAGCGGGCTGCTCGGGTGAATCCGGTGACAGCGTTGAGGAGCGAGTAGGGGGGCGATCAGCTGTCGGCTGTCAGCTGCCAGCTGATCTCGTTATCCTTGTTGCGTGACCAAACCGAGCCCCTACACACTGCTCGCTCTCCTAGGTGCCTTATCCTGCGCCACGGAGGACTCTGCCACGCCTGCGAGGCTCATAATCTGGGAGCCCGCGCACGCCATCAACGAGCAGCTGCCTCCGGCCGTCCGAGTGTTTTACGGCACTAACACCGAGCTGCCGCTGCGAGCATGGTACGTGCTCATCGACCAGAACGAACCTCCTGTGCGAACACAAGTCGTGGTCTCCAACGACACCACCGACAATCGAGAAACCGTTTCGAGCTTCGCGGAGGACATGGGTGCGTGCGTGGCCGTGAATGGCGGTTACTTCCGCATGGACCAGACACCCTCCGGGCATGTCGGCTTGGTCGTAACTCGCGGCGAAGTGCTCTGGCCCGCCACCCGATCCGTACTTCGCGACTCGCTCTCGTATGAGACGGCGCGTGCCGCAATCGGATTCAACGGTCGCGGCGAGGTCGAGATCAGCTGGGCCACGACGAGGGAGGGCAGCGTCTACTCATGGCCCGACCCACCGGCTCACAAACCGGGGACGCCAGCGGAGCAACTGGACTACGATGACGGCGAGGTCTGGGACGTGCTATACGCCGTAGCGGGTGGCCCAGCACTGGTGGTGGATGGCATTGTGCGAGTGACCACCAACGAAGAGGTCTTCTTTGGCACCGCGATACCGAACGTGCACCCTCGTACGGCTGCGGGCCGTACCAGGGACGGTGCGCTAGTAATCATGGTGGTCGATGGCAGGCAGGCTGCGAGCCGCGGCGTCAGCCTGGAGGAGCTCGCTACGCTGATGCTCGAGGCCGGCGCGGTCGACGCCCTCAACCTGGATGGCGGGGGATCTTCGACACTGGTAGTGAACGGAGAACTACTGAACCTACCTACGGGTGACATGTTCCAACGCGAGGTCATGTCGGCGCTGGTGACGTTCTGCGAATGAGCTGTCGGCTGTCAGCGGTCGGCGGTCAGCTGTCAGACGGTCGGCTCTGAGGTGTCAGTTGACATGAAACAACTATCTGCCTGAGGCGTACTGCTCAACAGTACACCGCATCTCGCACGAGGCTCGCGGAGTCAATCGCATGCCTAACAGAGCAATCCTATTAGCGGCCTTGCTGAGTCTGGCTGGCCCCCTACGAGCCCAGCAGACTCCGGGTCAAGAAGGCGTCTTCACGCCGGAGCAGCTCAGAGAGGACCTTGCAGTCCTTCGGAGTTCGTTAGAGGAAGGGCACGGGGGGTTCTATCGCTACTCCACCAAGTCCCAAATGGACCTGCTGTTCGACCGAGCCGAGCAGATGATCACGTCTCCCATGACCGAACTGGAGTTCTATAGGTTTCTCGCTCCAGTCATTGCCGCGGTGAACGACGGTCATACCGGCCTCATGGGATCACGTGGGTTGGAGAGTAGCCTGAGGGAGCAGCCCGTTCTGCTTCCGTTCAAACTCGCGTTTGAAGTAGGCACGCCCTACCTGCACCGCAACCACAGCGATCATGCAGACCTCATGATGGGAGGCGAGTTACTCAGCATCAACGGCAATTCGATGGGCGAGATCGTGCCAACCATGCTCACTGCGTTGCCTTCGGATGGGCGGGTGGAAACATCCAAGTATCGCAGACTCGAGAGCACTAGCACTTTCGGCGATGTCTACAGTCGCCTGTTCGGGATCACCACTCGCTTCGAGCTCACCTATCGCTCGCCATCCGACGGCTCAGTTAGTTCTATCGGCGTCGACGGTCTCACAGCCGACGAACTCGCGCGCAGATTCGAGAGTCGCTACGCCGAACTAGCCCGAGCAGAGCAGAGCCAAACTCCTGTGGAACTCACGTACCGTAACGACATCCCAGTTCTGACAGTCAGGACCTTCGGCAGTCGCACTATCACCAGCGCCGGCATCGATTACCCCGCGTTCTTACAGCGCACCTTTGCGGAGCTAGCGGACCGAAAGGCACCCAGCCTGATCATCGACGTGCGGAACAACGGTGGCGGTTCCGATGAATACGGCAAGCTACTCGCGGCGTATCTTATCGATGAGACATTCGACTACTATCGCTATCTCGAAGTGAACAGGGATTCGTTTGCGTTTTTCGAGCACAGTCGCATGTCGAATAGCGACCTACCGCAGGATCGCCTCAAGGCCAATGAACGCGGCAGATACGACCTCCAGGGACACCCCAACTTGGGACCACAGCAGCCACTCGAACCCAACTTCAAGGGAGACGTGTACATCCTGATAAATGGCGGGAGCTTTTCTGCCACCGGCGAGTTCACATCGGTGGTACACCATCATCGACGGGCTACGTTCATAGGGGAAGAGTCTGGCGCCGGCTACTACGGAAACACCTCAGGGATGATGGTGATGATCGAGCTTCCCAATTCGGCACTACGCGTTCGGGTCCCGCTGGTACGGTACACAATGGCGGTCTCAGGCTACGAGCCAGTCGACCGCGGGTTGATTCCCGAGCATCGCGTCGAGCCGACCATCGAAGACCTTCTCGCCGGTAGGGATGTGGTTTTGGAGTACGTGCTGGAGTTGATCGGTCGGTAGAAACGGAGAGAGATCTGCAATCTGCAATCTGCAATCAGCGATCAGCACTCTCCTCCATCTCCTCTAGCGACATCGGCCAGTCCTCACGCAGTAGCCGCGACAGGGCCCTATCTCGCAGCAGCTTACCGTCCGTCTGACATCCGGGGCAGTAATTCGTTTCGTTATCCGCGTAGACGATTCTCTGCACCTTCGTCCCACACTCCGGGCACGGGCGGCCGAATTTGCCATGTACCGCCATTTCGGGCCGGAAGGCGGTGACCTTGGTTGGAAACCGCGATCCCGTCTGCTGCCGCAGTCGCTCGACCCAGCTAATCAGCACCGAGCGCGTGCTGTCAAACAGCCGTGCTATTTCGTCATAGCTGAGACGTTGCGTGCGCTTGAACGGTGAAAGTCCTGCTGCGTGGAGAATCTCGTCGGAATAGGCGTTGCCAATTCCGCTGAACAGCCTCGGATCACACAGTGCTCGCTTGACGGAATGGTTCTGGGAGGTGAGGCGTTCGTTGAACTCACTTAGCTTAGCCTTCAGAACTTCTAGACCACCGCGATCGTGCTCCGCGAGTGCATCAAGACTATTCGTAAAGTGCAGCGAGGCGCGTCGCTTCTTGCCCGCCTCTGTCAACAGCAACACGCCGCTGGTGAACTCGAAGGCCGCTAAGCCGAATTTCTTGGGGACCTTGGTACCCGGCTCTTTCCACTTGAACCGTCCAGCGATCATCAAGTGAATCACCATACAGTAGTCGGCATCCAGCACGATCACTATCCGCTTCCCCAAGCGCCGCACACCCAGAACGACACGCCCGACCAGGTCCTCGAGCGGCGGGTCCACCGATCGGAGTAGGAACGGGTTGCCAAGTCTGACGCCAAGAGAGCCCGAACTCAGGTCCGTTGCGTCTGCTTCATCGTCCGCCATACCGCCTCGGCCTTACCGCCCGTCACACCACTCCCGCGCGTTCTGGAACATCTTGAGCCACGGCGAGGCATTGAGATCGCGTTTCCATTGTTCCGGCATCCAACCCCACTGCCACTTGAGAAACGTTCTCTCGGGATGTGGCATCATGGCCAAGTGGCGCCCGTCCGGCGAGCAGAGCGCAGTGATGCCGCGCGGTGATCCATTGGGGTTGAATGGGTACTCTTCGGTGACATTGCTTGCGTCGTCAACGAACCGGATCGGCGCGAGACTCTCACGTTCGATCCGCTCAAGCACATCCTGGTCGGGGAACAGCGACCGCCCTTCCCCGTGTGCCACCCAGATGCCGAGTGTTGCACCCTCCATTCCTTGCAGCATGATGGCCGGGCTTTCCTGAATTCGAACCGTGGAAAAACGTGACTCGAATCGCCCAGATGCATTCTGAATGAAACGCGGCTGCAACCCGTCGGCTATACCCTGCCACGGCACCCATCCCAGCAGCGCATGGAGCTGGCACCCGTTGCACACTCCGAGTGAGAACGTGTCTGGACGGTCGTGGAAATCCTGGAACTGTTGCCACAGACCCTCGTTGAACCGGATCACACCTGCCCATCCCTTAGCGGAGTCGAGCACGTCGGCATAGCTGAATCCGCCCACGAACACGACGCCGCGAAAAGCGTCCAACGTCACCCGACCGGCCAACAGATCCGTCATGGCAACGTCCCAAGGTTCGAAGCCAGCGGCAAAGAACGCCGAGGTCATCTCACGATCGCCGTTACTGCCCTCTTCCCGCACGATCGCGACCGGGTGCTTGGACTGGTTATCCAGAATCGACGACTGAGTCTGCTCGGGGTCATACGGCACCACATAGTCCGGCCCGGTCCGGTCCCGCAGGTTGTACCGTTCCTGCGACACGTACTCCGGATTGGCCTGGAGTCGGTCGATCTCGAAACTCGTCTCTTCCCACAGGTCGCGCAGATCGCGCATGTCACTCGACAGGACTTCCTCACCGGAAACGCGGATTGTAATCTGAGGCTCGGACGTCACGCGACCGATGGATTGGCAGGGCACATCGGATTCCGCGAAGGCCTGGATCACGAGCGGCTCGTTCTCTGGACTGACTTCCAGCACGAGTCCGAGTTCTTCCGAGAACAACAAAGGCACAACCGATGCACCAACCGCATCGATGTCCACATCAATGCCGCAATTCCCGGCAAACGCCATCTCCAACAGCGTGGTCACAAGGCCACCGTCGCTGCGGTCGTGACCGGCACTCACCAGCCCGGCGGCGACCAGTCTCTGCGTCGCATTGAACGCTCTCTCGAGTAGAGCCACGTCGTCCACGTCGGGTGATTCGTCGCCGATCTGCTCGAACACATGTGCCAAAGCCGACCCGCCCAGCCGATGTCGGCCGCTGCCCAGGTCCACGTACAGCAGTCGGCCCTCCCCTGGGAGCTTGAGGTCGGGCGTTACGGTCTTAGTGACGTCAGGACACGTGACGTAGGCAGATATCGTTAGCTCGCCGGGTGCTTTGACGGTCTCGTCTTCACCCGACTCGCTGGGCACGCGGGCCGCCATCGAAAGACTGTCCTTGCCACCATCGATCGCGATGCCAAGCTGAGTCAGGATCTCTTTCAAGGCAACTGCGGCATCGTACAGCGCTGCACCCTCGCCGGGGAGTTTGGCCGCCCACATCCAGTTGCCTGAGCATTTGACGTCTGGCAGCGCGCTCACTTCTGCCCATAGGAGATTGGTCAGCGCCTCGCCAACGGCCATCCGTGCCATCGCGGCCGGGTCGAGCAGACCCTTGATGGGTTGTTCGCCGATTGCCATGGCTGCACCCGTGACACCGAAGTGGCTCTGGGCAATCACTGCCACGTCCGCTACGGTGAGTTGCAGCGGTCCGGCGCATTGCTGACGAGCTACCAGCCCCGTGACGCTGCGATCCACTTTCGTAGTGAGAAACCGCTTCGACCCAACAGAGAGCAACCGAAGCACGCGGTTTACTGCGTCCTTGACGTCGAGCCCTTCGGGTAGCGTGAGTGGTTCTGGCTCTAGCGATATCCGCTCCAGCTGAAATGTCTTCTGCGGCATGGAGCCCAGCACCGTCGCCAGGTCCAAGTTCACCGGGGTGGATCCGTCCGTTGCGTCATGCAGGACGATCTTGCCGTCGCCGGTGACGTGGCCTACGAAGGCGCACGGCACTTTCTCCCGCAGGCATAGGGCTTGGAACAGCTCGGTGTGCTCGGGTCGCAGCAACAGCGCATCGGCTTCTTGATACTCTGCACCCCAGATCTCGAGCACCGAAAGCGTGTCATCGCCGACCGTTATCGCACGCACTTCGATTTGCGCTCCTGCCGGATCGACAATCTCCTTCAGTACGTTGCAGTTCCCGCCGGCTCCCTGATCGTGGATGCTCACGACCGGGTTGTCGTCACCCAACTCGACGCAGGCGCGGATCACGCGGTTCACCTTTTGCTCCATCTCCGCGTCACCCCGCTGCACCGCGTTGAAGTCGAGTTCGGCGACGTTCTCACCCTGTACCATGCTCGACGCGGCGCCACCTCCCATACCGATCCGGTAGGCCGGGCCGCCAAGCTTCACCACCCACATCTCTGGTTCCGGCGCGCCCTTGGACACGTGTCTAGCGTCGATCTGCCCAATTCCGCCGCTGAACATGATTGGCTTGATCCACTCACGGCGTTCGCCGCTGGGCAGCCGCATGCCGAAGCTGCGCGTGTATCCCTGAATCACCGGCTCTCCGAACTTGTTGCCGTAGTCTGAGGCGCCGTCGCTCGCCTCAATTTCAATTCGAAGTGGGGACGCGAGGTTATCCGGGTAGACGAAGTCGCCACGCTCCCAGGGCAACTCGTACCCAGGAATGCGCAGGTTGCCGACGCAATAGGCAGCGGTACCTGCCACGACCAGGGAACCACGTCCCGTGGCATGCACGTCGCGGATGCGACCGCCAGTGCCCGTCTCGGCACCGGGGAATGGAGCGACACCGGAAGGGAAGTTGTGGGTCTCAGCCGTGAAGATGATGTCGTAGTCTAGATCCACAGCCGAAAACCGCGCAGGGCGTTCGACCAGTTCCGGGAAGATGGTCTTGATTCTGTAACCACGAATGGCACTCGAGTTGTCTGTGAACGCGATTACGCTGTTGTTCGGATTGGTATTCAACGGGTCCTGGATGAGCGCGATGAGATGTTTCGACGCCTCAACCCCGTCCACAACCAAGCGCCCTTTGAAGAACCAGTGTCGTGAGTGCTCGCTGTTTGACTGCGCTATGTCGAAGCACTCCACATTGGTGGGATTGCGACCCACCTGCTCGACGAAAAGCCGGGTGTAGTAATCCAGGTCCCAGTCGTCGAATGCCAGGCCCATCTCCCGGTTCACCCGCTCGAGGGCCGATCTTCCTTCTTCAATGACCGGTATCTCGAACGAGGGCTCCGGTTCCACACCGGTGTCGAACGTCGCCAAGGTCTGGGGATACCGGCACTCCGTCATCCGATCGTGGATGAGCGTCAGAAATGCTGTCTCTTGCTCATCGGTGAGCTTCGAGCCGGTGACCAGCCTGTAGCGCCGCGACCGCTCGATTCGGCTGATCTCGGCCAGACCACACGCGTGGCACACGGATACCGCGTTGGTTGACCATGCGGTCGTGAAGTTCATCCGGGGGCCGACCTCCAACACTTCTTCCCCGTGGAGGAAAGAGGTTGCTCCGAAACCGGCCGGCTCAAACGTCTCGGCCAACAACCACGTCAGTGTCCGCAATCGGCTCGGTGTGAGGGCCCTGTCAACCGCGATGTTGAAGCAGTACTCACTTTCGACGTCTTTGATCTCGGACGATACGGTCTCTCGGGTTATCTGAAGCAGGGTGGATTTCTTAGCTTCCGACAGCGCCGGTGCTCGAAAGAGATGGATCAGGTTCATGTATCGCTGGTGGGGGTGGAAGGCCCGGTTTCCCAGCCAGACAAGCCGGGCCAGATAGCTTTCAGGCTCGCTGCAGCAGCCAGATGGCGCCGGTGACTTCGTTGTCGATGAAATCGCACTCGCTTTCCTGAGTGGCGACGTACGCCTGAAGTTGTTCTGCCACATCGGGTTGGCGCTTGGCCAGCCCGGCTGCACGCTTAGTGATGTGATGAATGTAATCGAGGTTAATGGCTCGGGTCTCCTCGGCCGAGTAGATCCGCTCGCGGACAACCTCATCGCCGTGAACGGTCAAGCGAAGCAGCGTCTCTTCGTGGGAGGTAAGATGCTGGTAGCCGGGACGTTCTGCCGCATCGGAATGGCTCAGGAAGCCATCGTCAATCACAATGTAGCCGCCGCTCTTCACCGCCCGTCTCATACTGCCCACGCACTGATCCGAGGGACCGAGCACGCCGCCCAAGGAAGCAAGCACTGCCACGTC
Source organism: Gemmatimonadota bacterium (assembly GCA_039589275.1). Classification (GTDB taxonomy): domain Bacteria; phylum Gemmatimonadota; class Gemmatimonadetes; order Gemmatimonadales; family GWC2-71-9. The sequence continues at coordinate 619 of JBDHHP010000134.1, read as the reverse complement.
GAACTCGCCGCCTCTGGCAAGTTTGTCGCGAAGGTCACAGTACTCGAACTCGCATCGGTCTGTGACATCCACGTCTTTGGCTCTTCGTGCAGCCTCTTCCAAAAAGGGCCTGCACAGGTCGACCCCCACGACAGTGAATCCCAGTTGCTTTGCCAGTGTGATTCCAAGCGCTCCTTTGCCGCAACCCAGGTCGAGTACTCGCGTCGCGTCAGCCGGCAGATCAAGGGGAAGCAGCAGCTCAACGACCAGTCCCGGAACGCTGCCGAGTGCCCACATGTCCGCCACGAGCTCGGGCAGATACGGCACAATGTCGAGCGTAGCGCCCATCGACGCTGCCGTCTCCTGGTCATGGCGGTCCGTCATCTCAATGCAGATCCACCTGCACTATCGCGGCCGTTTGAAAACAGCCACTACGTCGCGTGTCTGACCCGACCCTTGGCTCGTGTCAAACACCGATACAAGCTCCCAGCTTTCCCGTCCAGCCTCGTTCAGAGTCTGCTCGAGATCACTCTGATCGACTTTGCCACCCAAGAACCCTCCCGCCCGCATGGTCACCGCCTTGTATTCCCACTGCATCGGACAGCCTCCTGATCCGAATTGTCTGCTTCTTGCCTCAGGC